>JAFMMM010000063.1:2562-18424 GCA_017859815.1 Planctomycetota bacterium | reverse complement strand
GGCCGACACCTCTCGACATCGGCCTTTCTATAACTTGGCGGTCTTCCAGTTTCGCAACTGGAAAAACAAGTGGCGGGGGCCGGATTTGAACCGACGACCTCGAGGTTATGAGCCTCGCGAGCTACCAGGCTGCTCCACCCCGCGACAATGTGTGACCGAAAACTTCCGGAGACCCCGTCCAGCCAAAGCTCAACGTTCGCGCCGTCCCTCTCGGTGCCCGAATACTATCGGCACGCTTTCACCATTCCAGTCACCTTTCCTCGTTTTTTTTTCTTTCCAGGGATCCGGGATTCCCAACAGTCGCTACACCCGGAATTCTTTCTCGACCTGGACCCCGCAGTGAAATCGCCCCGGTTACTCCGCCGATCACCCGCAGTCCGCCAACTGAACGAGGTGTGATCAGGGTGACCGGAAAAACTGCCTGCAGGGGATTCGCGGAGTGCCTTGCGATTCGGACGGGCTTCCGAGATCCTGCGAGCTTCTCCTCAGCCCCTCGGGAAATGAAATGCTGCAGATCTTCCATACCGCGGACTGGCATCTGGGCCAGACTTTTCATCACCATGACCGCCTGTTCGAACATCAGCAGTTCCTGAATTGGCTGCTGGAGCAGTTACAACAGCATCAACCGGATGCGTTGATCTTTGCGGGAGATGTGTTCGATACCATCAATCCCTCCGCAGCCTCCCAGAAGCAGTATTTCCGATTCCTCGCTGATGCGCAACAGGCTCGCCCGGGTCTGCAAATGGTGATTACCGCAGGAAACCATGATGCCGGTTCCCGGCTGGAAGCTCCTCGTGAATTGCTGGAAGCGTTTCAGATTCGGGTTGTTGGTACAGTCCCCAGAAACAGCGACGGGCAGATCGACGTGGACCAGTTGATCGTTCCACTGCAAGACAGCAACGGCAGGATCGCGGCTTATATTCTGGCAGTGCCATTCCTGCGTCCTGCTGATGTCCCTCGAATCACCGATGCTGTTGACCCGTGGCTGGCCGGGATTCGGGAACTGTATTGTCAGACCACTCAGCAGGCCGTTCAGCGGCGTGAACGCGAAGCCCCGGATGCGGCCATCGTGGCAATGGGTCACTGCCACTTCAGCGGCGGCGATGAATCACCGGATTCTGAACGCCGGCTGATCATTGGCGGTTCCGAATGCATCGGCAGCGAGGCATTTCCAACCGATTTAAGCTACGTGGCCCTGGGACATCTGCATCGTGTTCAGCAATTTGACGGCGGTCGTGTTCGCTATTCCGGCAGCCCCATCCCGCTTTCCTTTTCCGAACGAACTTACCAGCATCAGATTCTGCAGCTGTTTTTGAACGGAGCGGTTGTGGAGCGGACCGAATCGCTGCTGGTGCCTCGCTCAGTTCCGCTGCTGACGATTCCGGAACAAGGGGCGGCAACGGCTGACGATCTGCTGGATCTGCTGCGACAGACCGACTTACCAACCTCGGTTCCTCATGACCAGCAACCGTTTCTGGAACTGCGGCTGCTGCAGGACGGGCCGTCCCCGGGATTCCGCAAGCAGGCCGAAGAACTGCTGCAGGACAAGGGAGCACGACTGGTGTCCATCAAACCGATCTCACAACGCACACAAAACAACTCCCCGACACAGCCGGAGGAACCGACGGGAGACTTGCTGGCTGCCATTCAACCGGAAGACGTCTTTCGCAGTCACTGGAAGGAACAGTACGACGGGGAACCGGATCATGCCGTGATTCAGGTGCTGCGGGAGATTCTGCATGAAGAAGGGGTTCAGTCATGAAGATCCTTCGTGTCGCCCTCGAAAACATCGCCTCAATGGCCGGGCTGCAGATTGTTGACCTGACAGCCGAACCACTGCATTCCACCGGCCTGTTTTCCATCATCGGCCCCACCGGTTCGGGTAAAAGCACCCTGCTGGATGCCATCTGCCTGGCGCTCTACAACGAAACTCCGCGGCTGACACAGGTCAAGGGCAACGAACAACTGGATGATCTCACGCTGAAGGATCCGCGGAATCTGCTCCGCCGGGGTGAAGGATCGGGCTGGACTGAGGTGGTCTTTCAGGCAAATGACGGAACGATCTGTACAGCTCGCTGGAGCGTTCGTCGCGCTCGCAACCGTGCTGACGGACGCTTTCAGCCGGTCAGTATGGCCCTGTATCGCGGCGCGACGGAACCGGGAAGCGAAGTCGGTGATTTGATTTCGGGAGGCAAGCTGACCGAGGTGAAACAGGCGATCGCCGATCGTGTCGGGTTGTCGTTTGAGCAGTTCACACGAGCGGTGATGCTGGCTCAGAACGAATTCGCAACCTTTCTGAAAGCCAATGACAGTGATCGTTCTGAGATCCTGCAAACCCTGACCGGGACCGATCAGTTTGAACGGATTTCGATCGCGGTTTACCAGCGGGCCAAACAAGTGCGGCAGGACCTGGAAAAACTGGAAACAGAGCTGCAAGTCGGGCTGCCACTTTCCGACGCAGAGCGAGCTGCGCTGGAGTTAAGTCAGCAACAGGCGGATGCGGAACTGCAGCAAGTTCGAAGGCAACAGGAACAGACCGATCAGCGACTGAAATGGTACGAAACCGAAACCGCTTTCCGGGAAAAATCTCAGTCCGCCACCCGAAGTCTGCAACAGGCTCAACAGGCCTTCGCAAACGCCGACTCCCGCCGCCAGGATCTGCAGCAGACGGAGCTGATTCTGCAACAGGCTCAGCCGTTGATGACTCGGCTGAAAGAGGCAAGTCTGGCAACGGCGAAGCGGCTGGCTGCTCAGCAGGAACAGGAACGGCAGCTGGCAAAACAAATCGCCGAACAGGAACAATTGCAGCAGGCTGTTGCAGCAGCGAAAGCGCAACTGACAGAACACAGGGAGAAACTGACCGCCGCCAAACCCCAGCTGCAGGAAGCGCGAGCGATTGAAGCAAGACTTCCGGGTCTTGGTCAACAGCTGCAAGCCGCGAAGGCCGATCAACATCGCTGCCATCAGCTGTCCCAAGAGAGGGCCGAGGCTCTGGCCAGCTGTGAAGAAACTGTCGGAGACTTGCAACAGCAGCGAGACGCTCTGAACGATCGGCTGCAGGGCTTGATCGGCTGGCAGCCGTTCGCGGCATCCGCGGAACTTTGGATCAATCGCCTGCGGGACCTGCACGATCAGACCACTCAGACGACCAGACTGACCGATCAGGAAAACGCACTGCGGTCGACACTGCAGGAACTGCAACAGCAGCAATCACCGGCAACGGCAGCCTGCGATCAGCAACGTGAGATCGTGAACACAGCCAAACAACAGGTCGCGGCTGCTGAACAGCGACTTTCCGAAACGAATGAACAAGAGCTGGAAACAGAACTGCAGGCGCACGAAAAGCAGCTGGAAGATCTCAGCAGCGTTGAGGCATTCCTGAAAGAACGCGACAGTCTGGCAAAACAACGGGACGATCATCGGCAGCAACTGGCTCAACTGCAGCTGCAACTGAACGATGTCTGCAGCGAATTGAAGACCTGTCAGGCGCAGATCCCGCAGGCAACTCAGCATCGAAACTCCGCCAGGGAATTCCGCAATCACATCGTCAGTGCCGTCGACAACGCGACCGAACGACTGCGGGCGCAACTGCAGCCGGAATCGCCGTGCCCTGTTTGCGGTTCACTGGAACACCCATGGCATGATTCCGCAGACGCTCCCACGCGAGCTGCTCTGAATGCGGCCGATGCCGCATTGCAGCAGGCCGAGCAGGCTCTGGAACAGTTCAACCAGCAGAAAAGTGATCTGACTGCCCGCCAGAAAACGCTGACAGACACCCTGACAACTGAACAACAGCAGGAGGAAACGCTGGCAGCTCGCTGGCAGGATTTGCAGCCACCCTGCCCTGAACATCCGATCTTTCAACTGGAGGAACCCGCGCAGCGTGACGAATGTGAATCACAACGACGAACGACCGAACTCCGACGGGATGCCTGCCGAAAACGTCGCAGCGAGCTGACAACGTTTCGAGAAACACGTGATCAACTCCGTCAGACACTGGATGTCGAACAGGAAAAACTGCACACACACGAAACGGCCCGCAAAGATCTGGAATCGCATCTCCGCGAGGCCACGGGCCGGCTGCAGGATGCCGCTAAGAATCGTTCACAGCGGGCGGAGGAACTGGGGAAACGGCAGGAGCAGCTGGCGGAACTCTGGCAGCAACACCCGGCATTGAGGGATCGGTTCGAGCGGGAACCCAACGCCGCAATCACCTCGGCCGAAAGCGATCTTCAGACCTGGCGCACCCTTTCTGATGAAATCAAACAGGCGGACGAGCATCTTGGCCGGCTGCAGGCCGTCCTTCCGGAACGGCGTAAGCAGACATCTGATGCGGCTGAGCAGCTACAGAAAGCTGACGAGGATCTGCGCATTGCAGAAAGGTTATTCCACGATCAGCAGGCACGTCACCGGGAGATCCTTGGAGAACAGACTGCAGAGCAGTTTGAGGCGACATTGCAGAGACAGCTGGAAACAGCCACACGGCAGCTCGAAACACAGAAACTGGCTCAGGACAAAATACACCTCGACGTCGAGACCACGCGCGCGGGGGTGAAGAGTTCTCAGGAAGAACATCTGCGGTCGGCCGCCCTTGAAACACAGCGGCAACAGGAGCTGGACGCCTGGCACACCGCGTTTCAGCAGGAACAGCAGCGGCAGTTGTCTCTCACTGAGATCTCAACGATCGCGGGTCGCGGCCCGGACTGGATTCAGACCGAACGCGATGAGCTGCAGCAAATCCGGGACAACGTCACGTCTGCCGAGAGCGGCGATAAAATCCAGCGAAAGAATCTGGAGCAGCATCAGAGCGGGAAAGACTTCACGGAATCACAGGAACAACTGGTGCAAACGCAGCGGGAGCTTGTTCCCCTTCTGGAATCTGCGCGGGAAACCAGCGAAGAGGTGCGGGCCGCGATCATCAATGACAACCAGCGACGCACTGGGCAGACAGAGAAAACAGACCAGTTGCAGAAACAGCGGAAAGCGGCAGAACCGATTCTCAAACTGAATGAACTGATCGGATCGGCAGAGGGCGATAAATTTCGCAAACTGGCTCAGCAACAAACTCTGGACATTCTGCTGCGGGACACGAACTACCAGTTGTATCGACTGACACCACGTTATCGGCTCGAACGCATTCCCGACTCGCTCAACCTGATGGTCGTGGATCAGGACATGGCCGATGAAAAGCGTTCGGTACACTCATTGTCCGGAGGTGAGACGTTTTTGGTATCGCTGTCGCTGGCTTTGGGTCTGGCTGCCCTGGCTTCCAATCGTCTGAAGATTGAGTCGCTGTTTATTGATGAAGGGTTCGGAACTCTGGATGACGAAACGCTGCGGACCGCCACTCATGCACTGATGCATCTGGAGTCGCAGGGGCGCAAGGTTGGTGTCATCACCCACGTTGCGGAAATGAAAGACACGATCCCGGTGCAGATTCAGGTCCAGAGAACTGGCAGCGGCGCCTCTCAAATCATCATGCCAACGCGTTGACGCTGTCCAGCCGCGCGGGGATCAATCGATCCCCAGCTCGCGTTCGATCCGATCCAGCCGCTGTCGCAGGGAATCGATCGCGTTCTGCACACGCTCTGAATGAATCTGCAGTTGTTGCAGCGTCTGCTGCAGGGAATCGACCACCTCCGCGGCAGCAGGAGCGGATTCCACCGCAGGTGTCTGTGGAGCTTCGGGGGCATCCCCCAGCGACTGCAGTTGCATGTTCTCGCGGTCACCATAAAAGGTGTGGTCCACCTCGACCCCGCGTCGTTCCAGACTGCCGCTGGTCTGCAGAAATCCCAGGTTCAGCAGATCTTCCAATTGCTCTCGCAACTGGTCCTGAGACTCAATACGCCGCATGCGACTGGCGCGTGTCCGCAGCTCACCCAACTGCTGCCTTCCCCGCAGCAGTAATTCGCACATGATCGCCAGTTGCTGTTCAGAAAACGTGAACCGATGACGCATATAGTGTCGGAAACGAACTGCTCGACTTCCGTCTGCGTACACTTCGGCGACCAGCCCCAGCTGCCGCAATTCTTCCAGAGCGTCCGCGACATCGGATTCGTCGTAATCTGTCACCGGATCCCGATTACTTTTCTGATTGCAGCCGGTGGCTGTCGCCTTCACCGTCAGCGGGTACTGATCGGGCGTTGTAAACCCTTTTTCGATCAGTGTTCCCAACACCCGCCGCTGGCGGCGCGAGAGCTGGCGAATGACATTTTTTTCGTCGTCGGACATCGCTGACAATCCTGAACATACTGGACAGAACAAGGCTGGCTGATTACGGGATCAGATCTCTGACCGCGAAGTCTGGCAGGCACCAACAGGTCAACTCAAGATCAGACTTCGCATTATTCAGGATCCGCTGATCGGGAACTTCTGAACAGACGACTGAAACCAGCGGAATTGCGGAAAGCAGGCTCAGGACACGCTTGAGTCTGCCCAGTTTGTGACACAGACTGGATCAAACATCGACCACCACGCCGCGTGATTCACTCGGTGCCCCGCTCCCGAACAGCTTGCCCTTCACCATGCCAGAGCCCGAACCACGCCACGACGGATCCGCAGAATCGCCCCGCTGGGTGGAAAATCTGCTGATCCTGCTGATGACGATGGTGGTGTCCATCGCCATTCTCAGGGCAGCACCTCTGCAAAGCGCGAATGATCGCTCCCGCTGGGCCACCGTCTGGTCACTGGTCGAACGCAACACCTGGTCCATTGATGAAATCGACCAGTCTTCCCGCTGGTCGACGATCGACAAAGTCCGCACGTGGTCCGAGCCGGATCAAACGTGGCACTTCTATTCCTCCAAGCCGCCGTTTTTGTCCGTGCTGGTCGCCGGTCTGTATGCCGCTCAGAAGGCCGTGACCGGCTATGGTCTGTTTGCCGAAACGGCCGTCGTCACACGCATCCTGCTGCTGATCATCAACGCACTGCCGTTTTGCCTGTGCCTGCTGTCGCTGCGGAACACAATGAGACTTTTGGGGGTCGTCCCGGCAGCACGCATATTTATTCTTGCAGCGGCCGGCATGGGATCACTCACGACACCGTATCTCACCTCGCTGAATAATCATACGCCGGCGGTTGTCAGTGCCGTGCTGGCTGTTTCTGCAGCCGTCCGCCTGCTGATTGCACCTCGCACGCGTGACTTTGCCGTACTGGGATTTTTTGCGGCGATGACCACCTGCTTTGAGCTGCCCGCTGCCCAGCTGGGTGTTGCTTCATTTCTGCTGGCAGTCACACTCTGTCGTCGGCAAACACTGAAGTGGTATGTGCCGGCAGCCGCGTTGCCGCTGCTGTTTTTCTTTGTCACCAACTGGATGGCAACCGGCAGCCTGAAGCCGTTCTACGCAACCTATGGCACGGAGACCTATCTCTATGTGCATCACGGGATCCCCAGTTACTGGTCGGATCCTCGCGATCTGGATGCAAACACCGAATCCACAGCGACCTATCTGTTTCACTGTCTGCTGGGGCACCATGGCCTGCTGTCGCTGACTCCCGTCCTGTTGCTCAGCCTGACGGGGCCTCTGCTGGCTGGCCGATGGAACCCCGCCAATGATTCGGAACAGACGCCGGCAACGGCTCAACGCGGAGCATTAAAGACGCTGCTGTTTGCCGGCACCGTGATGAGCCTGATTACGCTTGGCTTCTATCTCAGCCGCACTCAGAACTACAACTACGGCGGGAACTCGGTGGGGTTGCGGTGGATGCTGTGGCTTTCGCCGTTTTGGTGGCTGGCCATGATTCCGCTGCTGCAACAGATTCGGAACGTTGGTTTCAGCATCGGTATCCTGCTGCTGATGATTTCGGCTGGAACCGTCCTGTGGTCGATTGAGACTCCGTGGCGGCCTTCATGGCTGTATACGCAGCTGGAATCTCGTGGCTTGATCAGCTACCGAACTCCACGTGTCCCCTTCAATCCGGCTCGCCTGTCCATATTTTCCGGGCAGCGAACAGTCGGGGAAACAGCAGCCTTTGTCAGCAGTCGCGGAGACCGCGTGCAATTCGAAGTCCTTCAGGACGACGCAGGAAATCCGCAGGTCTTCGTGACCGCAGCCGCAATGGGTGGCCGCAGCCTGCTGCCGACGGCAGATCTGGCTCAGCTTCCATTTGACAGGCCCGGACAGCCGGGCAGCAGTCCATCAGCGGCCACGCTGACAACGGAACAGCGACAACTTGATCGCCTGATCCGGCAGATGTTCGGCCAGGCTTCCAGCAATCGTCCATTCGCACCGGGTGGTCCAATGTATTTGCCTTCGCGAGATGATCCGGAGACCGCCTGGAAGACCGATCGCGCCGCTCGCAGAACGTTGATGGACCATCCGAACCTGGGACGAGTGATTGAACGGGTGGATGTGAAATACTGTGATGATCTTCCATTCGGTGTGCTGAGATGGAAATTGACTGTCACATCTGCCAGCAGCAACGACGTCCTGCACGCCGAAACGTGGCAGGCGGAAAACTGGTAATCTGCCCGCGTTCTGCGGACCGACCACACCCGGTGGGCCCACACACCGATTCAGTGCCCGGCCGCCTGCCATTCGCGAATCGCATCAAGCGGCCATGACAGCATGACCATGTTCAGGGTCAGATTGTCGCGAATCACGGCCAGCAGCAATAACTCCAGGGCAATCAGCAGGACCACGGTTTTGCGAAAACCCAGCGTGGAAGCCAGCAGAAAACCCACGAAGCAGCTGAGCAGGTCACCGATGGAATTCACGATGGAGTCACCGGTGTACCCCAGTGCAACGGTGGCAGTGCGATAACGCTGCACAATCAGCGGGGTATTTTCGAGCACTTCCCAGCCCGCCTCCAGCAGCAGGCACACCAGCAATCGTCCACGAAAGTTCAGAAGTTTTCGCAACAGCAGCCATGTGCCACCAGCCATCAACAGCCCGTGGGAGACGTGGGTCAGGGAGTACCAGTCGAGGAAGTGTTGTGAATTATGGCTGGACCACGTGTCGCCATTCCAGATTTGAAATTGCTGGCAGGCGCAGTAGATGGGCTGTCCCATCATTTGCAGGATCAGCGCCAGCGCAGGAAACACAGCGGCAGCTGCCATGCGGCGTTTGCGTGATCTCCAGTGGGAATTGGTTCCCGGTGAATGTGACATTTCAGGCAAGAATCTCTGTGATCACTTCACCCCGTGTCAGCGGGAATGGTCGACCAGTCTGGTCATACAGCAGCGTCTCGGGATGGTAACCCAGACAGTGGAAGATTGTGGCGGTGACATCAGCGGGCGACACAGCCCCGGCGACCGGAAAGGCCGCGTGGGCGTCTGATTCCCCGTGAACGTGTCCACGGCGAATTCCGGCCCCGCCAAGTGCGATCGAGAAGCAGTTCCCCCAGTGATCCCGTCCGGCATTGCCGTTGATCTTCGGCGTGTGGCCGAATTCTCCCAGCCAGACCACCAGGGTTTCATCCAGCAGATTGCGTTCATCCAGATCGTCCATCAGGGCAGAGAACGCGAGATCCATTCGCGGCATCAAATGGTCTTTGAGATCTGTGAAGTGGTTTTTGTGAGTATCCCAGGACCCGTTATTTGTGACGGCTTCGACGCGAGTCCAGTTGACCTGCACCAGTGAAACGCCGGTCTCGACAAGTCGCCTTGCCAGCAGCATGGACTGCCCGAAGCGATTTCGCCCGTAGCGATCCCGCACATCAGCGGGCTCTTCCGAAATTTCAAAAGCTCTGCGAGCGGAAGTTCCGGCCAGCAGGTCAAAGGCCTGTTCGAGATGGAATCCAAACTGGCCCGCCCCGGCGATCTTTCCGTGTGCTGCCGCGGGTTCTTCCAGCGACTGCAGCAATCTCCGCCGCGACTGAAAGCGGTCCGAAGAGATCTCAGCCGGCAGCGAAAGATCCGGAACCTGAAAGTCCGGTTTGGATGGATCGCAGGAAATCAGCCACGGGTCATATTGGCGACCGAGTACGCCGGCAGTTTGCCCGGGCCACAGGATCTCACCGTCGTTCGCAATATGGTATGGCAACACAATCGAAGAGGGCAGACCGTCATGGTCGGCGCGCAACGCCCGCATGATCGCCGCGTGAGACGGCGACAGATTGGGGGATTTGGAGACCACATTTTCCTGGCTGAGCGGTTGGTGAGGAACACCGGTCAGCATCTGATAACCGCTGGATGAATGCGCCTGGTCCTTTGTGACGACGGCTCGCAGAACCGACAGTTTGTCGGTGTGCATTGCCGAACGCGGCATCAGTTCGCCCACTCGAATTCCTGGGACGACAGAATCAATACTGCCAAATTCTCCGCGTATTTCAGCGGGAGCATTGGGCTTTGTATCCCATGTTTCATGCTGGGGAGGTCCGCCGAGGAGCCAGACCAGTACGACCGATTTTGCGCTGCCAAAACCCGGTGCCAGTTCGGCGGCGTCATCGACAGCAGGACTGGCGGCGCGAAGAGCCTGCTGGGAAAGGCCCAAAGCTGACAGGCCGCCGATCTGCAGTGCGTCGCGGCGCGACCAGCCATTGCAGAGTCGGATTGGGCGATCAGGAATGCGTAGCATTGACAGCCTCTGTGAAATCAGGCGGGGACGGGAAACAGCTTCCCTGTGCGTCCAATATCGCAAATGCCGCCTACAGAAGCAACAACTGACCAGCGGCGGCCCTGCAAAGCGGAGCAGATGACGGCGGTCGGCATTCTGTCCGCGCAGCGAAAAAGCCTCCGCAGATGCGAAGGCTTTTTCAATTTCTTCTCAGCCAAATTCCGGGCGACGCCGGTCCAGCTGTTCTTTGAGTCGAGCGACGATACTGGAATGCATCTGACTGACTCGGGATTCAGACAGCCCCAGTGTGCTGCCAATTTCCTTCATGGTCAGTTCTTCATAGTAATACAGGATGATGATCAGACGTTCGTTGCGGTTCAGACCCTTGGTCACCATACGCATCACATCCATCTTCTGGATGCCGTCGGTGGGATCCTTGCAGCGAATGTCTTCAACGACATCCACTTCTCGAACATCCTTGTAGCTGTCGGTCTCGTACCATTTCTTCTCGAGACTGACCAGGTTGACGGCGCTGGCCTCAACACGCAGACGTTCGAATTCCTTGATCGGAAGACTCATCTGCTCGGCAATTTCAGCCTCGGTTGGCGGACGGCCGACGCGTGCTTCCACAGCCTTGCGTGCCGCTTCGACCTTGCTGGCCTTGCTTCGCACCAGGCGGGGAACCCAGTCCATCGTACGAAGCTCATCGAGCATCGCACCGCGGATGCGCGGCACGCAGTACGTCTCAAACTTGACGCCGCGTTCCATATCAAAGGCTTCAATCGCATCCATCAGACCAAAAACTCCGGCGGACATCAGATCGTTAAGATCCACGCCCTCAGGAAGCTTGGCCCAAACACGTTCCGCATTATATCTGACCAGCGGCAGGTACCGCTCCATCAGGCGGTTCCGAAGCTTCTGGTTGGTCTGGTCCTTCTTGAACTCAACCCAAACCTCAGAAACATCTTCACTGACCTTGGTAGCCATTCAATCCTCCATGACGAACAGCAGGTGCACCAAAGCGGCAGACAGTTCGTATCGACAGGTATCGACAGAACATGGTCCTGAACATCAGCACAATCAGGATAATGCTCAGACTCCGCCAAACCCGTTCGGTTCAGCAAAACAAACACCACTGATCCGGCTGACTGCCCGGTACAAATTCGTTCGGTTCTTCCTTCTTTGTTTTGTCGTCGGATTGTGCGAATGACCAGGAAGAAACAAGAGTTCAGGAACTCCGGCAGCACCTGCCAAAGCCCGCATCCCGAACAACGCCTTCCCTGCAGGCCCCCATGGCTCACACCAACAGCGCCTGCATTGTCACCACTGCAACAAATCCTGTGGAAGGCATGAGACCCTGCTCAGGCAAAGTCCGCAGCCATCATTTCCACACGGCATCCGACATGTCCGCACCATCGCCATCTTCCCTGAAGGCAATTGATTCGGACTTTGAATCCGGAGCGAGTGCTGATCTTCAGCAGCCCCTCCGGGTTCGCAGCGGGCGGTTGATAATGGAGGGCAGAATGCCTTGTCCAGAGGGAAGGAAGCACCTTTTTGGGGGGAAAGTCCCGCCGCCATACGGGTTCGGCAGTTTCAACCGATCGCATCTCTCCGAGTCGGCAGAAAGAAACACACCGGAGGCGAGACCGCTGCAGGAACACTGTCCAAGGGGCAGATTTTGCAGATCTTTGCAGTGGCGGGCCGCAACCGAGCACCAGGCAGCACACCCCGGCGGAGTGAGAAGTTCCGCCGGAGTGCAGGAGCCCTGCCCAAATTCGCTGATGTTTCCCGCCCGTTGACTGTTCCGTGACTCGTGAGCTGCTTTTTCACTTCCGTTTTGCGTTCAACGTGTCTCGTAAAACACACCATCTGTTCGCAGATGCAGACCAGGTTTGGTCACAATCGGTGGCACGCCAAGAAGTTCCAAACGCAGTGTTTCGCCGTCCGGAGGACAGCCGTGGACCGACAGGAGTGACCGCACAGGAATACCGGATGCCTGCTCCGCGTTCTCAGAAACTGAGTACCACTCAAGGCGAGTGATCTCTCGGAACTCCTGCTGCAGTCTGAGAATATCAAGCCGGAAACTGACATGATCAATTTGTCCATCCCTTGGTCCGCCGATGATCTCCGTCGTCCCGATATACAGGGAGACGGTCCATCCGCGTTCATCCAGACGGCAGTCGTAACCCACCCGACCAAGGCAGGCCAAAGGTTCGAACAGATCCGCAACGGAAGAAATAAATTTCTTCAGCCATTCCGGACGGTAGTCGCGAGAATCCTTTCGAGATCGTCCCTGCTCCATCAGTTCCAGCAGCTCTTCAATCGACATCGGCAACCTAAGCTCGCCTCGCGGAGTTGATCAAAGAAGAGGGCTGGTAGGTTGCCCTGTTCCCGTTCGACCCCGCCTCACAGAACCGCATCCCTGACGCTGACACCACTTTGCAGGTTTGATGAAACCCTCCGCAGACAAGCACCCGACTGCGGACTCCCGGAGTATCGAAACAATCTCAGAGCAGGCTGAGCAGATTTTGCATTGATCAACGCGGATGCAGGACAGAGGTGCCTGTCCTTCCATTCACGACCTGCAACATGCATTGAAACGCAGATTCCGAATGCTCCGGCTCTGCAAGTTACGGCAGCCGAACTGCTGCTCCAATCTTTCAAAACAGCAAAGAAGACCTGGATTTCTGCGATTCTGTCACTTCGTCTCAGGTGTCAGCGTTGCAGCAGCTTCGCAGTTTCCACAGCGAAGTAAGTCAGAATGGCATCTGCACCTGCGCGGCGAAAACACAACAGGCTTTCCAGCATCGCAGCATCATGGTTTAGCCAGCCATTCTGAGCCGCCCCGGCAATCATCGCGTACTCCCCACTCACCTGATAAGCCATGGTGGGCACCGCAAACTCCTGCTTCACGCGACGAATAATGTCCAGATACGGCATTCCGGGCTTCACCATCACCATGTCGGCCCCTTCAGCAATATCCAGAGCCACCTCACGCAATGCCTCATCAGTATTGGCAGGATCCATCTGGTAGGTCTTCTTGTCTCCGCCACCCAAATTCCCTGCGGAGCCGACGGCATCCCGAAACGGGCCGTAAAAGGCCGACGCGTACTTAGCGGAATACGCCATGATCTGAACATTCTGGAAGCCCTCAGCATCCAGAGACTGGCGAATGCGGCCAACACGGCCGTCCATCATGTCCGAAGGGGCAATAATGTCGCAGCCCGCACGAGCCTGATTCAACGCCTGACGACAGAGCACATCGAGCGTTTCGTCGTTGACCACATCGTCCTGACGCACCAGCCCGTCCTGACCGTGAGTGGTATAGGGATCCAATGCCACGTCCGCGATCAGACCAATTTCGATCCCGGCGTCCCGGATGGCACGCATGGCCTGACAAATCAGGTTGTCCGGATTCTCGCACTCTTCGCCGTCTGCAGTCTTACGTTCCTGAGGCGTCACCGGAAAAATGGCCATCGCCGGAATGCCCAGATCGCTCGCCATTGCAGCCTGCTGAACCAGCAAGTCCACCGACCAGCGTTGAACCCCCGGCATGGAGTCCACCGCGACCTGTCGATTTGTTCCTTCAACCACAAATACCGGCCAAATCAGATCATCCACGGACAATCGATGCTCACGCACCATTCGACGCGACCAGTCGCACTGCCGATTTCGTCGCATCCGAACCATTGGAAAATGACCGTCAGCTGCAGATTTCCTACTCATGGAATTCCTACTCACTCTCTTTTGAGCACCACGCCCTGTTTCCAGGCAGAATGTTCCGATCATCGAATCAGATGACTGTTACCGTTCCAGTGAAGTCAGCTGAATATTCCGGTACCACGCTTCGCCAGCCGGTCCCCCGTGAATCTGAACAGCAATCAGTCCGCGCTGTTCGAGGTCGAGGTCGCTTTCGTAGTAATCCACCGTCTGCAGATCATTGATCCACAACTGCACACGTCGCCCCTCGCAGCGAATCCGATAGCTGTTCCAGCCATCTTTTTGTAATACTCGAGACAACTGCTCAGCATCGGGAGCGGCCAGAATGCGGCGACGACGCGACTCGTCGTACAGCGCGCCCCAGTAACTCTGCCCCAGATCCGCCTGATACCCAATCATCTCGTGGTGATCAGGGATACGACGACTGCGAATCTGAACTCCCGCATTTGTGCGGTCACCTTTCAGTTGAAACTCCAGTGTCAGTTCAAAATCACCGTACTCGTCCTTTGAGGAAAGGAAGAAGTTGTGCGGGATCTCTCTGTCCAGATGACCGCCAACGATGCATTCGTCCTGCACACGAAACCAGCCGGCATCGCCTTCCCAGCCCTGCAATGTTCTTCCGTCAAACAGTGACTGTCTTGCATCAGCATTCTGAGCACTTGCCGGGGCGTTGCCGGAAAGTGCAATACCCAGAGCCATCACAAGGGTACGAATGACAGATGCTGACCGATGTTTCACGACGCTCATCTCCCTGACAGTGGTCTTTGAACTTGACAGAAGTTTCCGGCGGCAGCCGCAGCAGCACGCAGTCTTACTGAATTCTGTGTTGCAGGTGACACCGAGACAAGTCATTCGCTGCACTCAGCTGCATTCCGCTCGCAGACCGGCAGTGCGCGCTGTCATATCCACCCGCAGCCGACATCACTGCACCCGCAGGTCCCGCGCGATTAGAACGGTTGTGTCAGACTTTTGCTTCACCGGCAGCCGCCCGATCCCGTCGCAGCTCTGCAGCGTCAATCAGCCGCTGCAGTAACACCGGATTCACCGAACCACGGAAACGCACTCGATCGTCGAGCAGAACCACGGGCACCGTTTCCCCCCAGCGCTGCTGCAGTTCTTCATCCAGATCCACATCGACAAGTTCGATCACGGGCAGAACCCTGCGATGCTTCAACAACTCGGAAATTGCCTCATCACACAACGGACAGTCCTGTCGAGTCATGACCTGACAGTTCTGGAACAGTGGGCCGGTGTGCAGCCGCGTTCGCAGCAATATGGCCGCAATCAGCATCAACGCCGCACAGACAAGAAGATGAATCTGGCGGGTGGAGTACCAATAGCGTGGCATCGCTCCGTTCAGCATCCCGCCCCGATCACAAAAGATCAGCACCGCCATGATCGCCGCAGCCAACAACACCACTGTGCCGACACGCGCCTGCTGGCGATCTGAAATCTCTTCGGGAGTTGAAGACATGGTGCTGACCAATGATGTCAAATAAAGTAATGAACCGGGTTTCGGATGTCACACGCTTACCGCGAACCTGACGAAGAGCTCTTCAGCTCCTGCAATTGCTCGCGCTCACTGCGTTGCTTGTAAAAGGGATCCAGCGGAAAACAACCGGAGACCATTCCGTTTCTTGGCGCAG
>JAFMMM010000063.1:0-2552 GCA_017859815.1 Planctomycetota bacterium | reverse complement strand
TGGCGCAGTCGTGCAGTCGCTGAACGTTCGGCAGATTCGCTTCCTTTGCATCGTGCGACCGGAAAGACTGTCGGCGGGGAGATCCGGGTAAGACAGCACCATGCGTCCCAGACCAATCATGTCTGCCATCCCCCGTCGAACGATGGCCTGACCGACCGCTGGCAGCCACTCCTGCAAATAGGAGTAGCCCGATCCCACCACGATCAGCCCCGGAAAGCGTTTCTTCAATGTTGCAGTCGCGGCAATCTGGCGATGGACGCCAACCAGAGGATCTTCCGGGGGCTGGTAACCATCGCTGGGGGGAAACAAGGCCGGTCGCTGAATATGCGGATTGTAGTAAGGACTACCACAGGTCGTGCAAAGAAGATCAATCTCCAGCTGCTGCAGCAGCTCTGCAAACCGCATCGGCTCACTCAAGTCGATTCCCTGACCGGTGTGATCTCCTCCAAACGCATGGTGATAGGCCCCCTCATGCGCCGGAATCCCGGTTCGATCCTGTTCTTCGCCTGGCTGGAACGGGATAAAGTCAAACACGCTGAGTCGCACGCCAATCCCGAGGCCCGGACATTCGGCTCGGATCCCCGCGACAATCGTCCGCAGGAATCGAGTGCGGTTTTCAAAACTCCCGCCGAATTCTCCCCTGCGATCAAATCCGGAGAGCAACTCATGGCCCAGATAACCATGACAGTGCTTGATATCCACCCACCGAAACCCTGCGTCCAAGGCTCGTCGGGCCGCTGCAATGAAGTCATCGGCAAGCCGCTTCAGATCGTCATCGCTCAACAGACAATCATCGCTGCGCACGGAAAAGCGATGATCCAGCACGGGATGTCGATAGATGACAGCCGGCTGAGGTCCGAAATTCGGATCAGGTCGAGCAAAGCGGCCCGAGTGCGTCAGTTGCAGTCCGGACAGAAATCCGTCGAGAGTTCCAAACGCATCTTTGTGCGTTTGTTCCATGCTCACACGCAGGGATTCCAGATCTCCTTTTGTCTCTTCGGTCAGCAGTAACTGGTTCGGATTAGCACGGCCATCGTGTCGGACCGCAACCGCCTCACAGCCCCACATTAGCGCGGCACCGCTGAGCCCAAAGTTCTGCCAGCGACGACGTGTCAACTCTGTGGGGCGGCCCTCAGTTGTACCGTCCCAGCCCTCCATTGGCAGAATACACCAGCGATTCCGGATTGAGCCGCAACGGGACTCCAGAGATGCAGCCAGCGGAGCCTGCAGGCCACTCTCAACAACTTCGTCAACTGGCAGATCAAGCTGCAGTTCATCAAGTCGACCGCGAAACTGCTCGATGGTCCGAAGTGTGGACATTCGAGGCCAGGACATGGACTTCACAACCTTTCGCCGCAGCGGCCTGCCGGTAACAACGACACCCTCGGCTTCAATGATCACCAGAATCTGACACTCATGTGCCTGCAGGACGCGCACATCAAAAGTCGACGGGACTTACTTGTCTTCGTCCTTCTTCACGTCTTTTTCAAACGGCCCATGGTCTGCAGCCTGCAGGAGAACCAGGTAGTACAGTCGGGCAGCATTGGCGATCTTGGAAAAATTAATGCCTTCCAGAGTGTCCGATGTCTTGTGGTAATGCGGATTGAAGCCTCCGAACAGGAAGGCAACAGGAATCCCCTTTGTGGCGAATGAGGCCTGATCACTGCGGAATGCCACACGCTGCTCTTCGTCATATTCAAAAACAAATCCCACGTGACGATTCATGTCCAGCACCGTCTGATGCATGGCAGAAGACTGCAGCTGACTGCCGACCAGATGAATCGTATTGCGGTTCTCTTCAGCCGGTTCGTCGGCTGTTTCCTCATCGCGTCCGATCATGTCAATATTCAGCATGCAGACCATCTTTTCCAGAGGCTGCAACGGATTGGCGGCGTAGTACTTCGATCCCAGCAATCCTCGTTCTTCTGCAGCAAACGCCATCAACAGGACACTTCGGCGCGGCTTGATTGTGCCTGCGTGAATCGCGCGAGCGACCTGCAGCACGGCAGTTGAACCGGAACCGTTGTCATCGGCCCCGGGAAACAACTCCCCACGCTGCACTCCCAAATGGTCGAGGTGGGCACCGACGCAAATGTGTTCATCGCGAACAGCTTCGTCACTTCCCGGATACCAGCCCACGACATTCGGGACATCGATCGATTCGCGATCCACCTGCAACCGACAGCCAATTTCCTGACTGGAACTCAGTACCAGATTGCCCTTGCCGCGATCCGAGGAAAACAGGTCAGCGGCAAGACCGCAGGCAGCGGCCAGTCTGTTCGCGGAATCGGTGTCGATCTGGACGGCCGGAATTGGATTTGGCGTCTGCTCATTCTGATTCACAAATTCTGTGCGAATCCGTCCGCCATCAACGACCAGCAGAACCGCCGCAGCCCCGGACTTCAGAATCCACGGGTCCGATGGAGCGACTCCCCTGCCCCGCACCACCAGGATCTTCCCCTTGCAAAACCCATCCTCTGATTTCGGACGTTCTCCCTGCAGAATCGCAAAGCTGACAGCACTCCGGAGCTCGACCTTGCCGCTCCATGTGC
>JAFMMM010000406.1 GCA_017859815.1 Planctomycetota bacterium | reverse complement strand
AAATAAACATTGCGGGCAGGAATGCAAAGGGTCCGTGCTCACGGCCCCAGACCTGCAGACCTGTATCAAAGAGCGACAGAGAGAATGCGGCCAGCAAAGCAAGCAGAATTGTCAGCAGGGTGCGGAGGAATGTTTTTTCCTGCCTGCCGGCAGCGGCCCCGGCCTGAATAAAAGCAACACCGGCGGCCGCGAGCACTGCACCGGTCCACGTCCCCGCCTGAATATCCTCCCCCGCCAGTAAAGACAGCACGATTGCAACGATCACAACCTTGACGCCAAAGACCGGCGTGGCGACTGAGACATCACCGAACTGGAAAGCGAAGTACGTGAAGATCTGCCCCAGCACAAAACTCATCGCGATCAAACAAGCCTGCCACCACGCGGACCAGGAAAGGTCGTTTGCCTGAATCAACCCTGGACCGACCCATGCGAGAGCGAGCCAGAGATTGGCAAGAAATGTCCCGGTCCACGGGCTTGCTCCGCGGGTGATACCCTGCCGTACAAAAAACATGCCCAGCACGAACAGGATACTGGAGGCCAGTGGAAACAGAAGATGGAACGGCACGGGCCTCTTTCCGGGAATGACAGCCGCAGGGACTATGGAGCGGTGACCGTCCTGATCCGAGTCACTGCTGTCCAGCAGCGTTTGCTTTCGTGCTGAAGAGTTCCCACGCTGCCGGGATGCCGGCTTTGTCAACACCACCGTCGTGGATCAGGATGGCGTAGCGGAGCCGGAGACTTTCGCCCTTTTGCAGATGAACAGGAGCGGACTCTGATTTCCCCCTGGAGTAGGCTTTTTCGCCAAACGGACTGATGGAAAACAGCCCGTAGTTGCGGACGTGATAGCGAGATGGTCGAAAGTTCTCCGGGTGGTCCATGATGGTAACGCCGACCATCTTCCCGG
Source organism: Planctomycetota bacterium (assembly GCA_017859815.1). Taxonomy (GTDB): domain Bacteria; phylum Planctomycetota; class Planctomycetia; order Planctomycetales; family Planctomycetaceae; genus SXXK01. The sequence goes on along the minus strand of JAFMMM010000406.1, from coordinate 3,712 downwards.
CCACTTCACCACTGTAGTCGATCCATGGAAATGGTTTCCCCCAGCATTGTTCCGAACCCCTCGAACCGTCACTGGCAGTCACTGTACCACCGTTTTTCTCTTTCATGGAGGGAGCAACACGAAAGCCAAAGAGACCTTCTTTTGTGTCTTCAAAGACCGCCTGGTCCTGGGGGGTTGTGAATGTCATGTCATAGACCACAAGACGATTTGCGTGGATCGTAATCACTGCCGTTTCCGTGACTTCTGCAGCCCCGGTTTCTGGATTTCTCCATTCATTGACAGCTCGGAATCGGCCATGTGCCCCGCCACTTTCCTCAATGAAGACGCCTGTGTTAACGATCTTCCCCTTTTCCGCCCAGAATTGCACTCCGTTCACCTCATCGACTGAATTCCACATTCCCTTGTGGTGAGGATGGTCTGCATCAGACGGGTCATTGAGGGCTCGATTCAGGACAACACCGGCCGCCGTCGTCACGGGCATAAAGAACGGTTTTGGCAGATCACTGGAGAAGTTGTACGTGCTGAAAGCCTCACCATTGATCGTGATGACCAGCTGGTTGCTGTCGTTCCGGCGAATGTCTACCTGGTCGGCTGCACTCAGTTGGCAGTCGGTCATGAGACTGGAGACAACACTGGCAATTGCCAGCAGAGCAATTCGTTGAAGCATTCGGCACAACTCCCGGGAAACAGGTGGAACAGGGATCAAGGCTGTGACAGGATCAAAACCGAACCGAAGGCAATGGCTATCAGGATTCGGGTTCAGGGGTTCTTTTTCTACCGGATCTCTACTCCGGACAGAATCTCCGCTGGCAGTTTACCTGACTGTGGTTGAACCGCAACCAGCGGACCACCCTCGGCCCCCGTCAGGATCTTACTGACTGCCTGTAAATGATGACTGAGCAGGGTTTTGCGTCCATTGTGTCTGACCACCTGCCGAATGCCGAGTTGCGTGAAAGACAGTCTCCTGGGCCCGACGTGGACGGAAACTGGACCACGGGACACAACCATCTTCAGGACAATTGATGGTCGGGTTTACACAATCTCGCAAAACCGATATATCTCACCCCACGCTATGGTTCGGCGTGACAGTGCAGGAACTGGCAGTCGATAAGATCTCATGGCCGCCCGGGGTAACACGTCAGGTGTACTTTGGTGCTCGAACTTGCTGGAGGAATAAGCTCGTGTCGTCTGAAGTTGAAACAAGAGTAATTGAAATTGTTTGCGAGCAACTGGACATTCAGAATCATGAAGTCAGCCGCCGGGCGGCTTTTATGGATGATCTGAAGGCTGACTCGCTGGATGTCGTTGAACTGGTGATGGCTCTCGAGGACGAGTTCGACATTAAGATCCCGGATGAAGACTACGACAAGATCATGACTGTCGGAAACGCGATCGACTATATCGTGGAAAAGTCCGGCGGCTGACAGCAAACTTTGTTCAGGCTGCGTTGCAGTAACAGCCACGCGGCATTTCTTCCTCAACGGGCCACCCGGCTCCGACGATGAGTCGTTTGAATGCTGCGCCGACGTGTGGTCGTCACGGGCCTTGGTGCCGTCTCCCCTGCTGGGGGATGCGTTGAAGACCTGTGGCAGGCGGTGACCACGGACGTCGCGCCTGTTCCGGCTTCTGTTCGAGTGGTCGCTGAGTCGGATCACGACTTGCTGCCTGGCTTTCCTGTTCGTGAGTTTCGCCGGCTCGCTCGCTTCACTCGTCTCGCGCTCGCGGCCGCCAGCCAGACATTACCGGCGGGAGTTCCACTGGCAGCAGAGCGATGTGGAGTCAGTACCGGCAGTGCGTGCGGGGGGCTGGAAGAAATTGAGCAGCAGCAGGAGCGGCTCCAACTCCGCGGGGCGGCCCGTGTCTCTCCCTTTCTGATTCCACGGCTGATCATCAATTCTGCTGCTGGCAATATCGCTGTTCAGAAGCGACTGCAGGGGCCCGGTGTCTCCTTCTCCTCTGGCTGTGCCTCCGGAAGTCAGGCCATCGGGGAAGCATTTCGTATGATTCAGGCTGGTGCGGCTGAGCTGATGGTGGCCGGTGGATCCGAAGCCGCCTTGACTCCGTATGGTTTGGAGGACTTTCGGCGGCATGGGTTAGCGGCTCCGCAGGTGCTGCCGGAAGGATTCGTAAGTGCCCCGTTTGCATCTGACAGCGGGGGCTTCATACCGTCAGAGGGCAGCGGTTTCGTTGTGCTCGAGGAGTTGCAGACGGCCCGTGCGAGAAATGCGGAAATCCTTGCTGAGGTCACCGGCTACAGTGCTGAATTTGATCCGAGCTGCGGGGATTTCACCTTGTCAGCGTCGGAGAATCAGTGTCGAGTCATGGAACAGTCGTTGTGCGATGCCGGGCTGTCACCTGGACAGATCGATCTGATCAGTGCTCATGCAACCGGATTTGCGGAAGGCGATCAGCGGGAAGCGGATGCAATTCGCAGATGTTTTGAGCATGCCCCAAACATTCCGGCGGTCACGGCGTTGAAGGGCATTCTGGGGCACTCACTGGGGGCAGCGGGGGCACTGGAATTTGTGGTCTGCGTGAAGGCGTTGCAACAACAGTTCGCACCCGCTGCCGGCGATCGCAAAACCGGCAGAATTGTTCAGGATCTGAATCTGCTGCGACGTGGAAATCCGCAGGAGATTCGCCATGTCATGCAGAGCTGCTTTAGCTTTGGCGGGTACAACTGCAGCTTGATCCTGTCGAAGTATGAAGCCTGACGGTCAAAGGACTGTCTGGAAAGCATCGACGAATCGGTGAACGCATCAGAGTGCCCTTCCCTGCACACGGCAGTCACTCTTCGGCTGCTGCTGCATCGGTTGCCTGGTCCTGTGATTCAAATTTGGTCAACTGGCTGGGATAGTCCTGAACTTCAGTGGCTGCGTAGTCGCTTGTCATCCATTTGATCAGCAGTTCCAGATCCGTATCGGTCAGTTGATCAGAGCCGTAGGCTGGCATCTGATTTTTTGCACCATAGTGCCGATCCGCGCCAGGATTGCGAATGAAGTCACGAAGCCAGGCCGCGGAACCGTAACCCGCCATGGTTGGGTAACCGCTGGCTGTTGAGTCGTCAGGTTGTTCGGGGAACTGTTCGCCGATTGTGTCGTGGCATCCGGCACAGGAAGTGCCCTCCATATCGCCGGCCCAGTTGCCGTCGATTGCCAATTCCCTTCCCAGGGCAACAAGATCCGGGTCGAACTCAGTTCCACCGTGGTTTGCTTCTGCAGCGAGAAACTCAATCAATGCTGTCAGATTGGTTTTGTTTTCTTCCGCCATCAGGGATTCAGTCAGGCCTGAAGTCCAGTCTGCCATTTCGGAATTGGCAGGGTCAAGGAATTCCACGTCCTCTCCGGCAGCGGCCTGTTCGCTGGCCTGTTTGTACCAGCCGGCATTTTCGATCCAGCGGAAGTGATCCGCGTAGTTCGTGACAATTCCGGTCATCCATTCTCGACTGCCAAAGTTCCCAAGATCTGCAGCAACGGGCGGTGTGAGCGGAGCGGGACCGGACTGGCCCTCAGCAATGGCATCCAGCACGAGGCTACCTCGCCCGTCATGTCCGTTCCAGCGGTGACAACTTGAGCAATGCTGTGCGAACAGACGTGGTCCCTGAGTGAACGGGTCACGACGCAGCAGCGATACCGCGCCATCGACCGGGATACGATCGGGGCCCGAAGCCAGCTCAATGGCTCGTTTCGCATCGCGATGCGATTCTGCAAGT
>JAFMMM010000405.1 GCA_017859815.1 Planctomycetota bacterium | reverse complement strand
ATGTCAGCGACGCGAGGCAGTGACTGGCTGACACCGATCGACTGAGCGGGAGTGATTCCCCAGGTGACAGTTGGTTCGATATCGGCAGCGTTGAAAGTGACAACATCATCGAATTCAGCATCATCTGAAGATGCGAGACTTAACCACCACTTTGCGGCTCGTTCAAATTCTTCGCCTGCCGGAGAGAACGGTTTACCACGCAGGTATTCCACCGTTTTCTGGTCGGGATTGATGTAGCCACAGCGAGCCCCACCTTCGATGCTCATATTGCAAACAGTCATTCGCTCTTCCATTGTCATGGCGTCGAATGTTGTCCCCGCAAATTCATAGGCGTAACCAACACCTCCCTGAACGCCCAGTTGCTGGATGATGTAGAGAATGACGTCCTTGGCGTAGACACCTGGAGGGAGTTCGCCATTGATGACCACGCGGCGGACTTTCGGGCGATTGAGGAACATTGTTTGGGTTGCGAGCACTTCAGCGACATTGCTGGTGCCGATGCCGATCGCAATGCTTCCGAATGCTCCGTGAGTGCTGGTGTGGCTGTCGCCGCAGACGATTGTCATTCCTGGCTGCGTGAGTCCCTGTTCCGGGCCAACCACATGGACAATTCCCTGCCGCCCGTCAGACAGATCCAGCAGTCTGACTCCAAACTCACGGCAGTTTTTCTCGATAGCAACCATCATGTCCTCGGCCAGCGTATCGAGAAAGGGTCGCTGTTGAGTGTCAGTGGGAACGATGTGGTCCACGGTGGCAATTGTGCGGTCCGGAAACGCCACCTTCAGACCGCGATCGCGGAGGATCTCAAAGGCCTGCGGGCTGGTGACCTCGTGAATCAGGTGCAGGCCGATCATCAACTGTGTCTGACCGCCGGACAAAGTGCGAACAGAGTGCAGATCCCAGATTTTGTTAAACAGATTGCGTTTGTCGGACATGGCTGGAAGAATTCAGGAATGGGGAATCGTGCAGTCAGGAGATTTCACGCAAATCTTCTGATTCCGCATTTGCAGTGTGAATGTAGGCCCATTGAACAAGTCAATGAACAGTCCGTAACCGGTAAACACCGAGTTGAGTGGTCAGTGTAACCGGTGAGTATTCGGGTGACAGATTGAATTCGACCGTATCCGGGACAGATTCGGTTGAAACAAAGGATGTTTGCGGGGCTGGCTGACAGTCGTTGAATTGGTTCAACTGCTGCGGCACGGCATTTTTCCAGTTGTGATGCAATCCGCAGGTAAAGTCTAACCGCAAACCCCGGATGCGTCACGATTTCCGGCAAGGATTGGTGGGGCCTCGCGGAATTGGGGACGTTTTGCTCGCTTCAACTCGTCAGATCTGAACAATTATGTTGGGTGGGGAATTGAGATTTTCCCGCGTATTGACACCCTTCATATTCCGCTCTAATCTCAGCGGCTTCTGCCGACCGATGAACGGAAAGCAGATGATTTTGAAACCACTCCCGCAAGGTCCCGCAAGGCTGCCGGATACAGATCAGCAGTCCGCTCCGTGGGGAACGTCATCCGTAGTTTTTTGAATCTCCGTATTTCGGTGTTCTGCAAACCTCGGATTGGTTTCGGATTGTTGCTGATTACATCCTGTCGAGCTGTTGAACCGGTATGGATCTGCTTTTCCGGCGGTCCGTTTGCCACGTTCCTGACTCGGCCGGTAGGGAAACCGCAAAGCATTCTTTTGATGACCGTGTGCCGGCTTTTCAGCTCCGATTGTATTAATGCTTCGGAATGTGAACAGCAGTGACCGGGCATCACCTTCAATTCAGTGCCGCTCCGCAGTTGACGCAGAATGTCCTGCCGAGTTTGAGGCTGAATTCTGAAGGGATTCAGGAGCGGGTTTCCCATGTCTGTATTCCAGTCCGGTTCGCGTGAACACACACTCCAGGATCTGCGCGGCCGAATCAGCGGTTTACGAGTCCGCGAGCGACGCAGAGAAGTCCTTCCAACCGGGCTTTTGCCGCTTGATGGCCTGTTCCCGGAAGGTGGGGTTCCTGTGGGATCTGTCGTGGAGTGGATTTGTCCGAAGTCAGGGCATGCGGCCGCTTCTTTGGCAATGAGATCTGCGTCAGGTCTGCTGCAAAAACACGGTTGTCTGGCGGTGATCGATCAGGGTAATGAGTTCTACCCGGCCAGTGATGTGATTCACGGAGTACCGTTGTCTCGAATTCTGCTGGTCAGAATTTCAGAGACATCATCAACCGCTGGACTGGGGAAGAAAATCGAGAGTCATTTACGAGGGGATGCTCAGCATCAGTGGTTGTGGGCACTCGAACAGACGGCTCGATCTCGCGGAGTTCGAGTTGTGATGGCGTGGCTGCCGCGCGCGACTTCAGCCATCGTCAGGCGGCTGCAACTGGCTGTGGAATCCAGTCGAGTGACCGTGATGCTGATGCGGCCTGCTGCAGCGCTGAAGCAGGTGTCCTTCGCTGATCTGAGACTGATGGTCGAGCGAGAGCGAAGTGGACTGCAGAAGAATTCACAGGCGGATCAGATTCGTGTGCGATTGCTGAAGGCAAAGGACGGGATCAGCGATGAGAGATCTGTTCGCTTGTGGCAGCGTCCGGACGGGAACTTTCTGGATACTGCTGACACGGCGGACGATCGGTGAGCTATTCCGCTGCGTCGTCGTTGAGGGGAGTGTCAGTGCTGCGGCGTTTCAGAACCAGGAACCCGGAATCGCTCAGCTCAGAAATCAATTCCCACTTCTGCGGCTGTTCACGCAGTTCTTTGACGTCATCCCTGCTGCGGATACTGCTGTAGCGGTGGGTCGTATCGATGATGATGTAATCGGTATCCGGAGGAACACCATCCTGATAGTTATTCACAGCACGCAGGTAGCCGCTGTAGTCATAGGATCGCTCATAGTGCGTCAGTCGAGTGTGTACGCAGTCAGTTGATGCCACCCGAGCGGTCTGTGGGATTCTTTCCAGGATACGTTCAATCTCCTGTCCTCGCTCCGCCTGGTTGTACAGCACTTTTCGTCCAAACGCCGATGTTTCCGACCAGAACACAGCTCCTGCAGGAAGCAGCGAGTAGGGAATGCCGGAAAAAACTGAGCACAGGAATGCTGTCACAGCGAGAAATGCGGGTGATGCCGGCATTTTTCGAGGCCCACTACGGGGTTCCGGGCTGCCGGTTTTTCCCCGCCGTTTTTTTTGTGATGACAGTGCCGCCGCCGCGGCCCAAAAAATGACTGGCAGCAGCGGCGCGTGAAAGTGATGAAAAGGAACTGGCGGAAGAGCAGACGCTGCCTGCTCTCCATTTCCAGGGGAATTGTCAAGTTGAATGAGACTCAGCATCATGAACGTGACCAGCCCGGCACTCAGACGCAGTGGTCGTTTCCACGCCAGCAGTCCAACGGGAATCGTCAGTAACAACAGATACATCAGCGTTCTCTCGCTGACAACAATCTCAAGGACCCGCATGGGAGCTGTGAGAGATGTCCTGATGAGATCTCCGGGGCTCGATCCAAGGTCTCCAAAATAGCGGCTGTAGTGCACGACCTCCCCTTCGCGAAACGCGGGGATAATTACAAGAACCGCTGCAAGAACCCAGATGACAGAAAACACCGCGAAGGAAAATGACCATCGGATCACAGCCTTACAGCGATCTGCTGCTGGTCGCTGCCATTCCAGCGCCAGGAACGCGAAACCCAGCGAACCGGTGATCAGGGCAAAATCTTCCTGCGTCAGCAAAGCTGTGAACAAACAAACGGAGGCGGCTTTCAGACGACGCTGTTCCGCAAAGTCGATCCCGAAGAACAGGAATGGAAGCCCGTAACAGGACGGCCGGAGTGTCTTCAGATCAATTGCAATATCGAGGAAGTGCATCGGGAAACTGAACAGCCATGCAAGTCCCAGGAAAAATGCTGCAACGGTGCTGTGGGAATGCCGCAGTGTGATTCGAAAAATGGGCAGCACGCAGATCGCCAGACATGCCGTTGAGACCCATTCCATCATCAAGTAGGAAGGCAACAACAGATGCAGTGGCAGCAACAGCAGGTGAATCACCTGAATGTGTTCACCCAGAAAAAGTCCCTGGTCCAGGTAGCTGCGAAAACCTTTTCCATGCCAGACATTCCACAAATGCTCCTCATACATCGCGGAATCACCGTGAGGAACCTGCACACCGGTATAGAGCTGCTGGTTCAGCTGAAACGAAACGGTCTGCCAGCAGCATGCGAGCAACAACAGTGCCGCCAGAGCAAATCGGACAGAAGTGCCGGATGGTTTGTCGTCAGCTGAAGGCTCGTTACTCGGAGGTGATGCAAGAAAGCTGGAAACAAGGCTTGCCAGCAACAGAGCCAGAATCAGCGGCCCGGACTGATTCAGCAGCGACTGGATTCCAATCAGGGGGGCGACGTACCAGGTGATCAGCCAGATGGTCCCGGTGATCAGTACTGGTTTTGAAAAGTGTGCTGAGGTGACGATTCGATCTGTCAGCGATTTGCCGGGGCTGTTACGCAAGACCATGCTGAGGCCGTGAGTGCACAGGATTGCAGCGGCAGCCGCCGCAGACAATCGCAGAAACACCGACAACCAGCTGAGTGATGTGTTGATGAGTCCATCAAATGTCACTTTCGTGGTGCCGCCGAGCAGCGCCACGAAACTCTGCT
>JAFMMM010000404.1 GCA_017859815.1 Planctomycetota bacterium | reverse complement strand
CACGAAACCAGACGCCGTTACTTGCGCGCACCGACGCATCTCCGGTGAGCCTCATGGTACGACGCGGTACGCAGGTAGCGATGTGCGGATTGCTGCCCCACCCGACACCTTCAAAGCCCCCAATACTGGGGCCAACATGTCCGCGGAAAGCGTGCAGCGCCATATAACGGGCTTCCGCTTCGCAGCGTTGCTGATCTGTTCGAGCATTACCCCAAACGGAAATTGCCGGCGCCGCCCCTGCGGCGACAGGTACAAACAAAAAGCATGCGAATAAGACTCTGGTCATGACTCCCTCTCACGATCGCTGCAGAATGCCGACCGGTGGGGCAGGCATTCACGGTGACTCCGTTCCTCGCGGAATTCTTTTCCGGCAGCGTCAGATTGTCGACCAAAAAACGCTACTTAATCCGGCAAACTGTAAAACTGAGAAAATCAACGTGCTGGGGGCAACACACGCAGCAGGGGCTGACGCCTGATCCCTCTCAGGGTGCTCCCGAGAACACAAACTGATGATGAACCGGAGCGGTGACGTCCAGACCACTTTCCGACCTGAATGTTGCACTCCCCTCGGCAAAGGTAATTGTGCTGACGACATCGAAACCCGAGGGAATCCTGACAACTCCCTGCAGATAATGAACCTGAAACTCACGGTCTGCAGTCAGTGAGACAGACGTCTCAATCCCCAGATCTCGCAGGACATTGTCACCCGCTGACTCGGCCAGGCCCTCGGCAAAAAATGCAGTCACATCTTCGAGGCCGAGACAGTTATTGCGACCATTCCACGGGTGTCCGTGTCGACCGCGATTCTCCATCCAGAACACGGTGCTACGAAGGATCTGCGGATTCTTCATCGAGAACCACAGGAACCCCTGGTCGCTAAACGTCGCAGTCACCCACGCCGGTTCCCCCTGCGGCGGCAGCTTCGGAAAAACCTGAACCAAATCCGCAAACCCCTGTCGCCCTGGCATTCGAGTCAGGTCAGCATCAGCAGCATCCTTCCAGGTCAGTGGGACCTTATCAAGACTCTTCCACCGCACACCGGGTTGCAACCTCTGATACTCCGCGTTTGCGGGATCACTAAAGACCCCCGGACAGGTCATCCCGAATTCAATCGGGCTGGTCGCAATACGCACACTGCCCTCTTCGTCCGGCATCGCAAGTGTGGCGTGGTGTCCCAATGATGTCTCTCCGGAAAACCCTGAGATTCGGTGTGTGGAATAGACGACATTATGCCCGTCTCTCAACATCAAAGACTTGATTACTTTGCCCCTGCGAACTTCCGTCTCAAGTGACAGATCAATTCGGTGTGTGCCTCCCTGTTCCTGTTTGCCGAGTAACTCCCATCGATTTCCGGCAACTTCACCATGTGGCGGATGAACTTCATCACGATATTCCGTCCCATTCCCGCCAAACGGCATGCAAAAAAAGTCACCGCGTAAAGGAACCAACACCGGCACCGGCATCTCAGTGGCCGCCTCGTCCTGCCAGGGGCTAACATAGTAAGGGCGGATGGGAGTCTCATCGCCGCGAAAAAATGTCACCGGGGCCTGATGACCACCGATGCGAGTGACTGACAATTCAACGTCTGCCGATTTGAGCTGAAAGACATCCTTACCGTGCTCGACAGAATCTCCCGAGCCGGGAATCGGATCCGTTGAAAAGCCGGGGGATGCCGTTACGCCGATAGCCGAAAAAACCAGCAACACACTTCTTAGAATCATGGCAAAAACTCCGTGGAAAACTGAATGAATCGCCAGCAAATCCTAGCACCTCACCAGAGCAGCGTCACTCATGTTCAGGTCGCCAGGCCCGGCACTGCCCGACAAACCCGAAGTCATCACATGACCGAGGTTCTGCCGCAGAACAGATCTGCCTGTGAGCAGACCTGCGGTTCCTTTGGGAAAAGCAGCGGATTCCATCCAACAACGAAGACACCGAACAACTGCTCTTTCTAGAATCGTGGAAGTGACTGTGACCTTTGCAGTTCTCAGTTTCCCCCCCTGTCAATCATTCGCCAAAACTGATCTGCCCAACACCATGCCACGAATCAAACCCTTCAACGCCATTCGCCCGCGTCCTGAAACGGCATCTCAGGTTGCATCAGTTCCCTACGATGTCGTGAACCGGGATGAAGCGGCAGCACTTGCATCGGGAAACCCTCTCAGCTTCCTGCATGTTGTGCGACCTGACATTGACTTCCCGCCGGAACAAGATCCTTACTCGGAGGAAATCTATACCAGGGCCGCCGAGAACTTTCGCGGTCTGCAGCAACAGGCGCTCACTCGCGAGTCGACTCCATGTCTTTATGCCTATCGGCAAATCATGGGTGAACATCAGCAGGTGGGGCTGGTCTGCTGCACCCATATCGATGACTACGAAAACAACCTGATCCTGAAACACGAAAAAACTCGTCCTGCAAAAGAGGATGATCGCACTCGACATGTCAAAGCTCTTCACGCGAATGCCGGCCCGGTCTTCATGACATACAACGGCACCCTCGCAATCGACGGACTAATCTCGTCTGCTGTCGCTGATTCAGAACCCTTATTTGACTTCACAGCTGCAGATGGCATCCGACACACTGTCTGGACAATCTCGGACACAGCCCAGTTGACACAGGAACTGACGGCGGTATCGGCCTTCTACATCGCCGACGGACATCATCGAGCGGCCAGTGCATGGCGTGCCGGACAGGAACTCCGAGCCTCGCTGCCACCAGCGGACCGGGCAGCAGCCGAATGCAACTGGTTTCTTGCCGTACTCTTCCCTGCGGATCAGCTCAAAGTACTTCCTTACAACCGCGTGATCAGCGGGCTCAATGGTCTGACGACCGACGAACTGCTCGAAAAACTCGCGGCACTGGGACACCTGCAACCCGCGGCTTCCCCAAGCCCCGAAGCAGCCGGGCAATTCTGTTTCTTCATTGATCAGAAGTGGTGGATGTTGACAGTCGATATTCCGGCTGAAGATCCCAACGACCCGACGCTGTCGCTCGATGTCTCCATTCTCGAACGACTGGTCATTCAACCACTGCTCGGAATTGACGATGTGCGAACAGATTCACGGATTGACTTTGTCGGTGGAATTCGCGGCACCGATGAACTCGAACGCCTGTGTGCCTCCGGACCATGGGACATTGCCGTTTCCATGTATCGAACATCGATCTCGCAGTTGATGGCCGTGTCCGACGCCGGACAAATCATGCCCCCCAAAAGTACCTGGTTCGAACCCAAACTTCGCAGCGGGCTGCTGGTTCACAGTCTGAGCGATTCCTGACGTTTTGCGGAGATGATCTGATGCTGCTCCCCGTGCTGCTTGTACTTCTCGCTCCTGGTGTCGAGGACTGGCCACAGTTTCGCGGCCCCAATTCTGACGGACATGCAGACCAGCAGACCGCTCCACTCGTCTGGTCAGACACCAGCAATATTCGGTGGAAAACAGATATCCCCGGCCTCGGATGGTCTTCCCCTGTGGTTTCCAGTAACTCGGTCTGGCTCACCACGGCAGTGGAGCAGGACGGCCGCCTTAGCCTGCGATGCCTGCGACTCTCTCGATCCGATGGAAGCGTGATCTGGTCCAAAGAAGTTCGTCTGCTCAAGAACATTCCCCCCATACACAGCAAGAATAGTCATGCCAGTCCCACACCAATCCTGAATGGCAGCCGATTGTTCGTCCACTTCGGCACACATGGAACGGCCTGCCTGAATGCCGACGACGGGACCCTGTTGTGGCGAAATACAGACATCGCGTATCCGCCGGTCCACGGCAGTGGCGGTTCCCCCGTCCTTGCTGAAAACCATCTCATTCTGATCTGTGATGGCAGCAGCAGCCCGTTCGTGATCGCGTTGGATAGTGCCACTGGACAGATACGCTGGAAGACGCCCAGAAGTATCACAGGACGAGTAAACCATTCATTTGCCACGGCCTCCCTGCTCAAATCGGGGCAACGCACGCTGGTCCTCGCACCAGGACCGGACCACCTCGCCGCTTACGATTTGAAGTCGGGCAGTGAAGTCTGGCATGTACGGGCTGACGGTTGGTCGGCTGTGCCACAACCTGTAGTGACCGCAGACCTCGTGATCTACAACCATGACTATGACAATCCGGAACTCATCGCTGTCAGGCACGGTGGCAGTGGCGATGTCACGGAATCACACATCGCCTGGCGACTCAAACGAGGTGCTCCATCAACACCGTCACCTCTCCTGGTAGACGGGAAGCTGTTCCTCGTTTCGGACACCGGTATTGCCTCATGCGTGAATGCATCCGACGGATCCGTCTACTGGACGAAACGGCTTGGTGGGAACTTTTCCGCATCCCCCGTCTATGCCGATCAACGGGTTCTGTTCCTCAGCGAAGATGGCAAGGCCACCTGGGTCAAACCAACCACGGAATTTCATGTCATCGCTGAGTGTCGGGTGACCGGACGAACGTTTGCAACGCCGGCTTTTTCGCGTGGAGAAATGCTGCTGAGGACCGAGTCCGCACTGCTGTGCGTGAGAAATTGAAGGCCGGCTTTGACCGCTTCGGCGACGAAGGAAGAAATTTACGAGGAAGATACTGCGGCAGTGCCAGAGAATCTTAGTGACTATCTGTTCCGGGAAACCGTCCCCCTGCTGGACAGCCTG
>JAFMMM010000403.1 GCA_017859815.1 Planctomycetota bacterium | reverse complement strand
CCGGGCAATCCTCGGCAGCGGTGAGTGTCAGTTGTGCCGAGGTTTTTCCGGGCCCGATGACAGAAGAGTGGCAGGTGATTCCAGCGGGCAGTTCGAGTGCTTCCAGTCGAATCGTGTCGTTGTGACCGTCGCGACGATAGGCGTACACGGCAATTTCCCAGGTCCCGCCTTTTCGCAGGCTCATGGCTCCTGAAGCAGATGCGGCTTTCCCGTCCGTCGACGGCAGTGCATCGAAGACAACCAGGGAATAGTCCGGCCGAGGTTCGCGAACGGCAAGTCGATATTGCAGACGCGCGTCTCCGCGAGCACTGGCATATCGATCGCTGATGCGAATGCGGTAACGTCCATCCTCGGGCACTGTCAGCAGGAAGGCCGGGTCGTCGCTGAGTGTAGGCAGATTTGCACCGCCGGGGTTCTGGCGATCATCGTCCTCCGTGGCCACGCGTGCCCACGACCAGGTGCCATCGGCAGCCTGTGTGCCGCGTTCCACGAGCAGCAGTGGGTCTGCGATTGAACCAAGTCGCTGGGCGAAGACTTCAATGGACCATTTCTGGTCTTTCTTCGCATCGAACAGATACAGATCTTCGTCACCGCGTTCGGCAAACGATCCAACGATGTCCGTCGGCAGGGTGACGATCTGCTCCGGAGTGTTGGTTGCTTCTGCAGTAACGGCTGCATCAGCATGCCCCACTCGGATCAGGTTGCCGGTGACTCCGGTCCACCACGAAGAATCCACAAATGCCCCTGTGGCTGCGACACCCACCGGAGTGGTGAATTGGCCGGGCTGAGTGGTCATTTGCTGGCGGTAGAGTTTTTGGCCGGCCAGTTCGGTTCCTGTTTCTTCGCCACCTGGCAGATGGCGACCAAAGACATAGACGCTTTGAGGCTGGGTGGATGACACGACATTCGGTGAGATCCAGTCAATCAGTGGTCTGTCGTCCACGATCAGGCGATAGACAAACTGATCGCCGCCACCGTATACAGCATCCTGGACACGGATGAGGTAGTCCCCCGCCTCTTCGGCAGTCCAGACCAGTGAGGATTCCTGGGAGAAGATTCGGCGGGCCTCAAGGACGCGTCTTCCCGCGGGGCTGTAGAGTTGGATCACGGGTTGCATTGGCGAATCAAGGCGATCACATTCGGTCCGGATCACGACGGTCTGACCGGCCGCAAGTGTGATGCGGTAGAAGTCCACATCAGTGGCACCGTTTGCTCGACCATTGACGACGGACGGAATCTCAACTGCTGTCGCCTGTTCTGCTGTGTTGTTGGCTTCTGCTTCAACAGCTTCCGTCAGCGAGTCTACTCGAAACAGTCGCGGGTTACTGATTCCGAACAGTCCGCGCACACGGCAGTCGTAAAGGCCGGCCGGCACATCTGCAGCGATGGAGACGGTGAATGTGTTGCCAGCGGGGTTACCGTTTGCATCGACTTTCTGCGCGGCAGTAATCCCCGGATGGCTGAAGATCATGGAATCCAGTTCATCAAGGTCCGCCCCGCCCCCAACGGTGACCTCCAGCGAAGAACCGATCGTTCCTCCGGGGGGAAAAACGGATGTGATGCGAGTTTGCGGCAATTGTGCTGAAGCGGGGATGCAGCAGAGGCTGAAGGTCAGCAGCGAGGCGAGCCTGAATCCGGTCATGAGTGGGTTCCGGAGAGTTGAAAGATGTACTGGCGGGAGAGGTCGGCAGATTGCACCAGCCGGTTGCAGGCCGGTGGCAAACTGTCTGCAGAATCGTTCCTGATGGATGTGAATTTCCGCCCCGGATTTGTAACCAGAGGGCTTCACAGCAAGAGGAACGTTAGTTTACAGGACGTCAGAAAACGAGCCTGGCGCCGTGGGGCAGCGTCAGGCTTCGTCAATCTTGTACCTCAGTGGTTGAACTGGAATTCCTTGGTGTTGATCAGTGCCCAGACGATATCCTCAAATCCGCGGCGTGGATTTTCGGTATGTTTGCCAAGGTACGCGACGGCAATCTGAAGTTCTTCCGCATCCGGTTCGCGGGACAGAGCCCAGCGATAAAGTTCGCGGACTCGATCTTCCAGCGGGCGTTCGGTGTCCTGAGCAAGAGCGGCAGTGCGCGCGTTATCGCGGGCGATCTTCTCTTGAATTTCCTTACCGTTCAACAGATGCAGGCTTTGGGCCAGATTCGCATCCATACTGCGTTCGCACTCGCAGGCCGTGTCTCCCTTGGGCTGTCCAAACACCTGCAGGAAGTAGCTGGAAGTCGACGCATCCGGTAGCTGCATGGCACGAGTTCCCGCTGGCACACCTCCAAAGTTTTCCCCGGTTCCCGTGACCTGATGGAAGGCGTCGTAAAGCACTTCGGCACTGAGTCGGCGGGGGTAATAGCGGGAGAAGTTCTGGCGATCGCTGCCATTGAACTCATTTGGCAGTGCGCTGAGCTGATAGGTGCGAGATCGGCAGATCGTGCGGACCAGTTCCTTCAGGTCAAAGCCGGAACGCACAAAGTGTTCAGACAGAGCATTCAACAGTTCCGGATTGGATGGGGGATTGGTTTCCCGCATGTCGTCTTCCGGCTCCACGATGCCGCGGCTGAAGAAGTGCTTCCAGTAGCGATTGACAACAGAGCGAGCGAGGAACGGGTTCTGCGGACTGGTCATCCAGTCAGCCAGTTGAATTCGAGGGTCCTGATCGGCGGCGACGTCGTAGGCCGCCGGTTCACCCAGTCCGGTAGGGCGAATCCCCTGGCCGGAACGAGGATTGGTGGCCGAAGCGTTTCCTTCATTGTGGAAGACACGACGGTCACGAACATTTCCGGTCAGATTGGGAATGTTCTTTTTGCCAACTCGGCTGTAGAAGGCTGCCATCCCGTAGTAGTCGTTCTGACTCCATTTTTCGAAGGGATGGTGATGGCAGCGAGCACACTGAATTCGCAGTCCGAGGAACAACTGGGCGGTATCTTCCACCTGTTCTTCGACGCTGTCGACATCGCGGTACCAGGTGACAGCCGGGTTGATTTGTGGGTCACCGGATGCAGTGACGATATCGGTGACGAACTGATTGTACGGTTTATTGTCGTAGATTTGGTTCCAGATCCAGCGATGGAACAGCATCGTGCCGGCCGTGTCTTCGCCCCTTTCCTTGCGGTTTCGCAGGACAAAGTTCCATTTATTGGCGAAGTGATCAGCGTAGGCGGTACTGTCCAGCAGTTCTTCGATGAGACGATCGCGTTTGTCACCGGAAGGATCTTCGAGGAATGCTGCGACTTCCTGTTCGCTGGGAAGGATCCCGGCGATATCGAGGGAGACGCGTCTCATGAAAGTGGCGTCATCGCAGACTTCCGAGGCGGGGATACCCAGCTGTCGCAGCTTTCCAAAGACGGCTTCGTCAACAAGGTTGACGGATTCTGGAAGTGATGATGTATCAGCACCCAGCGGAATTGTGGCCCGAAATGTGGAAACCTGACCCTGATAGCGAGCCATGATGGCTACTTCGCCGGAGAGGTCGAGCGTTTCAATCAAACCGGTGACGGATGCGTCTGCCATCTCGGCCTCGTTCGGTTCGTACAGGGCCATTCGCGTGACATCTTCGGTGGAACCGTCGCTGTACGTGGCGATGACAGAAATCTGCTGAGCAGATTCCCGCTCAACAATCCGCTCGGCCGGGACGCATTCGATGGAAACAACCGAAGGGTCGTCGTCATTTCCCCATGGCATCCCCTGTTCGATCCACTGGCACAGCAGGTTGTATTCGTAGCTGTCGGCTTCCATACGGCGTCCGCCGCCATGGGGGCTCTCGCCGATCGCCTTTTTCAGCAGCAGGCTGGCCTGCGGCATTCCGGGGAAGATGCGGCGGCCGCGGGATTCCTTGCGCAGGAACTCGTAGTCATCGTCCGGATAAAAGCCGAGCAAGGATAAACGGAATCCATTTTGCCCCCCGGACTTCCCGTGGCATCCGCCACCGTTGCAGCCCAGCTTTGTGAAGATGGGGACGACCTGATTTCGGAAGTTGATTGGCAACGGGCTTGCAAATCCGCTGATATTCACGGTCACCGTCGCTGTTTGCTCACCCACTGTCGCTGTGACTGTGGTCGATCCATCAGCACGAGGTGTTGCGAGCCCGGTTTGATCGACGGCCAGCAGTTCTGGGTTAGCAATGGTCCATTGGCAGTCGCGCGTGACATCCTTTTCGGCACCGGAATCGCTGACCAGGGTCACGAGCAGTTGCTGGCGGGCGTCGCGGCTGCGGATTGTGACTGCGCCTTCCTGGGACGGTCCCAGACGCAGCTCGGCCGCCTGAGCAATCGTGCTTCCGGCGGACAAGAAAGTGGCCAGTGCGACCAGAACGTAATGGGAACAAGACATTGACAACTCCTGCCAGGAGAGCGGAAACGACATCATGTCGAGGTGGGAAAGTTTGGAAGAACATGTCCGCAACCAGGGAATTCCAGCAGGAAATCCGGGCAGCAGACGGAGTGCAATAAGCTACAGGCTATTTTCTGCAGCGTTTGAGTCAAGGTCTGAATGGGCTGACAAGGTACGCAATTTGTGCTTCCTGCCAATTGCAGTGGTTTGGCGTTGACAACGGGCGGGAATTGTCCTGCGGTTTGCAGTTGTCCGGGATCAGTGTTTCGCGCGGTTGATTCACGTGAGTTTGCACGGTTCTGGAATC
>JAFMMM010000402.1 GCA_017859815.1 Planctomycetota bacterium | reverse complement strand
GTGACGATTCCAGAGCACACCAAGTGGGCCGGTTACGCGTTCCTTGTTTGTTCGGACTGTGGCAGCCAGAAAGCGGACCGTCAGACTCAACGAAAAAACCGAAAACGCCGCGGGAAAAAACCACAACAGCAGGCCCCAAAACGAACTCACACTGACAACATCAGCCTGCAGCGATGTGCCGCAAAAGACAGCCGCCTTCAATGCCCATCCAAATCCTGCAATCAACAGGATCGGGGTGAGCATCAACTGGCGAATCGCACTCGTCCCGATCAGTGTACACAGGATCAAACCGGCAGTTGTGAACAGAGGCCAGGACAACGGATTCAACAGAATGGCGGCGACATCGACACTGCCTGTCAGTGTCCGAAAGACCTCCCCATCGGGATCGTGCAGCAGTCCGGCAAGAGTCATTTCCCGGCTGACGGTTTGGCTGGCCAGATTCCAGATCTCATCCTGCATGCTGAGCAGGCGGGATGGCGGTGGTCCAATGATTAATCCCAACGGGATGATCGCCGAACCCCACGAGGGATTTCGAGAGACACGATGGAACAGCAGCAACAAGCCGAAGATCGGAACAAGCTGCGCGACCGCCGCAAGCCAGTGCGAGTTACGGGTTATGGCAGTGATCGTTACTGCCAGCCCGATGCTCGCGATTGTCGCAAACATCCGCGTGGAAATCCTGCCCGGGGCCCACCATTCACGCTGCAGCCACAGGATCACCACAATGCCTGTGGCAAAGGGCCAGGTCCACGATTGCTGCAATTGCTGAGCCCACCAGGGGGCAGCAAAGGGAAGTGATGTGCAAAACAACAACAACAAGGGAGCAACCTGCCAGTGCATGGACGGGGAAGGGGCTTTGCTGCTGACCGGAGCTGCAGACTGAGTCGTTTTCTTTCGTGGGTTTGGCATGAGTCGTCGTTGGCGTGAGTAGGCTAAATACGAAACGAAAAGATAGTCTGTGAGGATTTCCGGCGAGGCCTGAACCGCAACAGCCCAGCGTTGCCGGGAAAACATCGGGGAGAGCTTGTACAGTGCGGCAACGGGATTGCCTGCTATACTACTGTACCAGCCCGAGCTGATCGCTGCTGCACGCAATCCGAATGAAAAAAACTGCGGCGTAAATACCGGCTGCGATCCGGTGTGCTCTGGATCTCTGACGCGTGACTCTGCGATGACAATTACGCGGCCTGTTCCTTATTCTTGGAGTCGAAGACATGGCAACTCGACCCGTTTTGTCCGATGAGCAAGCCTCAGAGGGGGCTGTGCAACTGTTCGATGAAATCCGACGCGTCCGCGAAACGGACTTTGTCAACAATTTCTGGAGAACCCTCGGCAATGATCCTGGTCACGCTGCCAATCTTTGGCAGCGATTACAAGATGTCATGCAGCCCGGCGCGCTCGATCCGCTCACAAAAGAACTGATTTACATTGCCGTCTCCGTTGCCAACAGCTGCACCTACTGCGCCCATAGCCATACGGCCGCCGCAAAGGCACGCGGAATGACCGACGAACAACATTCCGAACTGCTGCAGGTCATCGCCATGGCATCGGAAACAAATGCACTGGCGAACTGTCTCCAGGTGCCCGTCGATGAGTGTTTTGAGGCAGGCTGAACTGTGTCGGGCGAGCGTCAGGACACAGCAGTTGTGCTCACGGCACGCTGAGACGCACCGCGATCCGGTCTGCCCACGCCACTATTCCTGTTCCTGGAACGCCGCTGACAGCCTGTCGGGCCACGGAACTGCCTTCCCCGTTTCCCTCACCGTCGGCATTTGAGCCCCCATTGATCGCAATCGCCGGCCAAGCTCGCTCGCCAGTCTGCGGACATGGTCTGATTCGGTGGATGCCAGATTCGTACGCTCAGCCAAATCCTTGTCCAGGTTGAACAGCTCGAAACTCTGATTCGCGTGATACCAGATCAGTTTCCACGCTCCCATGCGAATACTGCTGGAGGGTCCGATTCCCGGTCCTGTTGGGCCCCAGTGATTCGGAAAGTGCCAGATTAACGGGCGAGCTGATCGGTCCTTCTCAGGCTTCCCATTCAGCAGGTCCATGATACTCATGCCGTCTGTTCCGGTTGCTGCAATCTGAGTACTGGAAAGTCCCGCCGCCTCCAACAGCGTGGGAAACAGATCTTCGATGATCACCGGCTGGGCACTTTCTGTTGCGAAGTCAACTCGCCCTCGCCACGAGACGATCATGGGGACCCGAATTCCGCCCTCGTGAGCCGAACCTTTGCCGCTGGACAGTGGACGGTTATGAGTATGCCGGCGGCCGCCCCTCCCGGACGCGCTGAGTCCTCCATTGTCTGACATGAACACGATCAGCGTGTTCTCTAATCTTCCCTGCCGATCCAGAAAGGCCAGGATCCTGCCCAGTGAGTCGTCCATGCCCTCAACCATCGACGCGTACATCGCTTCGGTTCGATCCAGTCCTGCATCCAGATAACGCTGCAGGAATCGCTTGTCTTCCGCAAACGGAACGTGCACTGCATAATGTGACAGATACAGGAAGAAGGGCTGTTCACGATCGAGCGCCAACTGCGTCTCTCGAATTGCTTCCTGTGTCAGAGCGTCCGTCAGAAAGATGTCTGTTCCATGATACTTTTCAAGGTGCGGTACGTCCCAAATGCGATCGCCTTTTCGCCATGCCGCGCTGAAGTTTTGTGTCCCCAGAAAGCTCCCCGGGCCACCCGCAGCATGACCGGCGATATTCACATCGAATCCGATATTTCGAGGATCTGCACCGGGCGTGTTTGCAGCACCAAAGTGTGCTTTTCCAACGTGAATCGTCCGATACCCCACACTCCGCAACAAGGCCGGTAAGCACTCCGCGTGAATCGTCCTTTCAGTGCCGACACTCGGACCAATGCCGTTGACATTCCAGGACGGAAACTCAAGTTGAGGATGAGGGCGGTCGTTGGTGGCGTTCTTCTTGAGTGTCCAGTTCGTGACACGGTGACGAGCCGCATTGAAGCCGGTCATCAGACTGACTCGCGTTGGCGAGCAAACACTGCAGGCGTACGCCTGAGTGAACTTCATCCCTTCCGCTGCCAGTCGCTCCATCGCTGGCGTTCGGTAACGCAAATTCAAGTCTGTCTGCTGGCTGTGAAACGCGACCGATGTGTCCTGCCATCCCATGTCATCAACCAGGAAAAACACGATGTTCGGGCGGTCAATAGATGGTTCTGCTGCTCCAGACAATTGCAAACGAGAGACCGTGCAAAGCAATAGGAAGCCAGTCAGAGCCCGGAACGCGTAGGGAGACATTGGTGGCACTTTCTGTCGAAAGCATAGGTGACGAGGGAACCGCAGGACAAAGCGGACCAAACTCTTTTCAGCGGAGCGATTTGCAGCAGGAAAGTTCGTCCCCGTCATGACTGTTTGGCAGTCGCGGCACAATCGCGTGCATTCAGTCAATCTGCTGCGGTCGCGCGTTGGAGTTTGGCAGTAATGGTTGTTTCAGTCGCCTCTGATGACACCAGCCGACGACTCGGGGGCGGGGCTGCTGAGATTGCTGGAAAGATTGTGGGCAGGGGCCGGACAATTCCGATCCTGAATGATGGCAGACTTTTGTTTTGGTGAGCACCGGAATATTCTTTTCAACGTCGCAGGACAGCCGTCGTTGCCTCCAGGTCACATGTCCGGCGACTCTCACCTCAAAGGAATCTCCGATGAAACATCCTGCCCTGCTGTTAAGTTTTGTTGCACTGTGTGTTCCCGGGCTCGCTGCTGAACTCCAGCCCCTGAAAAATGTAAAATACGGTGACCACGAACGCAATGTACTGGATTTCTACCCGGCCAAATCGGATTCACCAACGCCGGTTGTACTGTACATTCATGGGGGCGGGTGGCGCGGCGGAGACAAGAAAACGAATCCCGCTGCGCTGAACGCGGCCGGAATCTCAGTGGTTGCCATCAACTATCGTTATGTCCAGAACGGACAGCAGGATGGCGTTGTGCCGCCGGTAAAAGCCCCCCTCCATGATGCCGCTCGCGCGCTGCAGTTCGTTCGCTCCATGGCCGGGGAGTGGAATCTCGACAAGACAAAAATTGGAGCCACTGGTGGATCGGCCGGCGCCTGTACATCGCTCTGGTTGGCATTCCATGACGACCTCGCAAGACCCGACAGCGAGGATCCGATTGCCAGAGAATCCACACGACTGTCCTGTGCTGCAGTCAATGGCGCTCAGGTATCACTGGACCCGCTTGAACTGCGTGAATGGATGCCAAATTATCGCTACGGAGCTCATGCATTTGGGCTCAAGGACTTTCAGGAACTCTATGAAAAACGTTCGGAAGTGCTTCCGTGGATTCAGGAATACTCACCGAAATCACATGTCAGTAAGGACGATCCCCCGATTGCGATGTTTTATGGAGGAGAGGTGCCTGTCGTCGGAGCTTCACCCAAAGATCCCACCCACTCAGGAATCATGGGGGTTCAACTTGCCGAACATCTCAGAGAAACTGGTGTCGAAGTCATGCTGGTCCACCCCGGCCAAAAAAATGAACAGTTTCCGAATGCAACCGCCTGGCTGATTCATCAGCTCACAAAATGATCGGAACAAAATGCAGATCGGAACAAAAACCATGCAAACACGATAACAGCCTCCACTTGATCCCTCCCCCCCCCCCCCCCCCCC
>JAFMMM010000401.1 GCA_017859815.1 Planctomycetota bacterium | reverse complement strand
AGACTCCGGGGGCGAATTATTCCATACGGACCGAGTGGAATGTACGCGACTCCGACGGCACGGTCTTGCTGACCTGGGGTGCCATTTCGGGGGGCACGCGATTGACTCGCGACTTCGCTGAACGATATGGCCGTCCGCACTGGGCCTGTGATATTCGTCCGGCCCGGAGTGTCGGACAGTTGTTATTTGAACCGGAGCTGGAAGATTCCTCCCGGACGATCAGCGGATTTTGTGAGTGGATGAGGGAGCATCAGATTGAGGTGCTGAATATTGCAGGCCCGCGGGGGAGTACTGCGGCGGAATTGCAGCCACAGGCAGAGACCTTTTTGCGAGTCCTGCTCGAAGCCGGTCGGGGGGAGTTTGGCGACTGCTGAGAGACTGGTGAACCCGGAGACGTGTGGACGGTCGCTGACATGGAATGTGGTTGCTCAGGAGATGAGAATTCGTAGTTTTCACACGCTCTCAGAGCATCTGATTTGAGACAGCGTCCGTGAGGAACGATACTCTGCGTGTGACGACGGCCGGAATAGTACCGGAACCTTGTGTCTTGAAGTCGTTACGAAGTCCCTCGTATCCGCAGGGGGCTTCTGTCTTCCGAAGTCGCTCCTGAAACGTCATCTGCGCGGGTGATTGGTGCAGGAAATTCGGCTGGTCTGCGTGGCAGGCTGCGTGGAAGAGACCAGATTCGCTGCCGACGGTGTGAAGCAGTTACCGTTTTCGTTTGAGTCAATGAGTCAGGATTGAGGGAACCAGCATGAGTGGTCAGTACATTATGACGATTGAGCACCTGACTCGGTTGTATGACGAGAAGGAGGTTCTTTCGGATATTTGGCTGGCGTTTTATCCCGGTGCGAAGATTGGCGTGCTGGGGAACAATGGTGCGGGCAAGAGTACTCTGCTGAAGATCATGGCGGGGGAAGACACGGATTTCATGGGAACGGTGCGCCCGGCGAAGGGAATTCGCGTCGGCTACTTTCCTCAGGAGCCGCGTCTTGATCCCGAAAAGACGGTCGGCGAGTGTATTGAGGAAGCGGTTGCGGAATCTCGCGCGATCCTCGATCGATTCAACGAACTCAGCATGAAATTGTGTGAAGACCTGACTCCGGAAGAGATGGAGAAGGTACTGAATCAGCAGGCGGAAGTTCAGGACCAGATTGACGCCGCGAATCTGTGGGAGTTGGACCGTAATCTTGAAATTGCTGCTGATGCGATTCAGCTGCCGCCTTCGGATCAAAAGATCAGCGTGTTGTCCGGGGGGGAAAAGCGCCGTGTGGCCTTGTGCCAGTTGTTGCTGATGAACCCCGACATGCTGCTGCTTGATGAACCAACAAACCATCTTGATGCACACTCTGTGCAATGGCTGGAAAAGTTTCTGGCCAGCTTTGAGGGGACGGTGGTTGCGGTCACACACGATCGATATTTCCTCGACAATGTCGCCGGCTGGATTCTGGAGCTGGACCGTGGCAAGGGGATTCCCTTTGAGGGCAATTACACCAGCTGGCTGGAACAGAAGCAAAAGCGACTGGAGCAGGAAGAGCGACGGGAGACACGTCGTCAGCGGGAATTGAAACGCGAACTGGAATGGGTGCGGATGTCTCCCAAGGCGCGGGCCACAAAGAACAAAGCTCGACTGCAGCGTTACAACGAACTGGCTGCACAGGACTACGACACGCGGGACGAAGCGGCCCAGATCCAGATCCCGATTACTCGCAAGCTTGGTCAGTTGGTTGTTCGTGCGCAGGGGCTGACAAAGAGATTTGGTGACAAGACGTTATTTGAGGGTCTGGACTTTGAGCTTCCTCCGGGGGGGATTGTGGGCGTCATTGGCCCCAATGGAGCTGGTAAGACGACTCTGTTTCGCCTGATCACCGGTCAGGAGACTCCCGATGCTGGCACGCTGACGGTGGGCGAGACCGTTGATATCTCCTACGTCGACCAGTCTCGTGAAAGCCTGGACGACACGAAAAGCGTCTATCAGGAGATTTCAGGTGGCCATGACTTGCTGGAGGTTGGGAAATCAAAGATCCATGCCCGCGCTTACTGCGGCCGGTTCAACTTTCGCGGGTCTGATCAGCAGAAAATGGTTGGGCAGCTTTCGGGTGGAGAACGAAACCGAGTTCATTTTGCGAAGCTGCTGCGTTCGGGAGGCAATTTGTTGCTGCTGGACGAACCAACAAACGATCTGGACGTGGACACCCTGCGAGCTCTTGAAGAGGGACTCGAAACCTACGGCGGTTGCGCTGTTGTTGTCAGTCACGACCGCTGGTTCCTGGATCGCATCGCGACACACATCCTGTCCTTCGAAGGCGACGGGAGTGTGATTTGGTGTGAAGGTAACTACCGGATTTATGAACAGCAGCGTCGAGAACGAGTGGGCGATGACGAGGATAAATCGAGCGGCCGATTCAAGCCGTTGAGTCGCTGAACTGAAGTTTTTGGGGGCGGCAGGCAGACGCGGGGATGACGGAGAACTGGTCGTGCTGCGACGATTCTGTCGGGGCAGAATAAGCACGGGCGTCACCGCAGGTCCCGGACGATGTCAGGATCTGCGGTCGAGATCGCCGAAACCAACTGGCCGTGTGCAGCCGTGTGCAGCCGGGTGAAAGGTGTTGAACATGGATTTCCTGCAACTGGCTGGAAAATGGGTTTTGGTGACGGGGATTGCAAATCGAAAGAGCGTTGCATTCCATACAGCTCGAGTACTGCAGGAATCCGGTGCGAATCTGATTCTTGTCGTCCGCAGCGAGGCTCGAGCTGAGTCCGTGGGCAAGCTGTTTCCCGAAGTGCCGGTTCTGGTGTGTGATGTGGAACATCAGGAGCAAATTGACGCGTTGGCGGATGAGGTCGGGAAGATCACCACGGTTCTGCATGGTCTGGTTCACTCCGTCGCATTCGCGGACTATTCATCCGGGTGGTTACCCTTCCACGAAACACCCCGAGCTGCATTTCTCCAGGCCGTGGATATTTCCTGTTTTTCCCTGGTCGCATTATCGCGGGCATTCAAGGAGACGCTGGATCCGGAAACGGGCAGCGTCGTCACGATTTCCATTTCGACGACGCGGATGGCTGCAGAGAATTACGGGTACATGGCACCGGTCAAAGCTGCCCTCGACTCTTCGCTGTGCTTCCTTGCCAAATCATTTTCCAAATTCTCTGCGGTGCGATTCAATGCCGTCTGTCCGGGATTACTGAAGACCTCCGCATCCGCGGGAATTCCGGGGTATGTCGACAGTTACCTGTTTGCTGAGAAAGCAACATTGCGGAAATCGGCGGTCCGGACAGACGAAGTTGCTTCCACCGTGGCATTTTTGTTAAGCCCGAGATCGTCCGGGATCAACTCCCAGGGAATCGTGATTGATGCCGGCATGGGAACGAACTATTTCGACGAGGAATTGATCCGAGGCGAGTGAGGTTCGCAATCGTGTGGAATTCTCGCCACAGGGATCCGCCTGTCGAAACGGTCTCTGTTGGACTTCAAACGTGGTAAGTGGCGGTTTCCATGTAATAATTTGGAGGTGGGAAGCCTGCAACTGTCGATGCTTTCACAAGAGATTCCCGCAACAGGACCGGGAGACGCGAGAATTGCCGAGCTTCGCCAAAGTTGAGGCAGCATTCAGCGGTTGAGTCGCCTGTGGTTGTTTTGGATGTTTTAATCCTCTGAGGTAGTGCTTTCGTGGGCACCTGATGGTGTGTGAACGGTGGGAGCCGAAGCCAATGAACGCAGTTCGACCGGAAAAAGCAGTGAACACGGCGAGTAGCCTTCGTGCTCGTTCCGGGATGTCTCGGCTTTCGCTGGCGCTTGGAAGCCTGCTCTGGGTGTCTGTCTTTCTTGTGCTTTATTACAAGCAGCAAATGACAGTGCCCCCCCCGGTGGAGGCTGGCTCGAATCCGGAGCAGGCGGTATCTGATCCTGCGTTTCAGCCGACAGCAGCAGGGGACGATGAGGAACTACCGGTTGCGGAACCGGTGAAGGCATCGACGCGCACAGTGCGACTCAGCTTTCCGACGCGACAGGTTCCCGAGTTTGAATTCGCAGAGTGTCTGGGTGGAACTGTTTCCCGTGAGGATCTTGCTGGAAAACGCTGGCTGGCCAATTTTGTGTTTTCGCGTTGTGCAGGACCGTGCCCGTTGATGACTCGCGACGTTTCCCTGTTGCACAATCAGGTTGCTGACGCCAACCCTGATTTCATGTTCGTCACATTCTCCGTAGATCCCAAATACGACACTGCAGAGGTACTGAAGAAGTATGCAGAGACATTCCAGGCCGATCACGATCGCTGGAAGTTTCTGACCGGCGACGAGCAGGAAATTCACGATTTCGTTCGCCGTGCCTTTGCGTTGTATGTGGCTCCCAACCTTGGTGAGACTCGTCGTCCGGGATATGAGATCGCACACACAAATCGTGCCGTCCTGATCAACGAAGATGGAATCCCGGTTGGGACTTATTTGATGACCGTTCCGGAAGATGTTGTGAAGCTCAGACGAGCGATCGATGGACGGGATGAGTTTCCGGAGGCGGGCCCGATCCTTGAGGGCCAGGCCAGCTCCGAAAACCCTCCAATTCAGTTCAATCTGCTGCCGGTTGATGACAGTAAAGATGAGGAGAAGGCCGGCACAAGCGAGTCTGAGGCAGCAGAAGAGCCGGCGACTGAATC
>JAFMMM010000400.1 GCA_017859815.1 Planctomycetota bacterium | reverse complement strand
CAACCATGGGGACACCATGGTACATGAGTCCCGAGCAGATTCAGGGCCAGAAGCTGGATCCCCGCTGTGACCAGTATTCGCTGGGTGTCACGGCATGGCACATGTTCGCTGGTGAACCACCGTTTCCCGGCAGGAACGCAATGACTGTGGCGGCACAGCATCTGAAAGACAAAGCCCCGGATCTTGGTGCGGTGCGAGCCGATCTGCCGGTGCAGCTGTGTCAGATTATCGCTCGAATGCTCGAGAAACGCCCGCAGGATCGATACGCAGACTTCGACTCGGTCGAAAAGGAACTGATGGCATTGCGCAATGTTTCCGTCAATGTCTCCAGCCTGCCGGATACTGGTCTTCGCGCAGCAATGATTCGAGGTTTGCGGCCGCTCAGAACCGCTGCTGTCGGGGCTCTGGTTTGTTGGCTGCTGTCATGGGCGATGGCAAGATTACTGTCCCCGGATTTCGCGTTTTTTGCTGGTCAGACTCGGGCTGTTGTGGCGGCGGAGAGCACTGCAGCCAGACAATATGCTCGAGCAATGCTGCATCCGGATCGGCAGGACTTATGGCGCGCTGTTTCCGAACACTTCCCGGAAACGCTCGAGGCCGATATGGCCGAACTTCAGCTGGGTGTTGCCTTGATGTACGTTGTGGCCAACCGGCAACCGGAAGAACGAGCATTTGACAGTGCCGTGGCTGAGGCGGAGCAGGCGTTCACACGGGTTCGAGAAAAGGGCAGCCTTGCGCGTGAAAAGAACTATCTTGAGTTCTTTGGCATGATCGGTCAGGAATGGGCATTGAAGAGCTACGGTGATTCGCTTCCGGTTGACAGTGAGATTTCGAGGCGACTGGCGGGGGTCACGGCCGACCTCGATGAGCGGATATCCCGCTATGCGGATGACGACTCCATGCTGATTGATCTCGATCGTGCTCCCGTTGAATTGAGGGACTACTTCGCTGGTGCCAGATCCCGCTATCTGGAAGGGGCCGGGCGTTCTGGCGGTGTTCGCGCCGGCAACTGACCACCCTGCTCTGCTGTCGCCATGCCGGAATGAGGGCTGAGCCACTTCGCTGTTTCAGAGCTCGGGGCTTGGGGGCGAAGCGGCGTCTGCTGCGGGAATGAGCGACATTGCCGCCGCTGTCCGGCGAAGTTCTGACTGTCGCTGCTGCGGTGTCTGAGTGCCTGCACCACATGGATCAAATGTGTTCTGAGGCAGCGTATCTGTTCGTCCTGGCTGTCCATTGCCACCAAATCTGTCTTGCCGACCGTAATTCACCGATTCTTTCTGCTGGATTTGAAAAAATCTGTACGAAATTGGATTGAAAGACGCACTAACGAGTCAGCGGGGCTTGCGATGACATCCGACAAGCCCGAAAGGCCGTTCGGATCTGTCAGGAGAAAAGATCATGCGTCTCACATTGCGAACCCTGCTGGCCTATCTTGACGATCGATTGCCGGCCGAGAATGCGCGTGATTTGGGTCGCCGAATTTCTTCCAGCAGTTTTGCGGCGCAGTTGATTGACAGAATTCAAAAGGTGAAGCGCAGCCGGCGCACTGCTGCAGCCGATGATGCGGCAGAGTTGGATCCCAATTTGATCGCGGAATATCTGGATGATCAGCTGGAGGCCGCTCAGGTCGCAGAGATTGAAAAACGAATCCTTGGCAGTGATCCTCTGCTTGCCGAAGTGGCTGCCACCCACGAGGTTCTTGGAAATCTGCGAGATGTCGCTGGCACGGGCGGGTCTCTGCGAGAACGTCTGGTTGCGCTGGATCGTTCCGGCGGTGCCCCTGTTTCAGCAGGTACCGAACCGATTGTCGATCCGCAGCCGGTCGTCGAAGATTCCGTCAGTCCCCATTGGGAACCGCTGCCGTCGCAAAGTGGTTCTGGTCGGCGAACAGTGTTGGTGGTCAGTTCGCTGCTGGCTGCTGTTTGGGTGATTCTGCTGTTAACAGACAGCAGGCTGCTCTCTGAGGCCGGGTCAGAGGTGGATCAGCTGGTGGCTCAGGCAGACGCCTCGCCGGAGGGCGAACCAGCAGCAGCCGATTCTGTTGTTCCGGATGTCGGCGAAGCGACGCCGCAATCCAATCCGCCGGAAGTTGTGGCTGAGGCGGTGACCGAACCACCGGTGACAGAGGTTGCAGCAGCTGAACCTGCCGTCGGGGGTGATGCGACGGAAATGTCCATGCCAGTGACAGCGCCCGAAGCTCCTGCCATCAGCCCAGTCGAGCGATCGGAATACTACATGCAGGCCGACAATCAGTTTGTGCTGGTTGCTGTTCCGAACAAATCACACTGGACCATTCTCCGCGATATCCCGGGAGGTGACACCATTACGGACACTGCGGGGATTGTCGACAGTGGCAAGTTGCTGCTGGACCGCTGGTTTGGCATTCCGCAATTTCAGCAGATGAGCATGCGTTCCGAGCGTGATCCATGGCTGTTTCGCATTCAGGGAGAAGCAATTCTGCGATTCCCGTTGCGTGATCAGTCTGACCTGCAAATGGTGCGAGGACGATGTCTGTTCAGCCACGTTTCACCGGGACTGGACGAGTCCGGGGCGACCACGTTGCGTCTGCAGACCGGAGACCACATTTCAACGCTGACACTGGCATCCTCGGTCGCTCGGGCGGCCATCGAAGTTGTTCCGCTGGCGGTCGAACCGATTTCGCTGCTGTCTGTTCCGGAAGAACAGCAGGAGAAGGATGTCGCGGCCCCGGCTGCTGCAGACAGGCCGCTGGCACAGCCGGATGACCACCTGCCTCTGCGATCTGACTATCTTGTGACCGTAACTGTTCTCAGCGGAGGTGTAACGCTGCAGCAGGGGGAAGCGGAAGCAGTGGATCTGCCCACCGGATTCAGTCATCAGTGGCGTGTTGCCGCTGGTCAGGATATTACGGAGGTGACATCGCAGCCCGCGGCCCCGGCCAGTCTTCCGGACTGGATGCTGCGGCCGGAGACAGTTGCTGTCCCGGAACGACAACGATTGACGGACCTCCTGGCGGTCGAATTGTCGGCCGGAACAGATCCTCTGGTTCAATCCCGCACTTTACTGGCTGACAAAAACTCTGACCTGGGTGTCATGGCAGCGGGGATGTTTGAAATCGCTGCCTCTGCGGATCAGCTGCTGGAAGTACTTTTTGCCCCGGCCGAAGAAATGGTCCATCGGGAACTGGCTGGGATTATCCGCCGCAGGATGGCCGGGTCACATGCACAGATCGTGGCCATTCGGGAGTCATTGGAAACTCGTCTGGCCATTGTTGAGGTTCCCCTGGTGATGCAGTTGCTGCGGGGATTAAACCTGGCCGATACAAAGAATCCGGAGACGATTTCAGCATTGATACGATTATTGAATGACGAGCGTCTGCTGATGCGAACACTGGCAATCGCAGAACTGGAGCGACTCACGGGAGATCGGCTGAACTATTTCCCGGCCGCAGATGCTGGTCGACGTCGCGATGCTGTCCGGCGATGGGAACGACTGATCAAACGTCAACGGGGTGAACTGACTCCGTAGACGACTGACTTATTGCTGCGAGCGACTTCAGGATTGGTCTGAGAATTGACGGCAGCGGATCCGCAGAGGACACTTCTGAGGATTCGTATTTCATGTTTCTTCGTGGAGTTTTCGATGCCGCACAATCGAATGATATCGTGTCTTCTTGCTGTCCTGCTGTGCTGTGCAGGCCGTTCGCATGCCGAAAACTGGCCCTCATGGCGAGGGCCGCAGGGAAACGGTGTTTCTTCCGAGCGTGACCTGCCCGTCGAGTGGGGGCCCGACCGGAATGTTGCGTGGAAATTAGCATTACCGGGGCCTGCAGGAGCGACTCCGGTTGTCTGGGGCGAACAGGTCTTTCTGACCAGTGTCACCGAGTCCGGGGATCTGCTTCTGATTGCAGTGGGAACGGACGGCAGGATTCAATGGACTCAGCTGGTCTCCAGCGGGAACATGACCGCTCGTGGGGATGAGGGGAACTCGGCTTCACCGTCCCCGGTGACAGATGGAAAGCACATCTGGACATTCATGGGTGACGGCACGCTGGCCTGCTATACCGTTGGTGGCAGGGAAATCTGGAAATTCAATGTTCAGGATCGCTACGGGCGTTTCCGGATTCAGTTCGGAATGAGTTCTACGCCGGTTTTGGATGCTGGCACTTTGTATTTGCAGTTGATTCATGGTGACGGCGATCCGGAAACACGGGAAGCAGTTGTCGTTGCGATCGATGGAGCAACCGGAAAGGAAGTCTGGAAAGTAGACCGCCCGAGCGACGCGGAACGCGAAAACGAACACTCTTATGCGTCACCGGTACTCTACAGGGACGGCGAGACTCGGCTGCTGCTGACTCACGGGGCGGACTTTATCGTTGCACATGACTTGAAGAATGGCAGCGAAGTTTGGCGAAGTGGTGGGCTCAATCGTCGCGATGACGCGGTGCTGCCCTACGACCCAACTCTGCGATTTGTCGCGTCGCCTGGTGTTGCCCCGGGGATTATTGTTGCCCCTTCAGCAAAGCGTCATCCGGTTCTGGCAATTCGACCTGGGGGTCGTGGTGATGTGACCGGAGATGCGGAGCGCCAGATGTGGTCATGGAAGCGGACACCCGATGTCCCCTCCCCGCTGATCCACGAGGGGCTGGTTTATCTGTGCATGGAAAACGGAAATCTGACTGTGCTGGAGCAGGAAA
>JAFMMM010000062.1 GCA_017859815.1 Planctomycetota bacterium | reverse complement strand
TATGGTACCGACCGACGACATCGTGCCTCTACTGACGCCACTGCTGCAGGCATGGAAATCGGATCGGACCGAAGATGAGTCGTTCGGAGATTTCTGCCATCGTCTGGGACAGCAGGCGCTCGAACAGCTAATCGCCTAATCACAGGGCGGTCAGCCATTTCTGTAGTTGCCGTTATCAGACCAGTCGCCGACAGCAGTGTTTGCTGTTCAGAGTTTGCTGTTCACAGTTGGCTGACGCGTTTCGGCATCGTGTTCAGGCTTTTCTGTGTGCCCCTGAAGAACGCGGCCGGCAGGCGATCAGCAAATCACTCCAGCGGTTCATCGCGACCGGGTCGCAGCAGCCCGTGTGCTTCTGTCAGTTGACCATAGTATGCCGGGCGCCGATCTGCCATGCGATCGATGACATGCAGACCGGGGACTCTGACAGCACGTTTTGTTCGCGCCTCATCGGCATTGATTTCGGCACGAATGATCCCCTCCTGATCATGTTGCAGACCGTCGAGGGTATTTCCGGAAGGATGACAAATCCGACTCAGGCCGATGAATGGAAAGCCATTCTCTGTCCCAACCCGATTGACCGCAGCAAAATAAACACCGTTCTCCATCGCTCGCGAGTTGATTGAATACTCTGCCATATTTCGCCCTCCGGGTGGCCAGTTCGTCGGCAGCAGAATCAAGTCGGCCCCCTGTAATGCCAGAACACGAGACGCTTCCGGAAAACCGCCGTCGTAACAAATCAGCATTCCGATTCGAAGTCCCGCAAGCTCAAAGACCTCGAACGGACGTTCTCCGGCAGTTGTGAAGCGATCCACACCAAGCCACGGCAGGTGAACTTTTCGATAACTGCCAACCAGACCGTCAGGCCCGATCAGAACCGCAGCATTGAACAGTCGATCGCCGTCTCGTTCGAGCATTCCAAAGACCACACTGGTCTTCAGCTCCCTGCACAAAGAGGCCACCCGCTCTGTCGATCGTCCCGGAATTGCTTCCCCGTATTGCATCGCCTCGTTCAGGGAATCAAAGCAGTACCCTGTCACGAAACACTCCGGGAACACTGTCAACTCAGTCCCTCGAGTCACTTCATCACGAACGACAGCCTCCAGCTTCGCCAGATTTGCGTCCGGGTCACCAATCACGACGTCCGTCTGTATGCCAGCAATCTTCATGTGTTTATTACCTTGTCCAATCAGCGTTCAGGAGATGCCAGTGTCCACAGTTTTTGATCCGACAGCAAGCGGTCGCCACAGCAGCCGACCACGCGAAAGGCGATGCTTCCGCTGTGTTTACGCATCGACGATCGCGTCGGTCCGGCAGATTCTGCCGCTCCACTCCCATCGAAAACGGTGCGAGCGTGTCAAATGTATCGATTACTCAGATTCTGCAGAATTGTCGGGAGAGCAGGGTCGATGATACAGAGGAATAAAGGGACTGCGTCGCGACTTGTTGTGACCACCCTGTTTGAAACTGGCCTCGCTCAACAAGGTGTGAACTCGTGAAGACCAATTCCTCACGCCCCGGTCTCTTCCTCGCTTTGACGGCAGCAGTGATTTGCAGCTCTGTTCTGACAGGGTGTCAGACCACCATCGGTGGGCAGACCATGCCGTCTGCTGACTATCTTGCTGATGATGTTCAGTTCTTCCCTGCTGGTCCCGAGTTTCCGCTGACAAATCAGGTGGAAGCATCTCGCAAACAGGAAGCTGCAGCGCAGGCGATTGATCAGGACTACTGATTCGCCGTGCTGCCCTCTGGAAGTTCACTGACGACTCGGGATCATTAATCTCCCGAGTCGTTTTGCTGCGCGGCTGAGAAATCAGCGTCCCGTCACATGCCGCACGACCCAGGACGCTGCAGTCATTCCGAAAGCTGCGGTCATAAACGTGGCTGTGCCATAAATGGTACGACGTTTTTCACACGCATGCGGCGAATCTTCCCGGTGCGGGCAAATGCACTGGAAGCCGCTTTGCACATCCCAGTCAGGTACTTCAGGCTCCAGCACCTCCTCGTCAGAAAAGACAACAGGGATCCCCGCAGCACCGTCTGCACCGATTCCCCGCCGAGCCAGTTCTTTGCGCAGCACCCGAGCCAGTGGGTCAACGCGGGTCCGAGTCAGATCTGCAATCTGAATGCGTGACGGATCCAGGCGTGCACCAGCCCCGGTGACACTGATGACCGGAATCTGCAGTCTCGCGCAGGTGGCGAGCAGAAACACCTTGGACGTCACATTGTCAATCGCGTCGACCACGACGTCGGGGCGCGGTGTCAGCAGTGCTTCCGAAGTGGCGGCCTCAAAAAATGCCTGTACAGGATCAACACTGACCTCCGGGTTGATTGCCTGCACACGCTCTGCAAGCAGCAACGCCTTGGATCGACCGACCGTTTCCGGAAACGCCTGAAGCTGGCGGTTCAGGTTTGTGACGCACACGTCATCGAAATCGACCAGCGTTAGTCGACCGGCGGCTGACCTCGCGAGAGCTTCCACCAGATAGCTGCCCACGCCGCCCAGCCCGAAAACTGTCATGTGCGCGCCCTGCATGCGTCGCACGCCATCCATACCGAGGAGTCTGACGAGACGATCCCAGCGTCGATGTATTTTTTCCGGCGGCGGTGGAAAGCGTATCTCTTCGCGACGCTGTTCGGCCGTTGGAATCTTCAGCCAGGCTCGCTCCCGAACCTGTCGCGGTAATTCGGTATGGAGTTCCGGTGAAGCACTGCCGATTTCGCAGGGGACGGGCTGGGCACCGGCGTTGCAGCGATCTGACAGTTCGGCAGCAGAAGGCGTTTCTCCACCACAACAGTCACCGCGTTTGTATTGCTCGTTGCTGATGGAAGATCCCTGATCCGATCGGGAACTCATGGTGCCTGCTCCCAATTCGACTACTGGAACCCCAGAACGTCAGCCATCGAATACATACCGGGTTCACGAGTGACTGCGAAACTGGCGGCAGCAAGAGCACCATAGGCATAGCTGTCTCGTGTTTGCCCCTTGACCGCCAGATCAATGGTCTCGCCCATCATCCCGAAGACGATTGTGTGCTCCCCCACGTTGTCACCGGTTCGCAGAGCGTGATAACCAATTTCGCCACGCGGTCGCCGACCAATACGCCCCTCTCTGCCGTGCACATGGTCCTGTTGGCCCATCTCCTCTGCCACGATCCGGCCAAATTCCAATGCTGTCCCGCTGGGAGCATCTTCCTTGAACCGATGGTGTCTTTCGATCACTTCGACGTCGACACCGGCCGGGTTGTCCTTCAGCACGCGCGCTGCTTCGCGCACAAGTTTCATCACCAGATTCACGGCAACACTCATACTTGGCGCCATGACAATCGGGATTTGCGTGGCAGCAGCCTGAACCTTCACTTGCAGTTCCTGCGAGATGCCGGTTGTCGCGACCACAAGTGGAATACGGCGTGCGGTACATAACTGCACCACGGATTCCAGTCCCTCCGGCGTGGAGAAGTCAATGATCACGTCAAGGTCGCACTCCGGGGCAGTCGTGACTGGAACACCACAGGTCCCTGATCCGGCCAGCTCACCGGCATCGCGGCCCAGAACCGGACTCTCAGCACACTCGAGGGCAGCCGCCAACTGCATCCCCGGATCCGCCCGAGTCAATGCAACCACTCGCTGTCCCATCCGACCGCCAGCACCATTCACTCCAACTTTCAGCACCATTGTTGTCTCTCTCCGGAGTATCCGCCGCTGTCTCCGCTGGTCCTCCAGGAGGCTTTGCGGTGCGGAAAGGAACCCAGTCGCAAGGCCAGAGGCGAAACGCAGACCGGATGTGATTGATGGCTGTCGTCCCGACCAGTTGCGGATCTGCCGTACTGTTGCAGACCGAGACCGCAGTTGCGAGGTTGCTCGACTGCAATCTGGAGATCAGCGGTCGGCGATGGCCACGTAGTCGCGTTCGGTCGCGCCTGTGTAGACCTGTCGTGGTCGATAAATTCTGCTGGATTCGTCACTCTGTTGTTCTCGCCAGTGTGCCAGCCAGCCAGGCAGTCTGCCAAGAGCGAACATCACGGTGAACATATTGGTTGGAATTCCCATCGCGCGATACAGGATGCCGCTGTAGAAATCCACATTCGGGTACAACTTGCGATCGACGAAATAATCGTCCTCAAGCGCGATCTTTTCCAGATTGGAAGCGATCTCAAGAAGCGGATCATCTACGCCCAGTTCCTGCAGAACTTCACCGGCCATTTTTCGCAGGATAGTCGCCCGGGGATCAAAGTTCTTGTAGACGCGGTGCCCGAAGCCCATCAGACGGAAGTCGTTGTTCTTGTCCTTGGCCATCGCTACGTACTTGCGATAGTCGCCACCGTCGTCATGAATCATCTGCAGCATCTCAAGCACCGCCTGATTGGCCCCGCCGTGCAGCGGTCCCCACAGAGCACTAATGCCCGCTGAAATGGATGCGAAAATGTTCGCCCGACTACTGGCCACGATTCGCACCGTGGACGTCGAACAATTCTGCTCGTGATCCGCATGCAGAATCAACAGCATGTTCAACGCTTTGACAAGCACCGGGTTAATGGAATATTCCTCTGCCGGAACGGCAAACATCATGTGCAGGAAGTTGGCACAGTAAGACAAATCATTGCGGGGATAGATCGTGGGCTGACCAATGGACTTCTTGAAGGCATAAGCTGCAATTGTGCGGACCTTTGCCAGCAGCCGCACGATGTTTGCATCAGACTGATCGTCTTCAGAACCCGGGTAGTAGGTCGACAGCGACGAAACCATTGCTGACAGGATTGCCATGGGATGGGCGCTGGGCGGAAATCCCTCGAAGAACTTCTTCATGTCTTCGTGGATCATGCTGTGGTAAGTCAGCTGCTCGCGGAATGACTTCAGTTGATCCGGTTTCGGCAATTCACCATAGAGCAGCAGCCAGGCCGTTTCCACAAAGTCCGACTTTTCCGCAAGCTGCTCAATCGGGTAGCCGCGGTACCTTAAAATGCCCTTCGCGCCGTCGATGTACGTCACTGCACTCTGACAGGCACCGGTGCTGTTAAAGCCCGGATCCAGGGTGATTGCCCCCGACTCGCTGAGCAATCGAGTGATATCGATCGCCGTGTCGTTTTCCACTCCGCGAATCAGCGGAAGCTCATACACCTGTCCATCAACACTTAGGCTGGCCGTCGACATCGCTCTGCTATCCCTGACGGCCGGATCGCTCGCATCCGGCCCTGAGTACTGCTGCACCAACGCGGAATGGCGATGGCTTTTCGAGAATCCAGTGAGCACTGCAAATCAGAACCCCCCGGAAGTGGAACAAACTAGCACGACAGCCGCAAAAGTAAACTCAAACGGCCGGAATGCTCATTTACGAAACCGGTCCGTTGCCTCGCCTGGCGATTCGCTGCGACTGCACGGGTTGTGCTATTATTACTCGATCAGCCAAACCGACAACCACCATACATTCGCTGGAATTCTCCGCCACATGTCTCAGGATTCGCCGACTCCCGAAGAACTCGCCCTCGGATACATCGAGCAGCTGGAATGGCCACCCTATTCTGTGCAGGAACAGGCCATTTATTCGTGGTTTGAGTCGGAAGACGGAATTCTGGTCTGCGCCCCTACCGGAACTGGTAAGACCGTGATTGCCGAAACGGCGTTGTACGAAGCACTGATGACCGGAAAACAGGCATGGTATACCACACCGCTGATCGCACTCACTGAACAAAAGTACCGAGAATTACAGGCAACTGTGATTCGCTGGGGATTCACAGCACAGCATGTCGGTCTGATTACAGGTAATCGCAAGGAAAACCCGGACGCCCCCATTTTGGTGGTCGTGGCAGAGGTTTTGCTCAACCGCCTGCTGGATCCGAACGAAACCACCGGCGACCAAATCTCTGCCGTGGTGATGGACGAGTTCCATAGCTTCAATGATCGTGAACGAGGGATTGTGTGGGAGCTGACTCTCGGACTTCTACCAAAACATACCCGTCTGCTGCTGATCAGCGCAACCGTAGGAAACGCTGCGGAATTCGTTGTCTGGCTTTCACAAATGCACGGACGCCAGCTGAGGTTGATTCAAAGTGAAGAGCGGAAAGTGCCGCTGGACTTCCGCTGGGTCGAAGATCAGCTGCTTCCGGAGCAACTGGAGTTGATGGCGGAAGGCGACGAGTCTCTGCGTTACACGCCTGCTCTTGTTTTCTGCTTTAACCGCAGCGAGTGCTGGAACGTCGCCGATCAGCTTCGCGGACGGCGACTGCTGGCTGATGGCCAGCAGCAGCAACTGGCCAGTGAGCTTGATAAGACTGACTGGAGCAAAGGAGCAGGAGGAAAGCTTCGACAGCTGTTGCTGCGCGGAGTGGGACTTCACCATGCGGGTCTGATCCCGCGATATCGTCGGGTTGTTGAAGATCTGTTCCAGAAGAAGCTTCTGAGTATCTGCGTCTGTACCGAGACTCTGGCTGCCGGGATCAACCTGCCCGCCCGCTCGGTCGTCATGACGACCCTGATGAAAGGACCGCGCGGTCGCAAGACTCTGATCGACAGCAGCTCAGCCCACCAGATGTTTGGTCGCGCGGGCCGCCCCCAGTTTGACACACATGGATACGTGTTCGCCACGGCTCATGAAGACGATGTTCGAATCCTGCGGTTCCAGAAGAAGATTGATCAGATTCCTGAAGACACAAAGGATCCCCACCTGATTCGGGCCCGCAAAAACCTGAAACGAAAGATGCCGAAGCGCAGGGATGGAGTCCAGTACTGGCAGGAATCGCAATTCCTGCGGCTCAGGGACGCACCGTCGGCGAAACTGGCCAGCCGTGGAGAAATCCCGTGGCGACTTCTCGCCTGGTTGATTCGTCGATCCGGAACCGTGAAGACCGTGGAAGACGCAATCCATCGCCGACTCCTCAGCCCGACAGAGAAAGAAAAAGCACTGAAGCAGTTGCGAGGTCGCCTGATGACACTCGAAGCTGCAGGCTTCCTCACACTTGACCCTCCGCCACCGCGGCATTTTGACCAGCAGCACGGCGGCGTTCCTGATCCGCTGACCTTTAATTCGCGATTGGCCACTGCAGGCGCGGCGGAATTGTTGCAGGCAATGCAGCGTCCGGTCCAGTCAGTCCGCGACAACTGGCTCTCCGCCGCCATTCCCGCGTCGTCCGACAGCTTCTGCAGCGGGGTCGATGGAGAAACTCCGGACGAATTCGGTTCAGGTCTGTTCGGGGATGCGGCCGCAGCCGGAGCTGCTGAAGACCAGACCGGGGACACTGCAGAAAAGCAGCGTTCAGGCGGAGATGAGGATTCCACCGGGGAGATGGGCCTGCTGGGACGGCTGATTCAGGAAGCCCGCGGACTGGCACCGGAAAATGAAACCGGCAGCTCCTCGAAAAAGGGCAAACAAATCGCCTCCAAAAGAACGGTCGATTCCGAATGGCAACCACGGCTTGCCATCGGCACAGAACAGCTGACGCTGATCAGTCAGTTCCGCAGCGTCCACCCGCTGTACGGAACATTTCTTCTGGAACATCTGCATCGGGCAAGTCTGTCCGAACGGCTGCAGTTGCTGGAGAGCATTCTGGATATGCCTCGTTCCGTCGCCAGAGATGTTCGTGTGCCGGACCCGGAGCAACTGGCCCCGGGACCACTCGCTGTGGAATACCTGAACCCGACTTTGCTGTCCCGCGGAATGATCACCACGCAGCAGTTGACCGGCTATTTCGACGAACGCGAACGCAGACGCGTTTACCCACTGACCCTTGCCGAACGAATGCGGCTGCTGTTTTCGTCAGACTTCCCTGAAGTTGATGATATTGCTGAAACCAGTGTTTGGTGCGTTGGCGATCTGCTGCAGTTCAATGGCAACTTTGATCGCTATGTCAGGTCACGAGGACTAATCCGGCAGGAAGGCATTATCTTCAGACACTGCCTGAAGATGATCCTGCTGTGCGGTGAACTTGCCGAAATCGAACCACCGATGATCGATCCCACGGAGTGGCGTACTGACCTTTCGCAACTGGCCCTGCTGCTTACGGAATCCTGCCGGGATGTCGACCCGTCCAGTACCGACGAAGTGCTGTCATCACTGCGGAATCAGGCCGAATCTCAGGGTGCTGATTTCTGAGAACAGCGGGCCGCGCCGTGACACGATCAGGAAGCTTTGATGCCTGCATGGACTTCGGCGACACGGCAGCTTTCGGCGGTATCCGCAGTAATTGCTGCGATCAGTTCGTCAACACCGGAAAACGTCTTCAACGGCCGCAACTCTGTCAATAGATCAACAGCCAGCTCGCGTCCGTAGAGGTCACCCTGATAACCGGACAGATGACACTCGATCTTCTTTTCGTCTTCAGCAAAAGTGGGATTCGGACCGATGCTGACGGCAGTCGGAAAACAACGGCCCTCAATACTGCAGACCCCCGCATACACACCGTCTGCTGGAATCAGATTCGTAACCTGCGAAAGATTGGCGGTCGGAAAACCAATCGTACGGCCTCGCTTCGCTCCGCTGACAACAGTCCCCTGAATTCGATAGGGATGCCCCAGCATTTCTACAGCTTGCTGCAGACTGCGATCACCGATTAATCGACGAATGCGACTGGACGAGATCATCTGGTCGCCATCATTCACGGGTGACATGATCTCACACAACAGAGAGTTGCGGGTCGCGAGTTCCTGCAGCAGCGCGACATCTCCCAGACGGTCCTTACCGAACCGAAAATTGGGTCCTTCAAGAATCGCCGCAGCGGAGAATTCCTGAACAATCACCTTTGTAAAGAATTCATCCGCCGACATTTGCAGTAATTCTGACGAGACCTGCAGCACGGCAACCTGATCTGCTCCGCAAGCTTTTAACAGCCTGATGCGCTCGTCAATTCCGGTCAGCAGAGGCGGAGCTTTCTCTGGTCGCAGCAGAGTCACAGGATGCGGTTCGAATGTGACAGCCACGGCGGGTCCGCCTGCCTGCTCAGCTAACGCCTTCAGCCGCTGCAGCATGGCCGCGTGACCACGATGAACGCCGTCAAAATTGCCAATCGCGATCGCAGCACCGACAGCAGCGGGCGATTGAAGAAATGGAGACATAGTCTTCGGTCTGACCTGTGAATCTTCAAGAATCCGAGGACCCGTGCAGGTCCGTGATACTCCGCCCGGAATCTTACCCCGCAGCAGACAAACCGGCAGTGACTGACGGTCAACTGCTTTCCCTTTCCCGCAGACTCTCGCTGCCACAAGACTCATAATCCCCCGGACGGAAATTACTTTCCCGCATCTCCCCCCTCCAGCGAGACCAATATGGGTCAGTCTGCTGGCTTTAACAACGACCTGATTCGATCCAGTAATTCCAGCAACCCGGCACGATCGGTATAGATCTTCCGAGCCGCATGCAGTGCGTCCAGCATTTCCGGTGACAATTCGCCTGCTTGCTGCTGCTGTTCAGCCTGGCGAACGAGCTGTTCCAGCACCATGACGGCCCCACGCTGATGATCCGATTCCCAGACCTCAATTGTCGATTCCAGATAATCCGCGAGAATCCTCGCATCTGCCTGTCGGCCGACAAGCGAGCGAACCCGCTGCAGCTGTTCCAGAGCTGCTTTGGTGTCGCCAATTTCACGCATCCTCAGGGCAGCTCGGATCAAACGCTGATATTCCTCATGGA
The DNA here is from genome assembly GCA_017859815.1 of Planctomycetota bacterium. GTDB lineage: Bacteria > Planctomycetota > Planctomycetia > Planctomycetales > Planctomycetaceae > SXXK01. The sequence goes on along the minus strand of JAFMMM010000062.1, from coordinate 8,999 downwards.
CCGAATATTCAGTGGATTGATCCTGCTGTGGAGTCATGGCTGTAAGCGACTGCAGAAACTCGAAATCATTGACACGCCGCACAGCCGCCATGATCTGTGCCGACTGCTCGCTGTTGGGAGAGCTGCGTTCGAGTGCCGGCAACAGCACATGATCGCGCAGTCGCAGCCACGATCGATCCGGGGTCGGCGGATCTGCACTGATCCGCTGCAGGGCTTCCGGCAAAGTCGCCGTCGTGATTTCCGGCCGTACAGCCGAATTACTGCCGCGGCGCCCCATCTGGACAGCGAAGATCACGATCAGGATCAGCAAAGCAATCAGGACGTAAGTGTTGTCCAGCAAGCCACCTCGACGCTGGTTTTTCTCCAGCTCCGCACGCATCAGATCGCGCACCGCAACTGCCGCTCTTCGGTCGATCACATCCTGCTCAACCGCTGCATGATCGTGTCCCGTGATATTCAAAGTCGCGTCAGCAAGTTTCCCGGAACCTTCCGCATCCGAAGTCGTTGCTTCATCCAAACGACGAATCCGCTCCAGAATTCGAATGACCGTCAGTGCATTTGCAGGACGGTCAGCTGGTTTCTTGGAAAGCAGTTCGCAAACAAGTTCTTCCAGCCGAATCGGAATCTCAGGCACGAAGCGCGAGGGCTTGTCAAAACTTGCGAATTGGTGTTTATGCATGATGTCAGCAGTGGTCCGCCCCGAAAATGGCGGACGCCCGGTCAGCATCGCGTACATCACAGCCCCCATCGAGTAGAGGTCACTGCGAGCGTTGCATCGCCCCGCCGCCTGTTCGGGGGACATATAGTCCACCGTTCCGAGAACTCCCCCCGGTCGCGTGAGCGGTGAAGCTGCAAACAGACTGGCAACACCAAAATCCGCCAGCTTCAACAGGCCATCCGGCGTGACCATCATGTTGCCGGGCTTCAGATCGCGATGAATGATGCCTGAGTCATGAGCGGCCTTGAGCGCTGTTGCCAGATGAATGGAGTACGTCACGGCCTGCTGCCAGGGCAGGCGCTTCCGCTCGAGGATCAACTCGGACAGTGGCTTGCCGTCCACGAACTCCATCGCAAAAAATGGTACACCCGCTGCCGAGATTCCGCTGTCCAGCAGTTGTACGATCCACGGACTGGAAAGCTGCCGCAGCGCCTCAATCTCACGCGTGAATCGCTCGCGCGATGCTTCGTTCCCGGAGTTTGCTTCGGACAGAACCTTCACCGCAGCAACTTCACCGGTTTGCTGATGGCTGGCGAGGTACACGCTGCCCATCCCGCCCGCTCCAATGCGGCGGTCAATCTTCCACGGACCGATTTGTTCCGGCTGCATCCCGCGGTCCCTCCGAAAAATCGCGGCCGAGTTCCGAAAGCTCCGGTTCGGTCCGCCACAAACACATGGCAGATCCGCCCCCCCGGTTACCGATGAGAAACGATGGGCGGCTGAGACGGAGGAATTCGCAACACCATTCCAACAGAAAGATGATCCGGACTCTTCATGCGATCGCGATTGATTTCATAGATTCTTCGATACTTTCCCTGGGAACCAAGGAACCGTTCAGCAATGCCCGAGAGTGTATCACCGTACCGCACTTCGTACTCCTGGTACTCCGGTTTGGCTTCGCCAATCGTCTCTGGCTGCTGTGCAGTCACTGCAGAGCGAGCATGGGGAATCATGTCATCAAATTCCGGTATTTCAGGATCAACAGGGGACGGATCTGCAGCGGAAGCAACCCCCGTCGCTACTGCCAGCGATTGTCGGCGTTCTGAGGGATTTTCCTGCACCGCCAGGGTCGCTTCATCCCTCGATTGGGAAACAACCGTCCTGACGGCTTGGGGAAGTGCAGGTGCCGCCACAACAGGTTCGTGAACCTCGCCCTGCGTCAGCGGTGCTGCATTTTGGTCATCCGTGTCCGGCTGAGCCCGATGGACTCGCGAACGTGAGGTGCGATAACCATCAAACGAATTCCGGTTCCAGTGATTCAGCTCTCCGGCGACACGAGCATCACGAATCGGACTCGGCGCCGTCTGCTGCTTGCGCCGCATATCCTCAACAACGCCCCGCATCGTCCAGACAGGATCAGTATTCTTGCCTGCCGACTGCCGCCGTTCGCTGCCATAAACAGAAATGTCGCGGTTGGCGATCTGCCGATTCAGCTCCGACTCCAGATCAACGGCCAGCACCTGGGGATCCCCAAATGGTTCATTCCGGAAAAAGAGCGCTGAGACCACTCCAATCAGGAGTATCCCCAAAGCGAATCCAATTTTCCGATCTGTTTGCATGACTGCAGGTCTGAAATAAAGAACGCCGGCGTGGGCCGACTCTCAGGTCACGCGGTTGCCGGCACGTGAACCAGCAAATCTCTGAACCGGGGCGGGACTCAGGGCCGGAATTGAAGGGAATCCCGGCGGTCCAATCCCTCTCTGCAAACCTACATGCAGAATGGACACCGTGTTGAAAAAAATCGACAAGAAATTCAAATCGGTCTTCAGTTCCGTGCCGACGGCGGGAGTACCGCAAGTTCCTTGATCCGACTGTGGCAAACGTATCGAAATTCCGGCTTCGATCTTGCCGGATTTTCCAATACGACCGCTCACAGGGATCTCAACGATCGGCTGAATTTCCGTTGCGCAACGGCTTCACTCAGCCAATTGTCAGGGAAAAGATGAAGCCAGGCACACTCTTTGCGTTTCTTCTCTGTGCCCGCAGGGAACTGCCAAATCGGCAGTCCCGGTTGACGTGAGTTGGAAGATGGTTGCCTGTGACAAACACGGCAGCGAGATCGCCGGTGGGCAGACTCTGCAACGCTCTTTCAGTGAGGATGTGATGACAAACGAACAGGAAACACAGCAATACAGCTTTCAGGCAGAAATCAGTCAGCTGTTGCACCTTCTCTCTCACTCGCTGTACCAGAATCGTGAGATCACGCTGCGGGAATTGATTTCGAACGCTTCGGATGCGCTCGACAAATTTCGCTATCACCAGCTGACCAGCACCGGTGAGACAGCGGAAGATCTGAAGATTTTCCTGGAGCCGGATCAGGAGAATCGTGTCCTGACAATCCGAGACAATGGCATCGGAATGTCTCAGGATGAGCTGATCAGGAATCTCGGCACGATTGCCCGCAGCGGTTCTCTGGAATTTCTACGGAAGGCACAGGCCGAACAGAAACAGCCAGACAGTCTTTCGCTGATTGGGCAGTTTGGTGTGGGGTTTTATTCCGCATTTATGCTGGCGGACCGCGTTGAGGTGATTTCCCGCGGAGTGGAATCCGAACAGACTTGCCGTTGGGAATCTACCGGAGACGGGTCGTTCACAATCAGCGACGTCGATGAGGAAACCGAGCGTGGCACCAGTATCCGCCTGCATCTTAAGAAGGATTTGGATGAATTCACTGACCCGGTAAGGCTGAAGTATATTGTCCGTAAGTACTCCACATTCGTACCGCATCCGGTGATCGTTGACGACGAACACGTGAACAACCAGGCTCCGATCTGGCTGGAACCACGCGCAAGTGTCACGGACGAGCAGTATCAGAACTTCTTCGAATACCTGACACATTTCCCGGGACAGAAACCCATTTGGAAAGTCCATCTCGCGGCCGATTCCCCGTTCCAGTTTCACAGTATTCTTTACTGTCCGGAAACCAATCTGGAAAAGATGGGATTCGGCAAGACAGATCATGGCCTGAATCTCTGTGCTCGCCGCATTTTGGTTCAGAACGACAATCGCGATCTTCTGCCGGACTACCTGCGTTTCCTGCGTGGCATCGTCGATTCCGCTGACCTGCCCTTGAATGTCTCACGCGAAGCTCTTCAGGACAACACCGTCTTCCGCAGAATGCGCACCGTAATCACTCGCAAGGTACTGGATCAACTGGACAAGCTGGCCTCCAGCGACGCCGAACAGTACGCGAAGTTCTACAGCGAATTTGGCATGATTTTCCGCGAAGGTGTCACCGCCTCCGACGATAACAAAGATCGCGTCGCAGCGTTGCTTCGCTTCGAGTCCACATCAAACACTGACACCGGGGAGCTGGTATCGCTGCAGCAGTACTGCGAACGCTCAGCTGAGGGTCAGGAACAGATTTACTACGTCTGTGGCACGGATCGAAAGTCTGTGATGCAGGACCCGAACCTGGAGGTCTTCCGGAAACGCGGCCTCGAAGTGCTTGTGCTCTCTGATCCCGCAGACGAATACGTCCTGTCATCGCTCGGTGAGTGGTCGGACAAGCAGATCCTGTCCGTGGACGCAGCTGACCTGAAGCTGCCACCATCCGACGGCGACGACACAGATGACAATTCGAAAGACGGCGATGCGGATTCAGAGAAGTCCGTCGGTGCGGGCTTTGAAAAACTGATCGGGATCTTCACAGAGACACTTGGTGATCGTGTTCGCGAAGTCCGCAAGTCGCAGCGATTAACAGAAAGTGACTGCTGTCTGGTCAACGCGGAGGGTTCGATGAGCACAACGATGCAGCGAATTCTGCGAATGAATACACCCGAATTTGAAATGCAGAAGATGGTGCTGGAACTGAATCCGAGTTCAGCCCTCGTCAGCAGGTTGACTGACATGGTCGCAGACGAAAGCCGAACGGACTTTGTTCGCCAGTGTGCGCTGCAACTGCATGCAAACGCGATGATTCAGGCCGGACTGGCTCCGGACGGAAATGAAATGGCCAGTCGGCTGCAGTCATTTATGCTGCAGCTGGCCAGCGATAAATCAGAATAGCCTTGCACAGACGGTTTTTTTGTGTGAGTGAGCGGCCTGACTCAACCTTTGCAGGCTGCAACCTGCCGGAGGTTAACAGCAGCCGGATCCTGCGGTACGCAAAATACGAATGGCCTGATCGAGCTGATTTCGATCGGGCCTTTCGCTATGCTTCTCTGATGCGATTTCTGCCACGATCGATCCACCACCAGCCCGGGGAGTTTCCCGCAATGATGACAGGCATGACCCGACGAATCCTGCTGATTTTCGGGCTTCTTCCCACAACACTCGCAGCCCAGTCAACCGAACCAGATCTGACGGAAACAGATCCGCAACAGGCTCAACAGCTGGAGCAGCGTCTGGTGACGCGCACGCGACAATTGACTTTCGAAGGTCGTCGTGCCGGTGAGGGCTATTTCAGCGCCGACGGACGTCAGCTGATTTTCCAGAGCGAACGCGAACCGGGAAATCCTTTCTTCCAGATCTATCTGATGGATCTGGAATCCGGCAGTACACGGCGGATTTCGCCGGGGGTTGGCAAGACAACGTGCGCGTGGATCCATCCGGACGGTGACCGGGTGCTGTATGCCTCCACAGAAGACGACCCGGACGCACAACAGGAGCAGCTGGACGAAATTGAGTTGCGCGAATCCGGCACGCAGCGGCGCTATTCATGGGACTACGACAACTACTACGAAATCTACGAATACAACCTCGAGAGTGGCGAATCCAAACTTCTCACTCAGCAGAAGGGATACGACGCTGAAGGCTCATGGTCCCCTGACGGAAAGCTGATTGCCTTCGCCTCCAACCGATCCGCATGGCTGGACGATCTGACGGAGCAACAGCAGGAAGCATTCGAGCTCGATCCCGCATGGGCCAATGAGATCTATCTGATGAACGCCGACGGGACAAATGTGCGGCGACTCACCAACTCGCCCGGATATGACGGCGGTCCCTTTTTTAGCCCGGACGGCAGTCGTATCTGCTGGCGTCGTTTTTCTGAAAACGGGGCAGTCGCCGAAATCATGACGATGAAGATCGACGGCACCGATGTCCGCCAGCTGACAGAACTCCAGGCGATGTCGTGGGCTCCCTACTACCACCCCAGCGGAAAATATCTGATCTTCACGACCAATCGCCACGGGTTTGCAAACTTCGAGTTGTATCTGGTCGATGCTGAAGCCACCCATGAACCAGTGCGGGTTACCTACACGCCGGGATTCGATGGGCTGCCGGTCTTTTCGCCGGACGGAAAATCTCTTGCATGGACTGCAGGACGGACAGTTTCCGGTCAATCACAGATCTTCATGGCAGGTTGGAACCATCAGCGGGCACTGGAACTGCTGGACCTCAGACCCGACTCTGAAGAGAAGAATTCGGACTCTGCGAATCGCGTCATGTCAGCAGGCGTTGCCGGGCGCGGTGACTTTGCTCCGGCCGACGCAGTCCGTCACGTGGAGTACCTTTGTCGCCCGCAACTGGGCGGGCGACTGACGGGAACTCGAGGAGAAAAACTGGCAACCAACTACGCAGCCCTGCACTTTGAGACTCTCGGGCTGGAACCCGCAGGCGAAGATGAGTCATGGTTTCAGGAATTTGAATTTACCAGCGGTGTTTCCGCCGGGCCGGACAATACCGCCGTCTCCGGAACGCAGGCTCTGAAAATCAATGAAGACTGGAGACCACTCGCTTTCAGTGCAGTCGGAGAGGTTGCTGAATCTGAAATCGTATTTGCCGGGTATGGCCTCCGTGTTCCCGCTGCCGATGGACAGGAAGAATACGACTCCTATGTCCATCTGGACGTGGAAGACAAGTGGGTACTCTGCTTCCGCTTTATTCCGGAAGGGCTGACTCCCGAACAGCGGCAACACTTCGCACGATTTTCCAGTCTGCGTTTTAAGGCGACGCAGGCCAGAGACCTCGGTGCGAAAGGACTGATTGTTGTCAGTGGGCCCACATCCGGTGTCCGACAGCAGCTGGCTCCCCTGCGTTTTGATGGTTCGCTTGCCGGAGCCGGGCTGCCTGTCATCAGCGTTTCTGACAATGTTGCACAGCAGTGGTTCAAGCCTCTCGGACGGACCCTGTCGTCAGTGCAGGAGAAGCTGGATTCCGGACAGCCTGCAATTGGCTACCCGCTCAAGGGTGCCATGCTGTCGGCAACGATTGACGTTGTTCATGAAAAGAGTCGCGGCAGAAATGTCCTTGGACGTCTGCAGGTCAATGACGAACCTGCCGGACAGGTTGTGGTCGTCGGTGCTCACATTGACCACCTCGGAACAGGGATTGGCGGCAGCTCACTGGCTCGCGATGACGAGCGAGAAGGAATTCACTACGGAGCGGACGATAATGCTTCCGGTGTTACAGCAATGCTGCAAATGGCGGAAGCACTTGCAGCGGCTCGGGATCGCGGCGAACTTGATGGCCGTCGAGACATCATCTTTGCTGCATGGTCCGGCGAAGAACTTGGGCTGCTCGGATCCAGTCATTACGTGAAGAACCTTGAAGAGTTATTCTCACAGCACGCAGCCGCAGCCGGGGGAGAACAGGAAGAGACACCTCCGGACAAGCAGGATTCCCAAAGTGGCCCAAACACCGGTGGCCTGAATCTTTATATCTCTGCCTGTCTGAACATGGATATGGTGGGCAGACTGCAGGAAAAACTGGTGCTGCAGGGGCTGGGATCATCGCCGGACTGGCAGCAGTATGTGGAGCGTGCCAATGTCCCCGTCGGGCTTCCGATCACACTGCAGGCGGACAGTTATTTGCCGACGGACGCCAGTGTCTTCTTTTTGCATGGTGTTCCCATTCTTTCCGCATTCACTGGAAATCACGGCGAGTATCACACGCCGCGAGACACACCGGAGAAGCTGAATTATGAGGGCATTTCTCGAGTGGCGAATTTGATGTCGTTGGTTGTTCGCCAGCTGATTCAGGCGGAAAAGCCGCCGCGTTATTCTGAGCAGGCTCCCCCCGAGGAAGGGCAACGACGTGCATCCCTGCGAGCATGGCTGGGAACCGTCCCCGACTATGCCCAGTCCGATGCTGCAGGGGTTCTACTGTCCGGTGTCGCCAAGGACGGGCCCGCCGCCAGGGCCGGGGTTCGCGGCGGTGACCTCATCGTCGGCCTTGCCGGAAAACGGATTGAGAACATCTACGACTACACCTATGCCATTGAGGCCATTAAATCCGGGCAGGAAACCGAAATCATCGTCAAGCGAGGGGATAAGGAACTGACGTTGAAGGTGACTCCGGGTTCCCGAGACTGAGTTTTCAGACAATTCCGTTTCCTGTGGGGAATCAGCAGCGCCGTTTCCGTGCGGGGGAATTTACACTCCCGCATGCTCCGGCCCACAACGGTGAGGAATGTGCTATGCCTTCACCCGGGCTTCTTCATCGTGTCTGTCAATCCACACTGCTCTCTCGGGGATTTCTCGGCCATGCCCGTTCCTGCTAAAGTCCTCGACAAGGTCATCACTCCCCCAAGAATGCGAGACACCATTCTCGGAAGTATTCTCATTCGCAGTGTGGATGAAGACTTCCAGGTGGAGGAAATCCCATCCTATCCGCTCAAGGGCAGCGGTCAGCATGCGTGGCTGTGGGTGGAGAAACGCGGACTGACGTCCTCCCGAATGATCAACCTGATCAGCAGCCGGCTGGAAATCCGCGGGAACGACGTCGGTGTCGCAGGACAAAAGGACCGCCACGCCGTTACCCGGCAATACGTGTCCGTTCCAGCGCGATGTGCAGATGCGGCGGCCCGAATCTCAGAGCCGCAACTCAAGGTTCTCAGCGTAACGCTGCACAAGAATCGGTTGAAGACGGGTCATCACCGCGGGAATCGATTTCGACTGACACTGCGTCCGGCAGCGGGCAGTCCCGCGTTCACCTCGGAGGACCTTACTGCCGTCGCAGCTCGGCTCATTGAACTTGAGCAGGGTGGCTTCCCGAATTATTACGGGCCACAGCGATTCGGTCTCGAGGGGAACACCGTGAACGAGGGTTTGAGACTGCTTCACGGCAGACTCCCCGCTGATTACTGGCCGGAGAATCAGACGCGCAGGTTACGCAGATTTGCACTCAGTTCTGTTCAGAGCGCCGTTTTCAATCTCGTCCTCGGAGCGAGAATTGCCACGGCTTCAGCGGGAACACCAACAACCGGAGACGTTGTGATCCGTCGCGGGGGGATCAAGCCGTTCATGTGGCCGCAAGACTCCACCGCCACCGATCTTATCCCGGCGGGCCCGATGTTTGGTCCCAAAATGATCAGCAGTGCAGGCCCCGTGCTGGAGCA
>JAFMMM010000399.1 GCA_017859815.1 Planctomycetota bacterium | reverse complement strand
ATCCGTGGAACCAAACCTGGACGCCAAACCCAAAGGCTGTCACACCACGGCCACAGCAGAATTCTTCTTCACGCTGGGTACAGGGTGGCCTGCCCGTCCAGAATATTTCGGCCAGCAGCTCTGCAATGCTGGGGCGCTACCCCTCTGCTCTGCAATGATCCTCCTTCTCCGGGACTTCGGTCCTCCTGTCTCAGCAACACACCCGGCCTTCTCTTCGGTCGGGTGTGTTTCTTTTGCGCTCTGGCTTAGACTTTAGCAGCCTCCAAATTCCATCCTCTGCGTACCCGGAAGAATCTGAACCATGGCTCGCTGCGAACAGGGTTATCTCTGCGATGTTTGCGGAGACGAAGTCGAATCCATCAGCAACAGTGACCTGTACCTGCGGTTTGTGACCGGGGAGATAGCGGCAGGAGATCTACTGGCAGCACCTGAACGTCACCTGCTGTGTAATCCTTTCAATGCTCAATTCATTGAATCGGAGCAGGTGCCAAAGGTCTACGCCGAAGGTGACTTTGATCGCCGCCAACTTGATTCTGATTATGTCCAGCAACAGTCTCAGCTGCTCACACGTGGCTGGCACCGGCTGCAGGAACTTGCCGCGCTGGAAGCACCTCTGCCTCTGGCTGAATACCCACTGCCTGAATTCCGCAAACAAGGGTAACGACCCGCAGAGTCACTCGGCCGAAATTTCCAGTGAACGCCACAGATACCAGCTCGCGATGCTGCGAGCAGGTCGCCACAGTTCCGCCTGTTGCTCGTAAACGACAGGCTTCGCATCAGCAGCGATTCCGTAAAGTCTCTGCATCGCATTCCGCAGTCCCAGATCGTCCACTGCAAAAACATCCGGACGCCCGAGGGAGAACATCAGGTACATCTGAGCCGTCCAGCGTCCGATTCCGCGAACCTGTACAAGTTCTGCAATCGACGTCTCATCGTCGCCGCGAGCAATGCGACGAAAATCAATGACACGTTCCAGGGCACAACGCGTCAGATCCCGCACGTAGGACAACTTCTGAGGCGATACACCAACGCCACGCAACTGCTCGTCGGTCAAACTCGCCAGTGCCTCGGGACTCAGTCGCTTTCCTGGCACAAGATCCCGCAGCCGGTGCTGGATTGTCTGAGCTGCCGAAGTAGAGATCTGCTGCGAAATAATGGACTGCACCAGGACCTCGAAGCCGCGTCCGCGGGGCTTCAGTCCGTATTCACCCACCTGGCGAATTACTCGACTCAAAATCGGATCCCGCCGCTTCAGTGCCCGCAGCAGGCGATCTGTTTCTTCTGTCTTCTGACCCATACCGAAAACTCCCGTTGCACAGTGACATGCACGGATGTGAGGCCACGTGATCTCTCATCAGCATTCGCCGACAGCATACCGCTGCAACAACTCCGCAATGCGTTCATCTTCCAGACTCTCAACGCGCAGGATTGCCTCCGAAAAATCACCGTATTCCGTGTGCCGATTTGGGACCGCAACCACCTGCGCACCCGCTGAGGCCGCTGCGCGGACTCCAGTCTCACTGTCTTCCAGAACCAGCATTTCTGCGGCTGCAATTCCCAGCCGTTCCGCTGCCAACAGATAAATCTCCGGATGTGGTTTCCCCTGCTGAACATTCTCTGCAGTCAGCACAAACTGGAAGTGTCGGTACAGATCGACCAGTTCCATCAGCCACCGCATGTACTGCTCCGGTGACGATGTCGCGACTGCACGCGGCAATTCCAGTGCCTCCGTCAATTCCAGCAATGATCTCACACCCGGCAACACCGTGATTCGATCCACCGCGAGGTTACGAAAAATTTCTTTCGTTTCTCGCATCAACGCGTCGGTGTCGTCTGTGATTCCGGTCAGGCGTTTCAAAGCCGCAAACGCCTCCGCAGGCCGCCGCCCCAGCATTTCACGACGAATCTCATTCGTCATGGTCAAACCACGACGTTCCATCAGCACCTGGCCGGCATCTTCAAAAATGTCCTCGGTGTTCAGCATCGTACCGTCGAGATCAAATACGACCGCTCGAATCCTGCGAAATTCGCTCATGAATCTTCTGCTGTGACCTGTTCGCCCAGCCCTCCGTTCCCGTAACAACAACACTTGTCAAATGCTGATCAGTCCGTCGCTGACGCAGCAGTTATCGTTCGGCATCCCCGCAGTTCAGTGCTGCATTCTGGACACTCACTCCCATTCCTGCAGAATACTGCTGCAACAGGATCATCGGAAGCCGCTGCGGTTTTCGTGACCTGGCTCCCGACATTTGGTTTTCCGGACTCTCTCCCATGCTCAGCATCCAGGAAGCGCTCGCCGCTCTCCCCGATTCACCGCCGCCCTGCACCGCAGAGTCTTGCGCACTGACCGATGCGCTCGGACGAATCCTTGCAGAATCACTGATTGCCCCGGAAGACTCACCCACGTTCCCGAAAGCGCTGATGGATGGCTTTGCTGTTCACAATTCCGCCCTGACTGCCCCCACGGATTCTGCCGGGCTGACCGAACTTCGAGTGACCGATACACTGCTTGCCGGGCAGATGCCTCGGTCGGCTCCGAGCCCCGGGCAGGCTCTTCGCATCATGACGGGGGCCGTCACGCCGGATGGAACCGCCGCTGTCATCCCCATCGAAATGACGGAGTTTCGTGAAGCGGAACCGGAACGTCTGCGAGTGAACCCGCAGGAATTGCAGGCAGGGATGAATATTCTGCCACGGGCTGCAAACATCGCAGCGGGAACCGAACTCCTCAGCAGCGGTACAGTCCTGCACCCAGGCAGAATTGCTGCACTTGCAGAATTCGGTATCACTACGGTTCCTGTTTATCGCCAGCCACGAGTCGCGGTATTGCCCACCGGCGATGAAGTGGTTCACTTTTCCAGACAACCTCCACCGGGACATATTCGAAACTCCAGCCAGCCCATGCTCGCGTCGCAGGCCCGTTCCGCCGGTGCCGTCCCCATCCTGCTGGACCCTGTTCCCGATCAGCCGCACAGCCTCGCCGATTCAATCCGGACAGGCCTGCTGGCAGATGTGCTGCTCCTGACCGGAGGTGTCTCCATGGGCACGCATGACTTTGTACCACAGGAACTTGAACGAGCCGGGGTTCGCAAAATCTTCCACGGGATCCGCATGAAGCCAGGGAAACCGCTGTGGTTCGGAATCGCTCAGCAGGATGATCACACCTGCCTCGTCTTTGGCCTGCCCGGTAATCCTGTCAGCAGTCTTGTTTGTTTCGAACTCTTTGTTCGCCCGTTGCTGTGCAGACTGCAGAAGCAGCCAGCCCCGGAAAGACACCGTGCCGCGCTGACAATGGACTTTTCCGTTCGAGGCAATCGCCCCGTCTGTCAGCCGGCCCAACTGTCTCTTTGCAATGGACGGTTGCAGGCTACGCCGCTGAACTGGAAAGTCTCTGCCGACCTCAATGCAATCACCGCGGCCAACGGGATGGTGCTTCTAAACCCCGAAGACGAGCCCGCAGTTGCAGGACAAACCGTACCCGCATGGTACTGGTATTCCAATGAAAGGTGAGCAACGAGTGAATCGCAGCAATCACCCCAGGTTCAGCGGTGATTACCACGCGATCCCGGCACCGATTGTCCCGCCAATCCCGTCACCGCTGACATCACCGACGGCGCCACCTCGAAGGAAGACATGCTCACCCAGCCATGCCACCAGCTCTGTCCGCCAGACCGAATGATCAAAGCGACCATCGGTGTTGATATTCAGCTGACTCCGCCAAAAAATATCTTCATGCAGAACAATCTCAACCCCCGGGTTGACCACCAGAGAATTATCAAGCTCACCCAGAGTAAAATTGCTGCCGATGATCGTTGGCCCGCGCACGCCAAGCGCACCAAACTGAGTTCCCAGTCCAAGCTGGACAAAGGGACGAACGTCGTCATTCAGGTACAGCCATGTATTCAGGCCGGTGCTGAACGATCGAGCCTCATAGTCCAATGACATGATGGAATCCGACACACCGCCATTCAGCCACGACGTGGAAATAAAAACATCCTGACCAATGTACTCCGGCAGATGTCGATTCCAGCGCGCGGGCACATTGAATGTCGTCAGGGCTCCCTCGATATCACCCGTGATCTGACTGTTCAACCCACCGTTCATCCACACGTACTGCAGATCCGTGTAGTGCGCACCCAGCAGTGAAGTCGGATGCGTACCTTCGTCCAGTAAGTGCTGCTCATAAACAACATCCTGTGCAAAGCTGGATCCAATCAGCAGTGGCAGCGCGAAAACAAACCCAGTGAATTGAAGCAAAAACGAGCGCATCGGCAGGGGATCCCGAAGAATCAACAAGTCAGAACTGTCAGCGGCAACAGCATCCTGCGGACCGATACGGTGAGTTTCGGAAACACACCTACCGACACCACAAAAGCCGGTCGAGCCTATCGCTGAAACGGAGTTGGGGTGAAGACCACTGTTGGCAAAATGGGCCTTCCGCCGACTGAGGACGGGGCAATCCTGCCGTCAGATCTGCCGAACCCGTCAAACCAAACCACCTCCGTGGCAGAATCAGCCGAAAAAACCCCACCCCGCACGGTGCCACCCACCTGCCCCGGTCCGGCTGAGAGCCGGCTTGTGCCTTCGGCGATTGGCGGAGTGCCCGCGTGGTTCGTTGACCATGCCGAACACATCTCCCGGTGCCACCCACCTCCACTGGTGCCACCCACCTGCCCCGGTGCCACCCACCTGCCCCGGTGC
>JAFMMM010000061.1 GCA_017859815.1 Planctomycetota bacterium | reverse complement strand
CACCAGTCCACGGAGACATGGTCGTCTGTTCTCTGGACCTGCCGCTGCAAAAACAAACAGAAGAGACTCTTAACCAGTTAATGACGCGATGGAGTCCGGCCGGTGCCTGTGCCATCGTGCTGCTGCCCCATACTGGCGAAGTGCTTTCGATGGCCTCGCGACCGGCCTTTCACCCGGACGTGCTTGAAAACGTACATCCTGATGCATGGAAGAATCTTGCCGTCTCTGCCGTGTTTGAACCGGGATCGACAATCAAGCCCGTGATCGTCGGTCGAGCTGTTGACCTTGGCCTGCTTGAACGAGACCAGCAAATTCACTGTGGTCACGGGATCTATCGAATGGGCCCGCGACTGCTGCATGATCACCATCCGTATGGCGAACTGAGTCTGACCGACGTGCTGGTAAAATCCAGTAATATTGGCATGGCAAAGGTTGGCGAAGCCCTCGGCAAAGAGCGACTGTACAACGCCGTGCGTGCGTTTGGATTTGGCGGTCGAACTGGAATTGAATTGCCAGGCGAAGTGGACGGCATTGTGCATCCACCGCAGAACTGGAGCATCTACTCGCTTGGCTCTGTCCCTATGGGCCAGGAAATCGCGGTGACCCCCCTGCAGTTGATCACAGCTCACGCAGCGATCGCAAACGGCGGCCTGCTCGTACCGCCAACAATCCTGAAGAACGGCGGTGCAGACGAAGACGGCTCGATTCCCCGAACACCCGTGAATGAGGCGCTGTCCAGTCGTGTTCTGACCAGCGGGACTGCGGCGTGGCTGACAGCAGAACCCATGAAACAGGTCGTGGAACGGGGCACTGCGAGGGCGGTACGCATCCCCGGACTCTCCATGTTTGGAAAAACTGGTACGGCACAGAAGCTGGATCCAGTCACCGGCAGATACTCTGACAATCGCTGGGTTTTGTCGTTTATCTGCGGAGCACCGGCGGAGAATCCCGGGGTGCTTGTTCTGGTGATGGTTGACGCACCAACGGCAGCCGGATCACACTACGGCGGGACAGTGGCTGCCCCGTTCGCCGTGGAAATCCTGAAGCATGCACTGCAACGATTCCCGGAGTATTACCAGGATCCGAGCGACAGATCCTCTCAGTCAAAACTCACCGAGTCACTTCCCTCTGCAGTGTTGCAATAGAACAGTCCTCCGGGATTCCTATTCAGGATTTAAATCGCCATCAGCGAGGTCGAGCCACCGCCTACGATGCATTAGACTTTGGCGAAGGAACGACGCACTGTTGAACATCGTTCAGCAGTATGCAGGAATAACTCGTGTTTGGAACCAGGTATGGCGTCCGGAAGTCTCGTCAATCGCATTGCATCAGGGTCAGGCACATTTGTGATCCTGATTATCCTGATGACGGTCTTCAGCATCCTGACTCTGAAACGGCAGAGTGTGACCGGTGCAGAAGCCGGAACGACAGCAGCAGCGGATGCGTTACGAAGAACTTCCAGCGGAGCTCCCCTTGTCATCATTGCTGCCACCTCCCCCCTCGACAGGGAATTTGCTGAGGCTGCCCGTGTTTACCTTGAGCAGAACGACAGGCCGCCCGCCGGCGTGATCACGGGAGCACCACCGGATGCCCGACGGCTGCTCGATCAACTGGACGCGGAAGACCGTTTTCCGGAAACGATCATCGTGACAGGAACAAGTGGTGGATGGACCGTGTTTGAGCGATACAGCAAGTTCCGCGAGGAATCTCTGCTCATGCCACAGGAGGTACTCTGGCCCGACTTTCTTAAGCCAGGAAATCTTCTGGGTGTCGCCAGTCAAACCGCGATTTATGCCATCATCGCTGTTGGTATGACAATGGTGATCATCGTGCGAGAAATCGACTTGAGCGTTGGTTCCGTGCTGGCTCTGGCATCCGTCACCACGACTGTTTTTCTGCGGGACTACTGCGGTGGAGCTGACGCTGCTCTGCCGGCTGTGCTGTTGGCCGCTGCAATTGGTCTGACAGTTTCAACAGCTGCCGGCGCGATCAACGGTGTCCTGCTCACCGTTTGCCGCCTGCCCTCGTTCATCGTCACGCTGGGAATGATGCTGATGGCTCGCGGGGCAGCCCAGCTTGTTTCAAATCAACAGTCAATTGGCAGTAATTCGATACCTGCTGTCTTTCGCAGTGCCGGTAGCAATGGCCCGCTCGGGATTCCAAATCCGGTCTGGCTGATGATCCTGCTCTATGCGGCAGCTCATTTCCTGATGGCCCGGACGGTGTTTGGGCGCGTTCTGTATGCCATCGGGGGTAATCCCGAAGCAGCCGCACTTTGTGGCATTCGGACTCAAAGATACCGATTGCTTGTCTTCGCCATCAGTGGGTTTCTGGCGGGAATGGGGGGGCTTTTGCTCTCGTCACGACTGAACGCGGGTGATCCGAAGTACGGTGAAATGTACGAACTGGAGGTGATTGCAGCCGTCGTTGTTGGCGGAACCTCACTGCTCGGTGGCGAGGGAAGAATGCTGGGCACGCTTGCGGGCGCTTTTATTATTGCGGTCATTCGCAACGGCATGAATCTGATGGGGGTGGAATCCGCCAGTCAAAACATCGTCCTGGGGGCTGTCCTGCTGACTGCCGTCCTGATCGATCAACTCAAACGCAGGTGGCAATAGCGGGCAGACGAAAACCATCACGACCACACCAGCATGTACTGCGACACCTGGTAAGAAGAACAGCGGCCGGACATTACGCGGCCTGACGTTTGTTTTTGGTCTCTTCGTCTGCTGTTTCCCTTCCAGCACTGTCCTCAGACAACTCACTTCGAATAATGTGCACGGGAGCCATTAGAGCGGGCTGATGACGAGCTACCAGAACCATCAGCGACGGCATGAGTGTCAGCGAAACAGCAAGGCTGGACAGAACCCCGATCGTGAGCAGAACGCCCATGCTGAAAAGGCCCTGGTGGCTGGAAATCATCAGGCTGCCGAACACAGCAATACTCGTCAACGATGTGATGAGTGAGCTGCTGAGTGACTCCTGGGATGGAGCATATTCCTGCACCTCGTCAGCAATCTGATTGCGACAGTCCCGAACCAGATAAATCCCGTTGTCGACACCAATTGCGAATACCATTGGCAGGGCAATCAGGTTCATGGGGTTGAATTCAAAACCACACACCGCCATCACTCCCAACAGCACAATTCCTCCACCAAAAGCAGGAACCAAAGTGAGCAGCGTGTCTCTGAGATTTCTGTAATCCAGCACTGCCGCCAGGAATCCTGCCAGCGCCAGACAGATCGACACAACCAGCCACGGCTGGACAACACCGGTGCGTTGAAAAAGGGTATACCCAATGAACCCTGCAACTCCCACGGGGGGCAGGATCGTCATCAGCTTCTGCCCGCGTCGCAGGAATGTAAACAGCAGCATTAGCGAGATCACAGCGAGGGCGTACATCCCGGTTTCCGCAGATCGAAGATGCAGACGCCCCACCGAATCCAGCATCTCCACAGGTTCACCGGCGACCAGGGGGTCGACGCTGCGGAGATCGCCAATGAACTGTTCCAGTGACTCTCGATCCCAGATGTTCTTCTCCGGATAGACGCGTAATGCCCATTTTTGACGACCATCGGCATCGATCTGCAAATATCTGCCGTGCAATTCGATGGGAAGATCCTCGAGCCCGACAGCGTCGAACCGATTGGCAGACGCAATTTCGGCGTACTCCAGCAGCAACCATCGGGCGACCATGGTATTCCACGAACCGATGGCTGCCTCTGCCTGCTGACCTGTCAACGTTGTGAGATCGGTAAGGAACTGATCGAGAGATGCCGCCGCACTGCGGGCAAGCGGATGATCCGATTCGCGACAGATCCCATAAAGTATCTCCGCCTGTCGACCGGCCGCCTGGAAATCAGCTTGCGGCAACTGTGGAAAGGTCCGAGGAATTCCTGCAGCACGCTGCTGAACACGCTGTAACAGGGCTCGCACCTGGGGATCAGGGGGGTCCGGAAGTTTACTGGCAGCATCGCTGACGCGAGCCACTGAGGGCAGCCGCAACAGTTCATCTCTGCGTTGTACGGCCTCTTCCCATGAATCTGCCACGGAGACTGCGTGCAGCACGGTTTCAGTTCCGGCCGTTTCCAGAATTCGTTCCGCCACAACAGACTCTGCGGTCGGATCAAGCAGGTCAATCAGACTGGAATTGTATGTGACGCTCGGCTGCCACGATCCGCTCTCAGACCGCATTGCGAATACTGCTGCCGCCCCCAGCAGCAGCATCGCAATCGGAATCTGAATCGCTGGTCTCCATGTCAGCCACGGAATCAGCCGTTCCGGGAACGCAGAAATTGCTGCAGGAATGTCCTCTGATTCAGCATCGGAGACTGCAATTAACGCCGGCAGAAACAGCAACACGCTGGCAGCACTGATGAGTACGCCAACGCCCGAAAGAACGCCCAGTTCGGCAAGTTCGGGAAATCCGGAGAGCAGTGTGGTGGCAAAAGCCAGGGCTGTGGTCAGGGCTGAGACCTGAATCTCTCCACCCGTTGTCTCGGCGACCTCTCGCAACGCATCCGGTATCTCGTAGAGTTCATTCCGCAAGGCGAGGTAGCGATTGATGAAACTGATCGAGAAATCGATGCACATTCCGACAACAAAGATCACGCTGCAGCTGCTGATCAGGGTCAACTGACCAACCAGCACTGTCGCGGCACCGGCAGTGAAACAGAGAGCGAGCAACAGCGTCATTAAGGCCAGCATCGGGTGGCGGCCACCACGAAACACCGGCAGCAGTACAACTCCCAGAAGAACGACAGCCAGTACCGCTGCTCGTCCCATATCCAGCCATGTCCCACGCAGTTCCTCGTGTTCGATCGCTGGGATTCCCGTGACAGCTACGCTAGTCGTATCAGGCCACCGCCCCGACTCACGCGTTTCTGAGATCAGCTTCTGCAACGCAGTCAGAGCTGCAGACTCGCTGCCTGTTGCAGTCTCGTCGATTCGCAGCCCCACCTGGACAACACCAACCGTCTCCAGATCATTGATCATGTAGGCCACAGAGCCGTCTGTGAGTTTCTGATCGGCTGCAACCGTCAACAGGTCGGGCAGGGGAGAGCGAAAACCGCTGCCTTGAGCAGAGTCCCCTTCAACCGAATGCCGCATCCATGAAGCCAGGCTTGATGCCAGGCGGTCAGTTGATTCCCAGGTGACATCCTTGACATGCCCGGAATCTTGTTGTCGGGCAATCTGTTGCGTGAGCGATGCTGTGAGCTGGTCGGCCTGAATCAGCTTCCAGTTCTGTTCCCGCACCACCTTGTCATAGGAATTCAGCTTGCTTTCTGTGCGGCGGATTTCCTCAGGCGAAAGAAACTGCAGAGCTTTCTGCTTCATCGCTGCCAGATCAACTCGCGCCAGCACATTTTCAAAGTGCTCGGTGTCGCGAATCAGTTGTGCTCCCAGCTGGTCGATAATGGTCCGAATCAGGACGCCGTTGGGAGCATCCGTGCGGACAACGACCAAAACATCCCGCTCATTACCGAATGTTTCAATCCCACGCTGCTCAGCCGGTGCGGTGAGCTTCTGCAGCAATGGAAGCCTGGACCCCGTGGCGGCCGTGCGGCTGGCCCGAAATTCCAGAAAGCTGACTGAATAGCCAACCGCCATGCAGCCCAGCATCAGCATCAGCCATAGCATCAGCCGTGGACGGGCACAGAAGACCGAAATTGCACCGCCAAGAAGGCGGGTCGGCCACGCACGCTGCTGCTCGGGTTCTGAAGATGCACTCATGACCATCCATGGTCCGACGTGTGACAGGACAGGGCAGTTCGAAGCACTGTGATTTCAGTCACTCCGTGCGCACCCCGGGGCACGACACAACTCACCGTCTTTCATCGATCGGCAGAAAATGAGACTTCGCTACAGATAAACTGACGCGCAGAAACCAAAATTCAGAGAACACAAGTACAATGGACAAAGCGGGTAGTATCCGCAAGACTCGCAGGGGCCGTCAGCCCATTGGTTTCGCAGGCGTGAAGTGCCTCAGGCGTTCAAATGGTTTCCGATCCTTCGACATCATCTCCTGATACACCACCATTCGCCCATGTCCTGACATCGGCCTCCCCGGGGGCCGTTGCGGTAATTCACGTGCAGGCCTCATCCGCGACGGCACAGCGTGCTTTTCAGAATTTCCAACACAACGGCGGCCAGCTCCCGCATCTGTCCTCCACCGGGCGTTTGCTGTACGGAGTTTGGGGAACGGAAGACTTGATTGTCGTCCGCACCTCGTCCACGCAGTGGGAAATCCTCTGTCACGGGGGCAATGCTGCCCAGTCTCGCATTCTGCATGATCTTGCAGAATCCGGAGTCCCTGCCGGGACGCCTGAACCACCATTCAGCCACCGATCCGACACCAGGATTGTGAATGACTGTATCGAGGCCAACCTGCAGCAGTGTCGCACGCGGGCAGCAGCCAATTGGGTCATTGCTCAGACAGACGGACGCCTGCTGGCTTTGCGCAAACAATTGAATTCGGCTGACTCAGCAAACCGTCAACATGCAGTCCAGCAGGTGCGGCAATGGCATTCATTCGCTGCACATCTGACGGAGGCGTTTCGAGTGACACTGATCGGTGCTCCAAATGCCGGCAAGTCGTCGCTCATCAATGCACTCACTGGACGCGATCGAGCGATTGTTTCAAACACGCCCGGAACAACGCGCGACATGATTGCGGCAGAAACGGTTCTCGATGGCTGGCTTGTCAGTATTCGTGACTGTGCAGGCATTCGCGGCGATGCAACGACGTTACCGGAACAACTGGGCATTGTTCAGTCGCTTCGCGCGGCCGAGTCGTCAGATTTGATCTGCCTGGTGACAGATCATCCATCGGCGTCGTTACCAGTGCAAATGGCTGAAATCCGGCACATCTGCCGCTGTCCGGTTCTGCTGGTGCACAACAAATGTGATCTTTGGCTCGACCGTGAAGAGATGACGTCCCCAGACTGTTCCGCCGAACAACCGGTCAGCGTTTCCGCTTTAACTGGCTTTGGCCTGTCCCGCATGAAAGCTCGAATGATCAGGCTGCTGACGCCGCAGCATCCCCCCCGGGATGCCGCGCTGCCACTGCCGGGCTGCTGGGAAGATCTTCTACAGAAGTCACAACTTTAAGACTCCGAGGCAATTTCCATCGCAATCCCGGGCTGCATGACCATCGGAATCGCCGAGGTACTTGCACTGACCGCCTGTTGCCACGCCTGAACATCCTGCTCGATAATTGGAAATGTAGAGTAGTGACACGGAATCACAAACGTTGGCCGCAGCAGTTTGACGGCTCGAATCGAATCCTCCGGCCCCATTGTGTAGTTGTCACCGATTGGAAGAATGGCCGCAGTGATCCCTTCGTCACCGATCAGACTCATATCGGAAAACAAGGCTGTATCACCGGCATGGTACAACGTCCCGTCTGCGGTCTGAAATAACAATCCAGCGGGACTGCCGCCACAACTCCCATCCGGCAGGATCGAACCATGATGTGCGATGGTGAGTTTGAGTCGGCCGAATTCAAACTGGTGGCTTCCTCCAAGGTGCATATCGTGAGTCGACTCGACGCCCTGTTTTTTCAGCCAGAGGGAGATCTCATGATTCGAAATCACGGTCGCTCCGGTGCGTTTGGAAATCTCAACAGTATCCCCAATGTGATCACCATGGCCATGGGAGACCACAATGTAGTCGGCCTCAACCTGATCTGCCGATGCTGCTGCGCTGGGATTTCCTGTCAGAAAGGGATCAATCAGAACATTCTTCCCGGCGACCTCCAGTAGGTATGCACTGTGACCAAGCCATGTGAGTTTCATTACGAACCTGCTTTCAAATGACCAAACTCGGCCGATTGCAAGAAGAGAATCCCGTTCCGTCTCTGGCGTTTTCCCGCCGGACAACAATCCTGTTCAGAGCCCGAGATTCGCCTGCATGTTCTTCTTGTACGCTTCAACACCCGGTTGTCCGTACGGGTTCGTACCAAGGAGGCGTCCTTCGACCACCGTCGAAAGCATCAGCATCTGGAAGAGCTGGCCCAGGACGTGTTCGTTCAATTCAGGAAGACAGATGTCGGCAGTTGGCCTCGAGTCATCCGCATAAGCCTGATTGGTACCGTCAATGGCAGCCTTCAGAATGGCCGACAGCGGTGTGCCGGCAAGACGATTCAATTGATCATGGTCATGATCGTGCTGCGGTACCTGCAGCGATTCATCGCCCGGACGTCCCGGAAGTAAGTTCGTAATCAGTTTATCGCGACGCCCTTCCTGATGCTGCTGCCCGCGACTGTGAAGGTCACGAGTGTTTACGACTGTCAGTGGAGTTGCGCCGAGTTCATGCTTACCCAGACTCTCGCTGAGTAACTGATCATACCACAGACCGACAGCCTCCAGTCGGCTCCCCCAGGTAGAAAGAATTCGAGTCGTCATGCCAAGCTGACTTTCGAACGCGTGGCACACGGCCGTAAACTGCAGAACCACATTTGCATCCGCGGGAGCTGAGCGGAAGTGTTCGGTCATGTCGGCTGCGCCCTGCAGCAATGCGGTAATGTCCATTCCGCTGGCGGCCGCTGGCAGCAGCCCAACCGGTGTCAGCACCGAAAACCGACCTCCAATTCCGTCCGGGATGGTGAATGTGTCGGTATAGCCGGAGGCTTCTGCCAGAGCCCGTAATCGTCCCTGCAAACCGGTCACGGGCACAATCAAATCTCGACTTGAATCGGGAAAGTTCTTCTCAATCAGATCACGAACCATTCGGAAGGCGACCGCAGTCTCCAGCGTACCACCGGACTTACTGATGACAATCGCCGCCGTTTTCCCCTCAGCACCGTCCGGATGAAGTTGTGCACGACGATTCAACAGGTCCAGCAGACTTCGCTGGTTGTCCGAGTCGACATTCCAGCCCTCGAAATACAGCCTGGGGCAGTTGCCGCGTGCAGCTCTGTCAAATTCATTAAACCAGGGGCTGCGCAACGCTTCGAACATCGCACGCATGCCCATATAGGAACCGCCGATTCCAAGCACGACCAGTGAGTCTGCCTGCTCCTGAAGCCTCTTCCCGCAGGACGTCAGTCTTGAAATCAGGCTGTCACTGCCACGGCTGGCCCGATCAGCCAGCAGCTCTTCCGGCCACTGAATGAAACCAGCATCCATCGGCAGCTGATCGGCCGGTACCCGGTCCGTTTGCCATAAATCCACATCGTTCAAAGATGCGACGCGCGCGGTTTCAAGAGCGCTCACGAGGGAATCCGAAATCCCTCCCGGAAGAAAACGTAGTGCCGATTCAGGATGATAGGAAATGAGTTGTGACATAGTTCAGAGCAGCTTCTATGAGTAACGCCGGCTTCGCCTGGCGCATTGGCAGGGCACGCAATAAAAAGACTGGAGCATGCACACTTGCGGCAGGGCAGAGACCGCAGTCGCAGCAGGCAGGACTCACCTGCCGCAAATATTATCGCAAACCCGATCTTCTTTCGCCCCGAGACAATCCAGGCCACTGGGATTCCCTGCAGCGAAATTTTCTTCGCAAGAACAGGCCGTGCCGCTGTTCAACGCCAGAATAAGCTGGTGGCAGACGAGAGTGTGAAATATCCTTCACCGGCACAACGCAGCAGGAATGTTGCAAGAACACACAAACCAACGGTTTCTCGACGTACATCCTCAGAAAGGTCCTGTCGATGGATACTGATGCATGCATCACGATCCTGGTCACATTCGTCGTCCTTGCGGCACTGATCCGCGAGTTCCCAGCAGATATTACCTTTCTTAGTGCCATCGTATTCCTCTGCCTGACCGGGATTCTGACACCCTCGGAGGCATTCGAGGGTTTTGTGAATCCATCGCTGCTGATGCTTGCTGCACTGTTTATTGTCACGACCGGACTGCGCGAGACCGGCATCATTGACAGTCTGGGCGAACGGATTCTTGGCGGGGCCCGCACGGAAATCAAAGCCCTGCTTCTGCTAAGTGGTACCACCGTTGTGACCTCAATGTTCGTGAACAATACACCCATAGTTGCGATCATGATTCCGGTGATCCTTGGATGGTGCAGCAGAAACAACGTGGCTGCATCCCGACTGCTGATCCCGCTTTCGTTTGTCACAATTTTGGGCGGCTGCTGTTCCCGAATTGGAACCAGCACCAATCTTGTTGTCTCGGGCCTGATGAAGGATTTCGAAGGGCAACAGTTCGTTGAATTGGGCTTTTTCGAGCTGGGCCGCGTTGGCCTGCCGTGTGTCCTCGTCGGCCTGATTTATTTGTTCACAGTGGGCCGGAAACTACTTCCGGAACGCGAGCAGCCGTTTCAAAGCTTCGGGCTTTCTCGTCGTGAATATCTTGGCGAGATGAAAGTGCTGCAAACCTGCCCCCTGATTGGCAAGAGCGTTGAAGAAGCTCGCCTGCGGCGTTTGGCTGGATTATTTCTGATCGAAATCACTCGCGGACGCCAGGTCCTCAGCCCCGTCACACCGGATACCGTGATTGAAGGCGACGACATTCTGGTCTTTACCGGAGTGCTCGACACAATCATCGACCTGAAAAAAATTCCCGGACTGCAACACGTCGGCGAAAAGCATGACACCGATCCGGACCACAGTCGTATTCTCTGTGAGGCTGTTGTCAGCCGATCATCACCCCTGATTGGTCGCACACCCCGACAGGCTCGTTTTCGCTCTCACTACGACGCCGTCATCATCGCCGTCCACCGGAATGGTCGTCGTATGAATCGCAAGATCGGAGACATTCGCCTCGAGAATGGTGACACGCTCTTGATGCAGGCCGGAACTAGTTTTGTCGAAGCCCATCGAAACAATCCTGACTTTTACCTTGTCAGTGATGTTCCGGGCCGCCACTCAGTGCGTCGCAAAGCGTGGAAAATCGCCGCCTTTCTATTTTGTTCTCTTCTGGCACTGATGTTCTTCGCCCCCAGCGAAGTTGCCATGCTCGGAGCATTCTCAGCCGGGATCCTGATGATGGCAACCCGGTGCATGTCTGCATCTGCGGCCAGGGAGTCGATCGACTGGCCTGTACTGATTGCCATTGGAGCATCGTTTGGACTGGGGAAAGCACTGGAGAGAACCGGTGTCGCTGAGGAACTCGCAAGATTCCTCGTCAATTCCACCGCGATCCTTGGCCCCGTCGCCACACTCGCCGCCGTTTATCTGGTCACAATGGTTCTGAATGAGCTGATTACTAATAACGCAGCGGCAGTATTGACATTCCCAATTGCTGTCGAAGCCGCTGTGATTTCCGAGTGCGATCCGCGTCCATTCGTCATCGCAATTGCGATGGCCGCTTCATTGGCATTTTCGTCACCCATTGGCTACCAGACTCACATGATGGTGTTCGGACCGGGCGGCTATCGGTTTTCCGACTTTCTCAAGGTTGGTCTGCCCCTGAATCTGCTGATGTGGATGACCTGTGTCACACTGATCCCTCAGATCTGGGTCATGCAGCCTGCACAGAACAACTCGGCTCCCGCTGCGAACGATGTTTCTGTTTCTACAGACACTGAGATCATCTCGGCCAAACGGAACTAAGGCAGAAACTTCGGAACACAAGTCCTTCCGAAGTCATGGCGGTTGCCGCAAACTTACAGCACGGGCAGCCGAGCGGGCCCGAATTCAGCTGTTCCAGCCTGTTATCCGCTACAGGCACACAGAAGGTTCAGGCCTGGCATGCCCTGGAAATCCCGCCCGCAGCTCGATATCTCAACATCGCTGTCAGGGCAACACGCGGTAAAAGTCGGCATTTGTGACCGGCGTTGTATCCAGATCCGTTGCCACGGCTGGTCGCAATGGACTGGACGCTCCGACCAGACTGCCATGGACTCCAACCTGCTGAATGGGCTCCTGAAACCCAGCCGTGGAATTCTCGGCCATACCACCGAATCGAGGATTCTGCCGGCGAATTTCTGCCAACAACTGCGCCGATTTTTCAGCAGTCTGCCTGTCGGGCTGCTGCATCGCCTTCTGCAGCCACAGCACCGCTTCCTCGTCCTGTGACCGTTGATGCAGGATCCACGCAATGTTGTAGTGTGCTGCCGGCGATCCGACAGAAAAGGTCAGGTGCCCAAGGCCCTTGTCGACTTGCCCGGACTTGATCAGAGCAAGCCCCAGTTCATAGCGACACTCCTGGTTACTCTCATTGACCTGACAGGCCGACTCAAAAGCCGTAATCGCTTCAGACCAGTCACTGCGTTCTGAATACAGGCGTCCGCGGGCAAGAAAGACACGCTGCCGCGATTCGTCGGAGTCCAGTTCATCGGAACGGTCACTTAAGGCCGCGAGAATCTCTTCCGCCTGAGCAAATCGCCCAGTGAGTTCCTCAATCCGCGCCATCCCCAGATGGGCATCAACTGAGTTCGGGTAGGCAACCGAGATTTCTCGGTACTTTTCGAGCGCTTCGGAGTAGTTCTGCTGGCTTTCCTGCAGTGCTGCATAACTCAGCATGACACTCTGTGTACGACCGCCAAACTGTCGCTTTGCCGCCCGAAATTCTTCCGAAAGCTCGGAATTCCCCCCCTCGCCAATCCCGCGGAACGGCACCAACCGATCGAAAACCGCGGTGGAAGCAAGCCCTCCGATACACCCAACGGAAGTTGAGGTTACGTAAAACAGAAAGAGCAGATGAACGGTCTGGCGTGACATGACAACTTCCCCGGTCAGGCACCACGCGATGCAGATCAACATCTGCGCAATCACGGGGTTATTTTCCAAGGTCATCGAATCTCAGGATGCCGCGAAGAAAGGTAAACTCTTACTTTCCGGCCCAGCCGGCACAACCGGAACAATCACGGAAACGGCTCCGGCAGAGATTGCCAGAGCCAGCCCCTGTCGCGACGATTTTTGCCGCTAGCCGTTAACGCTGTCCCGTTCTGAAGGCCCGTTTACCCGCTACTGCTGCGAGGAAGCCGGAACCGCGATCCCGGGCGAGTTCACCATGTTTTCGCCCACCATCCCGCTCATGCTCATACCCATACTGCCACTTCCGGCCGCCTGACTGGCTGCCCCGGAGCCACCGGACCGAAATCCGGTCGGCAATGGAATTCGTGGCAACGGAGTTGAACTCAAATACTGGCTGCGAATTGATTCCACCTCGGCCGCCGGCCGACCGGTTTCAATACAATTCCGCAGAGCAACCGGAATTTCGCCATGCGGAATTTCATACTGCATGAGCTTTGTGCGTACCGACTGCTCACGGTGGAAATCGCGCTCGCTGCTGCGTGTTGACTGAATCAATAATTGGCGTCGTTCCAGCGGGACGCCATCGATTACGTATTCCACGTGCCGAACTCCGGCCCGGCTCAGCTGATCGGTCTCCGGGTCGAAGTGGTGATCGAAAAGCGTTGTCTGCTCCTCCCAGCCGCGACTGACCACAGCATCAGTGATTGCTATCACACTCCGCTCATCCTGCTCCGTGTAGGGCCGGGGCCAGTAATGCTGAGCATGATAAATATGAGTCAACGGCTGCTCGGGACCGGTCCCCCGAGGCTGTGCCGGCCAGAGCTTTCCACGCCAGAATCGCTGCTTCACGCCGGGAGTGATCGAGGCCTTTTCTCGCCACCAGGCAGCTGTTCCCCGAGGATGAATACTGGAATCATTCCGGGAGAACAAACCGCCTCGTCCCATGGAGCAACCGGTGGAAATCAGCAATAAGGGAGCCAGCAGCAGAAGGATGCGCATCGCATTCACCCATATCAAAGTTCCAAGCAATCGTTCCGGCGCGACACGCCGGGATACGGACCCTGGGTTTCATCGGACATCGGCATCGCATCCGTCTTCCCCGATTTGCTGCCGCAGGACGGTTATAATTGGAAGGTCCAGAAACACCGTCTCACTCCACCTAATCCCCCCAAAGCTCCATCACAATGCAGCAACATGCGCAAACCCTGCACCAGTCAATTGGAGCCCTGATGCGTAACGCATGACATCCCACAGTGAACAATTCAGAAGATTCCCTGCAGTCGGTACAACAGGAATTTATCCGGCCGCCAGAAGACGCATTTCCAGAGTTCACACGTAAGCTGGTGTCAAATAAGGAAATATAGTCAACCAACACAGGGAGCATGGTTTCATTCTTTAATCACACTATTCAGGCTCGGGGGAACTGCGATGTCGGTCAGGCTGGCGAAAAAAATACAGCCGGGGCAGGTTCCAATGTGTCCTCAGCTGCGTCCTCAATACCTCGAGGGAATCGGTCCCTGGAATATTCTGGATGGTTCTGAATACCGATGTGGTTCAGGTGACGAGAATCACATTGTTCTCAAGAAGACTGGACTCCATGAAGAACACTGCAGATTTGAGAACATCGGCGGGGTCCTGCGAATCCACCGCTGTAACGGACACGTATGGGTCAACGACATGCCCGTACAGTCCGACATGCAATTGCATATCGAAGATGTGATTACTGTAGGCGCCGTAAGCCTGATCGTGGGAGAGGCCGTTGCTCCACCACCGCAGATCGAAGCACCGTCAAGAGTGCCTCTCACCGAACAGGACATCTCCTTTGTCGGTGACACAAAAGTTCGTTTTGAGACTGCGTTTGCGAACACACTGGCAAGAAGACAAGACGAGGCACTCGCAGCCTCAGTACAGCGAATGCAGGAACTTCAGCAACTGCAGAATGAACTGGCAAGACGTGAAAGTATCCTCCTGACCGAAGAGCGAAGATGCTCCGAACTGCTTGAAAACCTTGAAGAACTGAGGAATCAGTACGAGATCGACAGGTCTGCTCTGCAAAGTGCAACGGACAGTCTCGCGGTTCGCGAAGCCGAATTCGTGGCAATGCAGGATGAACTGGTCCAGTCGCGACAGCAACATTCCCAACTGCTGTCAGAATTGCAGTCAGCTGAAGCTGAACTGAAGCAGTTGCGGGCTCAACTGCATGCTCAGTCTGAATCCGAAGCAAATCTCACGGCATCAAATCATTCGCAACGTGAGCTTGCGGCAGAGAACAGATTGCTCCGCAACCAGGTTGTGAGTTTGCAGCAGGATGTTATCAATTTGCGTCAACGGGCAGCAGAGTCACACCAGCAAATCCTGAATTACGAAGATGCTCTGCAGTCGGCGATGACAGATCTCGAGATCCATCGACTCAGCCAACACCGGGAAACACCCGAGTCCGGACGACCTGACGAAGATGCGGCTGCTGATCTGAGCGTTCCGATGACAGTTGTTGAATCAAACCCGACACCCGCCCATGACGATTCATTGTCTGGACATGCTCCTCAATCGCTGCTGACAGGACCGCAAGCTGAAGCAGCCGCGGCTGTTGTCTCCAATCCAGATACGGAACCTGAATCAACCACGGCGTTCGAAACCGATACCACTCCGGCTGTAAGCAGTTTCGACGAGGCACAGGAAACAGCAGACGTCCCTCCCTCGAAGTTGTTTACTCCCATGGCCGCGGAAGAAGTTGACAACATCATTGAGCGACTGAACAGCGAACTGAAGAATGCCTCGGCCTCCGACACCGCAGCGGAAGGAATCGACTCTTCGACTGCGGCATCCAACGACGACGACGACGACGAATCTGAAAACAAGGAACCACCACAGACGGGTCCCGCATTAGAGCTGAAACTTCCCCTGAGCGAAGAACAGGATGTCGAATCAACTGAGCAGGAAAAGCCGACAGACACAGATATCCAGCGAACCACTGTGAAGTTCGAAGAAGACAATTCCGCAGACAGCTGCAGCACACCTGACAACAATGCGGCCAACACATCTCAGGATCTTCATCGCATTCAGACGGAAGCCGTCGAAACGGCCAGAACACAGCTCACATCCGCAGTTCAAACTGCAGAAAAACCCCCTGGCAGCGAAGCCATCGATATCGATTCCTACGTTGAACAACTGCTGTCAAAACAGGCACAGAAATCAAGGGACCGAGCAGCCCAGTCAACGGCAGCATTGAAAGCGGCTGCGCGCGAACCTGCGTTGGAGTCGGAAAAAAAGAAGCATCGCTCAATGATCTCGTTCATTGAGGAGTACATGTCGGGGCGCTTACACTTCGAAGGGGAAGAACCCCTGCCGCCCAAACGCGTCAAGGTGGAGACAGAAGTCGAAGCTCCGATAGTTGAGGATACGCTCGAGCAGTTTCGCCCGCGTCGCGTCAATTTCGTAAGACGTCCGGTTGACTTTGGAAAAATGCGAGAAGAAAACGATGGGTTCCGAAGTCTGTCCGCTCATTGTGCTGAACAGGCTCTCATGGCTCATTTCCTGAGACGGGAACAGTACGGACTGATCGTGCGAACTGCTGTCGTGGCCGGATTCCTGCTGATCATTGCATTCGCACGTCCCACGATCGTTCGAATCAGCGGGATACCGGAACTGGCACGCTGGGCGCCGGTGATCGGACTGCTGTTTGCCTGCGTTGAACTTGGTCGGAAACTGCTGCGTGTCCTTCGCGCTCGCCGAGGAATGGCACACGTCGCTCTCCGAAGCCGTTCCACCGCGCCAGCCGCAACAAAACTCCCCCCTGCAGCGGAACTGCCGCCAATCGCCGGCATGGCGAAACCAGCACAGCCCTGATCTTCTGATTATGATCGCCTGATTCGAGAACTCGGAAGAGTCTGCGTATTCGACCACTGGAAGTTTTCCGAAGGGCTGACAGAATACGACTGCAGCATGGCACTGGTTCCAGTTTTTGGATCCCGGCAGGTTTGCTCACTTATCTTCCCCGCAGTCGGCAAGTTTCATGGCACGGCAACACAAGGACCAGAAAAAGAACGCTGCTGCAGGCGACGAACTGCGACAAATCGTCACCACAAATCGAAGAGCTCGACACGATTACGAAATCATTGATCAGCTCGACTGTGGGATGGTCCTGACCGGCAGCGAAGTGAAGAGCGTCCGGAACAGCAAGATCCAGATCGAAGAAGCCTACGTCCGGGTGGATTACGGTGAAGTCTGGCTGGTGGGCTGTGACATTGCAGAATACGCTCAAGCCTCGATCTATAATCATGACCGGCGCCGCAAACGCAAACTCCTGCTGAAGCGTCGCGAAATCCGTAAGTTTGCTGAGTCAGCAGACAAGAATGGTCTCACGTTGATTCCGCTGCAGGTCTTTTTCCAGCGCGGAATCGCAAAGCTGCGAATTGGACTTTGTCGAGGACGCAAACTGCACGACAAGCGACAACGTCTGAAGGAAACGGCCGATCGGCGCGAAATGCGTGCAGCACGAATGAAGGCCGCCCCACGGCGCTGATCTGCCGAGTAAAGAAGCAGTGCGCAGCGTTTTGCACGACGATCGCTTCGACCGGCGATTCACAGGCTGTCGTTGCAGTCCCGTCTCACTGCACCGTTCAACAGACTCCCGGCATCCCGGTTGACCGCATCACCTCTGTCCTGAAATTCACAGGAATCAGGGAGCAGTGATCCGCTGGCAGCCTCATCTTCGTCCGAGAGCAGCGAGAACGATCTCAACCGACGCTTTTGCCTGGAGAGGACACCCGTCACCGGTGTGGAGGGACAGGCGGCGGGCAACATGAATGAAGTGTCGACCACAGCAAAGCAACGCGCGACAGCTTCAGAATGGGAAGGGCGGGGTTGCGGGCAGGCAGCAATTGCGCACTTTGCGAATGTGAATCGCAGCGGCCCGAAAGCAGAACAGCCACACGTACGCAATCACGCAGTGCGGCTGAAAATTAAACGGAGAGAGGGGGATTCGAACCCCCGGTCCGGTTACCCGGACACAGCATTTCCAGTGCTGCACAATCGGCCACTCTGTCATCTCTCCTGTGTGTGCGGCGGATCAGCAACTGCGATGTCGCGGACCCGAACGTACGAGAGATCAGCCTTCTGTAGGCGCTCCCGCCTTTTCAGCGCGAGCCTGAGCCACAGCAGCTTCCCGGGCCTCAACGCCCTCAACCGCAATCATGCGACGACGAAGTTGCCGATAATTTGCATTCAGATGTCGCCAAACGGCATTGCGAGACAATGCCTTCTTGCCGGAAATATTTTTCTCAGCGAGTTTGGTTTCAAGAGCCGAGAGCTTCTGCTTTGAAATGGTCAGCTGACGCTCAATTCGAGATCGGTCCTTCAACATGGCGCACCAGAGTATTTACAGAGGTATCACGAAAACAGCAGATGGCAGCAGACGTTCAGAACGTCACTTGCCAAACGACAAGCCTGTTAGTGTTGCACGCCCGGCCACAATGTTCAAACCCAAACGAACGATTTCGTCGTCTCATCCTAACAACGGGGAACATATTGCGGGCACCGTCCCACCATCTTCGGCGTCATCCACTCGTTATCTTCTGCTGAATTCCGGCACTTTTTCCCAAATTCACCGTCTCAGCGCACTGATTCGGTCAGATCCCAGGGAAATCTCACTTCCAAACGATGCGAGCTTGTCCAAACTCACCTCCCCGGGGGAGACTGTGCCTGGCTGCTCGTGTCACCTTCCGGACCTTTGCCCCCGATCTCCAGGTGCCCCAAAATGTTCTCGGATTCACCACCCTGTTCTCCACGGCTGCAGGCTGCACTCGCTCTCGCTCGTGAAGCTGCCGACGAAATTCTGCGACACTTTCGATCAGACGGATTACTGGTCGAAGCAAAAGCAGATGAGTCCCCGGTTACGATCGCTGATCGCAACGCTGAGACCCTGATCCGAGAGGGCATTGCTCGACTTTTCCCACAGGATGGGATTTTGGGAGAAGAATTCGATGATGTTCCGGGCAGCAGTGAATACCGCTGGATCATCGATCCT
>JAFMMM010000398.1 GCA_017859815.1 Planctomycetota bacterium | reverse complement strand
TCCGCACGCCCATTCCCCAGACCAGCCACGAAACGCCAAGCTGCCAGCCACCAACGGCCCAACCGGCCGCCAGCAGCACAACTCCGCTTCCCCACAACCACATTGGGAACGTTTTCTCGAAGAACTGCATCAGTGGGCGATTCGCCAGTTCCGGGATGTACCGCTTCATCAGCAATTGACTGGTTTCTGAGTTGCGGCTGGGAAACAGCCACAGCATGTGTGCCCACCAACCAGTTTCGCGAACCGGTGAATGAGGATCCCCGTCCAGATCTGATCGCTGATGGTGCAGGCGGTGGGTTGCGGCCCATGTCAACGGCGAACCCTCGCCCGATAAACATCCGCACATCAAGCAAAAGAACTCGGCCGGACCACGCAGCTTCAGGGATTTGTGCGCCAGGTAGCGGTGGAAGCCAAGGCAAATCCCAACACTGCAGGTCAGCCAGTGCATCACCAGACAAATCGCCAGTCCGGACCAGCTAAAGAACGCCGGGACGAAAGCAAACAACGCTGCAACATGAACACCAATCAGGAACAGCGTCACGACCCAGTCGACGTTGGCCGTGGAAAGCTTATCCCGACGAAAACTCGCCAGAAGTCGTTCGGTGTCCTGCTGGAACTTTTCCTTACGTGCTGCGGCCTCAGGGGTATCGGCTCTCCCGGCTGCGCGTGCAGCCATCTCGATCGTACTCATGCAATAGTCCTTAGCATTCCATAGCAAACCGCAATCGGCTTGCGAATTGTTGCTGCCGTTTGTTTCAGCGCGGTGCAGTCTGCAGGGCATCGCCAATGAGCGCTTTGTGCCTGCCAGTCGCGGCTCTTCCCCTGAGAAAGCATCCTTACCTCTTGACGCTATCCGAAATCGTAGCCACCACTCAAGTGCAGGCTGTGCGCCGGGCGTCACTTCTTTGTCAAAGACGTGTCAACGCTCTAAAGCTTTTTGTCGATGAGGTTTATGTGAAATTGAGAAGCAGTTCTGGATCTCGCTGATGAGAAGTCCTGCTGCCCGAACTGGACGAATCGACCGCTGGGAATGGTCACACTCCCAGCGTCGGATCAATTTACTGCAGCAGGCTGCGGTCCAGGACTTCCCGTGCCGTGGCAAAATAGTCCTGCCATTCGATTTCCGGGCCATCGTTCTTCAGGCAGTCTCTGACTTTTTGCAACGTGTTCAGTGACATGTGCGGACAGCGATTGCAGGCACACGTTTCGCCGCTGGACGTCATAATTCCCGGCACGGGGATGTAGTTGTGCTGGGGGGCCGCTTTTTCCAGCGGATGAATCATGGTTCCTTCTGTGGCCACCAGGAAGGTTGTGGGGGATTCCGTCGCCATAACGTGTCGCCGCATCTTTTCCGTGCCGCCGATGACGTCGGTGATTTCCAGAATATTTTGAGGACATTCGGGGTGAGCCATCACGACAGATTCCGGATGCCGCTTCTTCATGCGGATCAGGTCCTGGATGCTGAACACTTCGTGGACCATGCATGATCCCGGCCAGAGAATCATTTTGCGACCGGTCACTTCCATCAGGTACCGTCCCAGGTGCTGATCAGGGACGAACAGGATTTCCTTGTCCTGCGGAACGCGTTCAATGATTTCGCGGGCATTGCCGCTGGTGACGATCCAGTCCACCAGACTTTTTACAGCAGCGGATGTATTGATGTAGGCCACCGTGTGGAAGTCACGTCCCTGATCGCGCAGCTGCTGCTGGAAGGCGGCCAGTTGGTCAGGTGGGCAACTCTCTGCGAGGGAGCAGCCAGCCTGTAAATCCGGAATTAGTACCCGTTTTTCGGGGTTCATGATCTTGGTGGATTCACCCATGAAGTGAACGCCGGCGAACAGAATCCCGGAGGTTTTTACCTGGGTGGCGTCTCGAGCCAGTTTGAGGCTGTCACCGGTGTAGTCGGCGATGTCCTGAATTTCGCCGTCGACGTAGAAATGCGCAAGAATGCTGACGTCTCGTTCTTTCTTGAGAACGTCGATTTCATCCATCAGGTCCAGTGGATCTTCCTGCGTGCCGGAGGAGTCCTGGATGACGGGAAGTGACATTGGCAAAGGTCCTGGCTGCGGTGGAAAACGCGAGTGAAAAATCAAATCGACTGCGGGGCCGGTGCGGAAACAGAGGCAACCCGGCATCGCTGTAACAAAGCCCATTCAGACGCTCTGCGGCGAACTCTACGGGGAACGCAGCGAGATTTCCAGACTGCAGGGCTGCTGCGGGGACGAGCCGGGCCGACCCGACAGGGAGAAATCTGTTGCCGATTGCTGGCTTGAAGGCCCTGAAATCGAATTGAACTGCCTGACAACAGCTGATGAACACCTGATCCGTAGTTGATGCGGGGGAATAAACCCGATTGGGGGAAATGCCGCGGTGAGGCAGGTGGGAAGCAGCACTGTGCCGTCTTACTGGGTTCAGGGATTCTCTGGAAATCCAGAAGCCTTCTTTCCCTCGTTTCTCCCTCCCTCTATACTCCGCCGCTTCGATCCGGTCGCGCTGGGAGCAGCTGCGGTCACGGTCGGCAGCGACTTTTCGTAGTATGCTGCAGGAAAATTGCCTCATTGCGATCTTCAAGGTGAGGCCTCATGTCGCTGGTGCGGCCTGCTGGCAGTGCGGCCCATCGTTTCGGTGGCCTGTTGCTGGTTTGCTGGCCTGTTGCTGGTTTGCTGGCCTGTTGCTGGTTTGCTGTGGTCGTTCTGGGCTGGACATTTGTTTGTTGGCTGCCCTGCCGCCACAGGATGCCCCATTGCGACAGGGGATCGGCTTGCTTCTGTTCGCGGTTCGGACGGTCGCTGTGTCATTCTCGTTTCATTTCCCGAACCCGTTTACCTGGATCTGATTGACGTGCTGAGAACTCATAACTGCGGTGAATTGCGAAGAGAAAACGACGGTCAGCCCGTTTCCCTGGCTGGTTGGGTCCACAGTTATCGCGAACAGGGCCGGGAACTGGTCTTCGTGGACCTCCGTGATCGATATGGAAAAACACAGGTCGTCTTCAATACTGATGAGGACTCACGCATTGACGAGTTGGCTCGCAAGCTGCGTCGCGAAGATGTCATTCACGTGGAAGGAACGGTTCGCTATCGCGGCGATGGATTGACCAACCCGAAGCTGGACACCGGGGAGATTGAGGTGCGTGTGACGCAGTTGAAACTGCTGTCCCGCAGCAAGACGCCTCCGTTTGAAATCGAGGGTGGTGATCTGCCGAATGAAGAATTGCGGCTCAGCCACCGGTTCCTCGACCTGCGCCGTCCGGAACTGCAAAAGAACATTCGCCTGCGTCACGATTTGACTCAGGCGGTGCGCGCCTACTTCAATGAGCGTGACTTTCTTGAGATTGAAACTCCGATGCTGGGACGCAGCACACCGGAAGGGGCTCGCGATTACCTTGTGCCCAGCCGCGTTCATCCCGGCAGCTTTTACGCATTGCCACAGTCGCCACAGATCTACAAGCAAATCCTGATGGTTTCTGGTTTCGACCGTTACTATCAGATCGCCCGTTGTTTCCGCGATGAAGACCTGCGCGCGGATCGACAGCCGGAGTTCACTCAGATTGACCTCGAGATGTCATTTGTTGACCGCGACGATGTCCTGGAGATGATCGACGGGCTCGTGTCCAGCGTGATGAAGCAGGTCCGCGATATCGACGTCCCGCTGCCGCTTCCTCGCTACACCCACGCAGAAGTGATGGAGAAATACGGAACCGATAAGCCTGACCTGCGGTTCGGGATGCCCATCCATGACATCTCAGAAATCGCTGCGGAAAGCGATTTCTCGGTATTCAAGACGGTGATTGGCAACGGCGGCAGAATCCGTGGTCTGACCGTGAAGAACGGGGCGGAGGCTTACAGCCGCCGTTTGCTGGATGTCGATCTGAAGAAATTCGTGGGAGAATACGGCGCTCGAGGCCTCGCCTACATGAAGGTGGTTGGCGGTGCGCTGGAATCCACCATCGCCAAGTTCTTTTCCGCCGAACAACAACAGGCCATCATCGCGACGATGGAAGCGGAGGACGGCGACCTGCTGCTGTTCGTGGCCGACAGCTGGAAAGTGACCTGCGCTGCGCTCGCCGCGCTGAGAAATCGCATCGCCAAAGAGCAGAACCTGTACGATCCCGCGTCCTTCTCCTGCCTCTGGGTTGTGGATTTCCCTCTGTTCACATGGAATCCGGATGAAGACCGCTTCGATGCGGAACATCATCCGTTCTGCCAGCCTAATGCTGAAGATGTGGAGTACCTGAACACGGATCCTGGCAAAGTCCGGGCTGACAGCTATGACCTCGTGGTGAATGGTTACGAAGCTGCCAGTGGGAGTGTCCGTATTCATGACTCGGAAATTCAGAAAGCCATCTTTGACCTGCTCAGGATCGACTCCGAGGAAGCTGAACGCCGGTTCGGTTTCCTGCTCGATGCACTCCGATTTGGTGCTCCCCCGCATGCCGGAATTGCCCTCGGCCTCGATCGCTGGGTGATGATGCTGGCCGGGAATGACAATATTCGGGAAGTCATTGCGTTCCCGAAAACCCAACGTGCTGCCGACTTACTGTCCGGGGCTCCCTCGGAAGTGGACGAACAGCAACTGCTGGATCTGCATATCGAATTAAGCGAGCCGCCGGCTGCGGAATAAACCACTGGCGGGCGCACGCACGACCAGCGGCGGGTCGATACAACTGCCGTTGGTTTCTGTAGCGCCGGCCCGAATAACTGATCTGTTCTGGAGTTTCAATCCAGCCCTGCGGTCAGCAATTTCCTGCTCGCAAACGG
>JAFMMM010000397.1 GCA_017859815.1 Planctomycetota bacterium | reverse complement strand
ATGCTGGTTCACGCTCCGAGCGTGCCGCCGGAAACTTGTGCACGGATCATGGCCCTGGCTGGACCAGCGCGCCCGCTATCGACTCCCCGAGTTACTGCGGCTGCTGTCTTTGTCGATCGCCACTGGAGGCTCCGTCACCGCCTGTGTGAAAAAAATGCTCTACAGCTGTCCCCCGGGACAGGTATCTGACCGATTACTAAGATTGCAGACTCTGCTGGAATCCGGCGAAGCGCTCATCCCCGCAATGCAGTCCGCAAAATTAATTCACTCCGCCGAAGCAGCTCTGCTGAAGACGGCTGAAACGGCTCGCAATACAGACTGGGCCCTGCGCAAACTTGCTGATGAGCTGGATCGCAAATC
Organism: Planctomycetota bacterium; assembly: GCA_017859815.1. Taxonomy (GTDB): domain Bacteria; phylum Planctomycetota; class Planctomycetia; order Planctomycetales; family Planctomycetaceae; genus SXXK01. Next base: position 4,453 of record JAFMMM010000397.1, on the reverse strand, counting down.
GCTTCGATTCAGGGATCGCGTTCTGCTCCTCGCCGAACCGGTCGCTATGGTTTTGACCGGGCTGGCGGTACTGCAGCTCGCTACTGCGTTTTGGGTCCCACTGATAAAGCTGATCAACGATCTGTCATGACACGATCCAAATTCACAATTTCACAACACGACAGGCGATCGCGTTCCGGACTGCTGATGCTGGAACTTGTGGTCTCCGCATTGCTGATCGGTGTCCTGATCAGCATGCTCAGTCAGGGAATTACTCTGGTCAGCAGGCAGCAGAAAAAACAGAGTTTCCATGCACTGGCAAGGATTGAACTGAATAATCTTGAACGAACTGCAACAGCAGATTTTGGGAAGTGGACGCTTTCAGAATCATTTCGACGCCGCTTCCCGGACGCCAAACTGCAAGTGGAAGCGATCACGGAACAACAGTCCGGCCTGCCGTTTGGACCGGCTGTCAAAGCGAGTCTTACACAACTGCAAAACAACGGGACAGCCCAACAGGTTCAGCTTGTATTGTGGCCGCGTTCAGCGAGGAATGAGCAATGAAGAAAACCTTCTCATCGCCGCTGCATTCCTCAGTTCGCACCGGCCTGACAATCGCCGGGATCATCGTGCATCTCACAGTCGCTGCTGCGATGCTCAGCCTGGGAACCGTCTCGATTCACATGTTGCTGAAGTCTGAAAGCAGGTTGCTGGATGAAAGCTTGCTTCTGAAGAGTCTGGAACGGCTGGAGGCCCATCTGGATGCCGACAGCATCCTGTATTCCTCGCAGTCAGTGACTGAAAACGAACTGCTTCTGAAGAGCGATTCACGGGCTGCAACGGCCAGATATACCATTCGCCGTGGCCGGGTGGACCGCACACTTCATATCAACGAAGAACTCAATTCGCGGGAGCGGTTTGTTTTCCCTGCCGGCACAACTGTTCGCTTTGACTCCACCGATCCAACGGGCTTCTCTGTGACGATCACAGAAGGATTTGGAACGCTCCAGTATCCCGCAGCCGGTGATGGCGGTTCTCCTGTTACGGGTTTGGACTCCGACACATTCCCGAGGCCTCCACGAGGAACCGCAGCACCCCTGCAGACCATAATGACCTTCCCTGGAGCGTCTGCCGCAAATGCTCAGGAGGTGCAGCCATGACTAAACGCACTGGCAATTTCAACGATTCACGGAGAGGCGCAGTCCTTGCTGTCGCCATGGTTTCGTTGCTTTTGATTTCAGCAATTGTGGGCCATCAGGCAGTACGCGTTGTTCGGGAATTACGGCAGCAGCGAATTGAGACAATCCGTCTGCAAACAGAGAAACTTGCCGAAGCCGGCCTCTCCTATGCCCGCAGAAAATTACAGCAGGATGCTGCCTGGAAGGGCGGCAACTGGATCGTTCCTGCAGAAATTCTGACAACCCCGGAATCTGCACAGGTTTCTGTACGGATCGAATCAGGCCGCATCACCGTTCACGCTCATTTACCAACCGGCACCGGACCTGGCTGCCGAATTACTCGCTCAGGAACCTGATCGAATGTCACAACATCAGAATCTGAATGCAACCCTCAGTTCAGCTTGCAGTGCCCAATCTGCTCGGCGACGAAATCAGGGCTTTACTCTCATCGAACTGCTGGTCGTGATCGCCATTATCGCAATCCTCGTGGCATTACTGCTGCCGGCCATCTCTCAGGCACGCGAAGCGGCATCTCGCACAAGCTGCAAGAACAATCTGATGCAGCTGGGTATCGCGCTGAACAACTACGAAATGAGTTTTCAGATGTTTCCTCCGGGTTCCGTCAATGAGACCGGGCCCGTCAAAAATTCGGAAACCGGCTCCCAGATCGGCTGGCTGGTCCAGCTTCTGCCATTACTGGAGCAGCAGGCGCTGGCTGCAACATTCAACCCCAATGGCAGCGTATTTGACGACGCAAATGCCGGTGTACGGAGTGCGACCATTCCCACTCTGCACTGCGCCAGCGATCCGAAGATCAGACGCCCCGGTGCAGCCATAGCGGCATTTTCCAGCTACGCAGGATGCTACAGCGGCTCGGAAATCCCCATCGACTCCGATAATGATGGCTGTCTGTTTCTGAACAGCAACATTGGCCACCGCGAGATTCAGGATGGTGCCTCCAACACAATCCTCGTTGGTGAAAAGCGTCGAGTCGACGAAGCGGGGGAATATGGCTGGGTCGCCGGTAACCGTTCCACACTGAGGAACACCGGAACCGGAATCAACGCGGGCTGGGACCTGACAGCTGAACCCGGCCGCGGTCAGACAGCATCACCAGTCGTGATTCCCTCCGACACTGCAAACGGGGGGTTCAGCAGTGCGCACACCGGCGGTGCACAATTCCTGCTGGCCGACGGTTCGGTTCGATTTCTCTCTGAAAACATCGACATGACTGTCTTTCCTCTGCTTGGAAATCGTGGCGACCTGCAGTACGTCGGGGAGTTTTGATCATGCGTTCTGCCTCGTCACAGCGTCTGCGGGGATTTACATTGCTTGAAGTGATGATCGTCATCATCGTCTTGATGATTCTGATCTCGCTCCTGTTACCAGCCGTGCAGTCATCGCGGGAATCTGCGCGAAGAATCCAATGCAGAAACAACCTCGGGCAACTTGGGGTCGCGCTGCAGCACTACGCTGTATCACATTCATTCCTGCCCCCGGGCAGCATTTCAACGGTGACGCCCGTCACGCAAATGTCAACGCCTGACGGAATCGGCTGGCTGGGGCTGATTATGCCGCAGCTGGGATTTCCGAATGTCTATCGCAGTATCAACTCAGAAAGCCCGCTGCGGTCATTTGCCACGGGTGAACCGAAGGAAGCTGGCATCACCGAAGAACTCTGGGAACAGACCATCGGTCCGTATGGGGAAACGAAACCCAATATCCCTCTGCATCCAACCGTGTCGATTCTGCGATGCCCCAGTCTGGGAAGATTCGGCAACTCGGGGACTGAAGCGGCAATCAGCAGCTATGCTGGATGTCATCACAGCAGTGAGAAACCCATTGATGTCGACGCCGACGGTCTGCTGTATGTGAACAGTTCTGAATCAATCCATGCGATTCCGGATGGCAGTTCCAACACCGCACTGCTTGGTGAGTGGAGCGAGGGATTGCCGGGGTTTGGCTGGGTCTTTGGTGATCGGGGAACCCTGCGAAATGCCACTCTGCAGGGCCCGGCCAGCGGCATATTGTCCGGAGGTGCCACACTGATGGACCAGATTGACGAGCGCAAATTATGGGAAGACCTTTCGGAAGAGGAACAACAGGCTTTGCTGAGCAGGCAAAAACGCGTGGGGGGCTTTTCCAGCAGCCATGCGATGCTGGTGCACATGCTGCTGGCTGACGGCAGTGTCCGCGATATCCGAAGATCGATTCAGCCGAAATTATTCCGCCAGCTTGTACGCCGAAATGATATTCACGAAGTCGATTTCTGATCCCAGCACTTTGATCCATTCGATCTGCGATGCTGCAGTGCACCCCGAGCTGCAGAATTACAGGCTGCCATAAAGCGGCTGGATCACTTTCCCCTCGGAAATCATCAGAGGACGTCCCACGTGGTCCTTGAAATGGCCAGCCGGATCGATGCCGAGTGCTGAAAAAATCGTGGCAATCACATCCCACGGGCCCCATGACTGCGAGTCCGGATAAGCCCCGCTCTCGTCGGATGCACCCACGACTGAACCTGGCTGGACCCCGGCACCGGCAAATGCAATGGAATACACGGAGGCCCAGTGTTTGCGGCCCGGTGCCGCGCCGGCAAACCGCGGCTCCAGCGCGACCAGCGGAGCTCGACCAAATTCTCCCATCGCAATGACCAGCGTCGAATCGAGCATTCCGCGCTGGTCCAGATCCTCGATCAGCGCTGAAAAGCCCTGGTCAAATCGCGGCAACAGGTGATCTTTCAGACCCGTGAAAATATCGTTGTGGGTATCCCATCCATAGCTGTCCTTGTTGTTGGGAGCCTTATCCTGACCGCGGTTGCTGTACGACCAGATGACCGTGGACAATGGGACACCCGCTTCTGCCAGTCGCCTTGCCAGCAGGCAGGCCTGACCGGATCGATTCAATCCGTAGCGCCGACGAAGTGCTTCCGGTTCGCGACTGAGATCAAATGCGGTTCTGGCTTCCGGACGCTGCAACATGCGAAAAGCCTGCTGGTACATGGCATCTTTTTCCAGCATCACCGTTTGGGATTCCAGATCCTTCATCTGTGATTCAACGGCCTGCAACAACGAGCGACGCGACTCCATGCGAACTCGCGACAAATCTGAATGGGGCAGCAGTGAAGGAATCGCAACCGGTTCACTGGCGACATCACCCAGTGTCAGCGGGTCGAATCCACGGCCCAGAAAACCTCCAAATTGCCCCGGAGCTTCCAGTTCCGGCACCAGAGCAGGTCCGTTCAAATGAATCGCAGTCTGTGAAAACTGCGTCGCCGGACGTACCCGCTGCAACAC
>JAFMMM010000396.1 GCA_017859815.1 Planctomycetota bacterium | reverse complement strand
CGCGAGTTTGAAACAGTTGCTGCCGCTGACTGATCCAGAGGGGAAGTCGGCCAGATGTACTGGAAGCCGTCACCCGGAATTCGCTCCGAAACCCACGCAGACGATCCTCAGGGCAACAGTCGACGGGGGAAGGAACGTCTCCCTCAGGAAAAACAAACGCAACCGCAGGAACTGACCGGTTGCGAAGTTTCTGAGACGAACTCACCTGCAGGACGTCGGAGCACTCCCATCTGATTGAGACTTCTCAGCGGGACAGCGACCCGCCGCGCACTCAATGAATCGTGATAAGCTATTGGCGAAGCGATCACGGGCCAGCTGCAACTGTCTACAGTTGCGGCGATGAGAAGGGCGTGGTCACCGCCTCCCGTGACTTTTCGTCATCGAACAGCGTCGCGACCGCAGCGTTTTCCAGCAGTTCGTCCCGAACCAACTGGCGCGACTCTGTTTTCTTCAACTGCAGCAATTCCTCCTGCAACTGTTGCTGCACATCAGCAAACGCCACTGTCGACGCTTCGTGCAGATCGCTGCAGAAGTAGAGTTCGCAGCGACCGTCGTACTCCACAACTTCTGACACACCACCGCTGGGCAGTGCAAAAATGATCTCTTCAATCTCCCGTTTCAGAGATCCCTTTTTGACCCAGCCCATATCACCGCCGTTTTCGCGAGACAAATCGTGGGAAGCGCTCGCTGCAACCTCAGAAAATGGCTCGCCACCCTCAACTCGCGCTTTGAGTGACTCGGCCAGTTTCATGGCAGCCTCTCGACCGCCGGCTTCACTATACCGAATCAGAATCTTCGCATAACGCACCTGCTGCTCGGATGTATATCTGAACAGGTTTTTGTTGTAGTGCGAATAGAGTTCCTGGCGCGACAGTCCTGCTGTGGAGCGGGCATGCGTCGAGAGATAACCTTCCACCATCTGCATGCGGAAGAAGTTATCCTGTAACTCCGCCAGCGAGGTTCCCTGGGTATACAGGAACGCGTCCAGTTCCTCCAGAGTCGCCTTATTCTCCTTCACGCGAATTCCCTCGACAATTTCATCGAAGGCTGGCTGCAGACTCTGGCGAATTGCATCCTGCCGATCAGCGGGAATTTCCAACTTGACGGCCTGCATCACAACTTCGTCAGCAATGTATTTTTCAATCCGCTTCCCCAGTTCCCGTTTCAGCACGACTTGTCGCTGATCCGCAGTCAGTCTGACATCGGCTTCCAGCATCTGTCGAACACCGCCCATAACGTCATCAAGGAAGACCGGCTGCCCATTGACGAGGGCAACGACAGAACTTCCGGTCAGTACGGAGCCCAATTCCCGCTCCAGACCGGTGAGTTTGGTTTGCTGCCCGCTCAATTCCTCGGCCGTTGGAAGCGTTGCCAGCGGGCTTGATGTACGAGTTGGTGGGGGAGCAAACACCGGGTGATCATATTTGACCGACTTTCCTCCACAGCCAGCCAAACTCCCCGCTATGACAAGACTAGCAAGCGTAGCAGCGATTGACCGTGGCGTCCGACGACGACGGACAAAGCAATGTTGCATTTGAGTTCATCCTGAACAAATTGCGTTCGAAAACGTTTGCGGGCATGTTTACCCGTCGCTCGCTCGAGGCGCACCGTCTTCCCTGACTTGCGAATGATAGGAACTTCGCTGCTTCCGGATCAACCCCGTAACGAAGCACAAATCCAATGCTTTAAGGTACTTAGAACAGCAGAATATGCCGAATTGGGTCGTCTCCGGCAGGAGCATATTCATCGTCTGGCGAGTATCGGAGGTGCAACCCGTCACAGCACCGGACAGACTTTCACCAACCATGAAAAGCCACGGCAAGGTCCCCAGTCAGAATTGTCGTCGACTGCAGGCAGGAAATATACTCTGATTGTAGATTCCTGCCAGATCTCTGCGCTTACCTCAGTCAACCCGTCAGGCCCCGGGGGATTTCATGTCACATCAGTCGGCTCGCCCCGCAGCATCGCTGGAGCTGTGTTTTGTCCTGAGCCTGCTGCTGGTGAACGCAGCCGGCAGCAGCAATTCTGTCCGTGCCGATTCCGATGAGCCTGCAAACGGTGCAGAAATCTACGCCAGCAAATGCGTTTCCTGCCACGGAGAGAATGGCAACGGCACAGCAGACTTCCCGGCCCCGTTGTTCGGTGATCGCCCAACAAGAGAACTTGCGGATCTGATCGGTCGGACGATGCCGGAGGGATCACCGGAAGACTGTGTTGCCGAAGAAGCAGCGGCGGTCGCCCGGTGGATGCAGCAAACGTTTTATTCCCCGGAAGCTCAGGCTCGTTTGAAGCCACCACAAATTGACCTCAGCCGACTGACTGTTACTCAGTATCGTAACGCGATCGCGGACCTTGGCGTGACATTTCGATGGTCACAACGTGCTGGGCAAGAACGTGGCCTTACCGGGGAGTACTTCGCCGATCGCCGACACCGCCGCGACCGCGAGGTCTTCCGACGGCTCGACCCAACCGTTGACTTTGACTTCCAGGAATTCAGTCCGGATGGCGAAAAGATTGGGGAAGAAGAATTCGCGATTTCCTGGGAAGGCTCCATCATTCCCCCCGAGTCGGGATGGTATGAGTTTATTCTCCGGACCGAAAACGGTGCCCGCCTGTATCTGAATGATCGCGAATCTCCGCTTATCGATGTTTGGGTACGATCCGGATCTGACACAGAATTCCGCGCTCGTCGTTTTTTGCTCTCCGGACGCCTCTATCCCGTCCGCCTGCAGTGGTTCAAGTATCGCGAATCAACAGCATCGGTTTCGCTCTGCTGGCGACCGCCTCACGGCGTGGATCAGCCAATTCCTCAACATGCCCTCACCCCGCAGTCATCACCCGCAGTGTTACTCACTGAAACCCCGTTCCCGCCCGACGATCGCAGTGATGGCTACGAACGTGGTACCAGTGTGTCACCGGAATGGGACGATGCGACAACGCAGGCTGCAATCGAGGTCGCAGAGTCAGTTGTTGCCTCACTGCGGGAACTTTCGGGGTACCGCAACAACGATGACAAAACGGAAAAGATTCGCATTTTTGCAGAGCGATTCGTGGAAACGGCATTCCGGCGCCCGCTGACCGCAGAACTGACTGAGACGATCGTTTCGCAGAATCTGCAGGCGGCAGAAAGCCCGGAGGAGGCGATTAAGAAGATCGTGGTACGCACCCTGAAGTCACCGCTGTTCCTGTACCGGGAAATCAGTGGCCAGGATGACCAGTTTGATCGAGCTTCGCGGCTCTCGTTTTCTCTCTTGAATTCCATCCCCGACAAGGCGCTCATCGAAGCGGCGAGGGCCGGTAACCTGAGGACCGAAGAACAGCTGCGGGAGCAGGCATGGAGGCTGGTGCGTCACCCGGTTGCTAACGCTCGCCTGATGGAATTCTTCCGCAGCTGGCTGCTGCTGGATCGCCTGGAAGAAGTTGATAAATCTGCGGAAAAGTTCCCGATGTTCACTCCGGAACTTGTTGCAGATCTGCGGACATCGCTTGACCTCCAGTTGCAGCAAGTCGTCGAATCGGAAAACGCAGACTTCCGCCAACTGCTGAATTCTGAACGAGTATTCATGAATCAGCGGCTGGCAGAATTCTATGGTCAGGCCGTCCACCACCGGCAGGCGACAAGCTTCGAACCGGTCAGCTTCGAACCTGAATTCCGATCCGGGGTCACGACACATCCTCTGCTGCTCAGTTCGCTCGCCTATCTGGACAGCAGCTCTCCGATCCACCGAGGCGTCTTTCTCAGTCGCGGCATCCTCGGACGCGGCATCAAGCCACCACCGATTGCCGTCGCACCGGATGCCCCAGACCTAGCTCCGCATCTGACAACACGCCAGCGAGTAGCTTTGCAAACCAGCCCGGAGGCGTGTGCCAACTGCCACAACCTGATCAACAATCTGGGGTTTGCGTTGGAAAACTTTGACGCGGCGGGGCGTTATCGTTCAGAGGAAAACGGCAACGAGATTGAATCCCATGGCCAGTACCTGCAGCGAGATGGCAAGCTGACAAAATTCAACGGACCTCGGGAGCTGACCAGATTTCTGGTGGAATCTCCGGAGACACACACCTCGCTGGTCAGACAACTGTTCCACCATCTGGTTCAACAGCCCATTCTGGCCTACGGAGCAGACACCATTCGTGAACTGACCGCAGAATTTCAGCAGCACCAGTACAATCTGCATCGGCTACGAGTGGAAATCGCAGTTCGTTCCGCTTTGGAAGGCTGGAACACTCCCGACAGGAAGATTGTTGCCAAACAGGCATCTGACCGACAATAATTCATAGTCGAGTCGTTGAGAGTCTTGCTTCTCAGACCCCGCTACAAAACTCAGCCCCGCCACGGAATCCCACCATGAACACACGACGCCGGTTTCTGCAGAATCTTGGTTTGAGTGCAGCGGTCAGCCCGTTCCTGTCAAACCTGAACGGATTTGCGGCCACTTCAAGGCAGGACCGCAGAAAACAGCGACTGGTCGTCATGTTCAGCCCCAACGGCACCGTGCCCTGGGAATTCTGGCCAGATGAAGAAGGGCCCGAGTTCACGCTGAAGCGAATCCTGCAGCCACTGGCTGATTTCCAGGATCGCACACTGGTCCTCAAAGGGCTTTGCGACAAGGTTCGTGGAGACGGCGATAACCACATGCGCGGCATGGGTTGCCTCCTGACGGGAATTGAATTGTTCCCCGGCAATATTCAGGGTGGCTCCCACACCCCCGCCGGATGGGCCAGCGGAATTTCGATCGACCAGGAGATCGCCCGCTATCTCCAATCCTCCCCAGGCACCCGTACACGCTTCGGTTCGCTGGAGTTTGGTGTGATGGTTCCGGATCGGG
>JAFMMM010000395.1 GCA_017859815.1 Planctomycetota bacterium | reverse complement strand
CACAGCAGACGCGATCACGTTGACTGCGACAATTTCAGGCTGCGAGATTCAAACGATGGTGCTACCAGGCACGTTGTCAAACGAAACGGCTGGCCTAATCACAATGTTCAAACCGCTGAGCGTGCGGATTGACATAATGTGAAGCCCACTGAATACATGATGCCCTCTTTAAGCAGACATCAAGATCCCGCGTTCCAGAGAAAACCCAGCCCCATTGCACTTTCGGGAATGCCCGAACTCTATCCTGTTGGCAGCAGCCTAATTATCGTTGCAAACATACCAAAAAGCGCACTGCGCCCATTCGCTAAAATGTCAACTCCTCCCTGCCTTTGCACTTCTGACCTGATTTCGGCACAACGAATGCGTCTCCTGATCACCAGAAGTTGGCTGGGATGTTTGCTGACCATAGCAGCAGCCAGTCTAACTCAACCCAAAGTACCAGTTTTTGTTCCTCAGAGAGCGTAGCTGAATCGGCGTAAGAGTCCGCTTCAACAGGAGCAGTCGTCGGCGTCCCTCGTCAATTTCCCATTCTGTTTTACAGATTGCAGCAATTGATGGCCGCGACTGCTCCTTTTTCAGTTTCGCTGCGCGTGCTGGCTTACTGCGCAGACTTTCAGCCGAAAAATTCATCAGTCCGGCTGCAACCTTCATTCTGGTGATTGCATCACGTTGATTTTCCCTCTGCGTCTGCGGTCGCCGCGATCGTCAGACCGCCCTTTGCCTGTCGTTGTCATCCGCCTGTGACTGATCGAATCCTGAGACTGTTCAATCCAGTCAACTCTGCAACCTTTTCCCAGGAAAGCTCAGACGCCAAAGCTGCGCAAAGTTGGTGCGACGGTTCTGGTCTGATGCCGGGATGATCACCAACGAGAGCCCTCGGACTACCGGCACCAACAGCGTCGCACCCGCGAAACACGCTCCCACGAAATCGCGTCCGCGTCTCCGGGAACAGTCAGCCTGCAGCTGCGGTCGATCTCCTGAACTTATCAGCGGCGACTACCAAACACGGCATGGCGGGGCAGAGACCACTGCCACGATTGAGTTGCCGTGAGGGGCGAGTGATCGCCCGTGCTCACCTACTCCAGCAGGTGCTGATCGAACCACTCTGCAAACCGTACCAGGTCCAGCACCATTTCCGGCCAGCCGTGCCCCTTGCCAGGGCGAATCTCCAGCTTGACCTCGGCCATTTGCTTCGCCGCCACCGCAGCAAACCTCTGAGATTGATCAACCGGCACTAAGGTATCCGCATCACCATGCACGATGTATGTGGGAGGCATCTTTGAGGTCACGTGATAAATCGGTGACAATTCCCGGCCCAGAATCTTCCACTCGTCCAAGTCTCGGGCACGTGGACCGAAGCCTTCCCGAAAACTTTTCGGCGGTCCGCCATCCCCAGGATTCTCTGTAGAACTGCCAAGATTCAACAGATCGGTGGGGGGATAGAAACAGGCGACACACTGAACCACGGAAGATTCCCGATCCACTGGATCCGCTGCGGACGGATCACCCGTTCTCCCGGTCGTTCCCAGCATCAGCGACAAGTGTCCGCCGGAGCTGCCGCCAACAACGCCGATCTTGTCCGCCAGGATTTCAAAACGCATTGCGTGATGCCGTACGTACCGCACGCTGCGCTGAACGTCCTCCACGATCCCGCTGACAGTACACTCCGGCTGAGAAATATGTTTGACGGCAAACACCGTGTATCCATTGCGCAGAAAAGGGGCGACCAATGCGGGCTGAATCGGACCTTCACTGGACTTCCAGCCACCGCTTACCAAAAACAGGATGCCTGCGCCGTTGGCCTCCTGCGGCGTCAGCACGTCCAGCATCAGCGGACGGCCGTCACGACTGCCATACTGGATATTTTCCTGCAACTGGTGCGGAACCATTGCCCAGTACCAGTACAGCCAGCCCACGACGCTCAAGAGTAGAGCCGCCGGAATCCCCAACCAAATCGACAACCGATACATCAGACTTCCCATGCCTGCCAGTTCTCCGCTGATCGCAACTGTGATGAACCAACGACAACTCAGCGATTTGAGAATCGCAGCTCATTCAGTCGCACTGTTTTTCTGACTCGCGCCCGACCGGTCATATCGTGGACTCGCAACTGCACTGTCGGCGAGCCCCCCCAGTTGATATTGATCATCCCAAAATGAAAATCCATGCAGGCTTCGCCAATTCGATTCCCATTGGGCTCCACATACTCCCAGTCTCGATTCAACCCACTGGCCGTCAAGTCATACAGCGGATACCCCCCCGGAACCTGCAGTCGAGACAGTTCGCCCCAGTGGACATCGCCGGATATGAAAACGACACCCTCCGCGCGAGTCTCCCTGATCAAGTCCACCATCCGAATCAGTTCGCGTGGGAAATTGGTCCAGGATTCCCAGCCGTTGTATTCGTGGCCAAACTGGATACTGCTGCCGATAATCCGCAGGTCCGCCGGTTCCTGCAGTCGTGCTTTCAACCATGCCCACTGCTGCTGTCCCAGCAGTGTTTTCTGCGGATCCGTATCAGGAAGATAGTCGTTCTTCCACGACTTGAACGGGGCTCGCAAAGGAGGATCGCGAAAACTGCGTGTATCCAGCAGGATCACCTGCAGAGACTGACCACTGCCCGGCTCACCAAATCGATAGCTGGTGTAAATCCCGGGGTGCTGACGCCGTGGACTGTCCCGTGGTTCGTTCCAGAAATTCAGGAAGAGTTCCTTCGACTGCTCCTTGAACGGATATTCCTTCCCGGCATCGTTCTCTCCGTAGTCGTGATCATCCCATGTTGCAATTGCCGGCATCGCTGCTCGCAGACTGCGAAATTCCGATCGCTGCCCCAGCTTGTTGTACTTCGCCTGCAGCAGCTGCATATCGCGAGTGTCCCCGTAAATATTATCTCCCAGATAGATGAATAACTGCGGGTCCCAGTCAATCACTGTGCGCAGAATTGGCTGAGGTTCGTCCTGAGTTGAACACGATCCAAAGGCAATTCGTGTAATTGCCGGATTCACCGCCGGGGTGTTCGCTGGTGGTAAAAGAGGATCCTGAGCAACCGTTGGGGAAAGGCTGAACCCTGCGAAAACCACCATCATCAGCAGTGACATTCCGCTGCATCGATCAGACATTGTTTTTCTCTCCAGTTGTCTCATTCACCACGCATGACACGACATGCAACGTTCCAGCAAGTGGTCGTCTTTCCGTTCCACCAGCGGTCACGCGATACAGTGTTTCAATCATCCAGCAGCATGGTGTTACCTGTCCGACACCTGCTGCCCACCGTCGGCATCGCTGACCAACTGACGCAGTCGGACATGTCCGCTGACATCAGCACCGGCGACAACATCGTCTTCCCGAAACGCGGCCATCAAAATGTGGCGATCCGTCTGCCGATTGTAATCGTAAATGATTCGAATCAGGCCATCGGACGTTTGTTGCCCGTCCGGATAAGACACACCAGCGCGTTCATCCAGCAGCAGCCCGTCACTCCACGTGGCTCCGTCATCCGCAGAAACAAACGCAGTCAGGTGCGATCGTCCAGTGCGTGTGGAAATCGCACCGTGCTTGACCAGTAACAGGTTTCCGGACTGCAGACGGCGAATGAAAAAACGAGCACTGGTGTGAGCAATTTCGGACGGTTCCAGATCCGGCCACGTCCGACCTCGGTCCGTGGAAATACTCTGACCAATCCCGTACTTCGTTCGCGCCAGCAGCCACAACGCCCCGTCGTTGCGTTCCACAATCATGTGTTCGTCAAATGCCCGCACATCCGCAGGCACGTTGCATCCGCCCAGCAACGACCAGCTGCGACCAAGATTGTTCGAAGTCAGCATCCGCGCGCTGGAGTCGGTCGCTCGCCACGTGGAAGCCGGCATGGCCCATGTGCCATCGCTGAGAACCGTCGGCTTGCACATCATCACGCCGTCCGTCATCCGCCGCGGCTGACTCCAGTCCGGCGCAGGGGAGTCCGGAGTGTCCGTATGTATACTCCACACCCCGGCAATCGTCCCATTGTGGCCTTCTGCCTGCGTCCAGAACACAAACAGCCGCCCCGTAGGAGCCTGCCACAATTCGGGATCAAATGCCCGCAACGATCCCGGACCGTCCGGATCAATGACCATCGCTTCCTGCCAGGTGCGGCCGCCATCACCACTGGTGGAGAGCACTACGTAGTTATTCTGGTCTTCGCCCGGTGTTACCCCCGCATACCAGTTGGCCCACAGACGACCGCCCGGAGCAACCGCCATGCTGGGAATGCCCTGAAACCCGCGATTACCGGTGGCGTGGCGAGGTAACTGCGGTGGCCCGACATGTGCAGGTGTCTGCACCATCGGATTCGGAAGCTTCAGGCCGGTCAGTGTGTCTCGCAACTGCTCCACCGCGTCGGGAGCCTCGGGCAGAGCGTCCTGTTGAAATGCCGGCAACAAATGCTCCCAGACCAAATCCAGCTGACGCTGCATGTTTCCGGTTTCCGCAGTGATGGCAATCACGGCATCCTGTTCCGGCATCACAATACAGAACTGCCCGTCCTTGCCGTCGCCGCGAAATGCACCGTGACGGCAACGCCAGAACTGAAAACCGTAGCCCTGCCGCCAGTCCGGGTTTCCTGCACTGGGGGCTTTGTCATTGTCCACCTGTTTCGAAGTGGCCTGGGCGATCCAGCCTTCCGGCAGCAACTGCCTGCCCTGCCACTCCCCACCCTGCAGATACAACTGACCAAATTTGGCAATGTCTTCAGTCTTCAGGTACAACCCATAGCCGCCGATGGAAATTCCCTGCGGACTCTGGTCCCACGTGGGACACTCAATTCCCAGCGGGTCGAATATTCGCGGCTGCAAATAATCACGAACGGTCTGGC
>JAFMMM010000060.1 GCA_017859815.1 Planctomycetota bacterium | reverse complement strand
CAGCGGCAGAGTATCAATGGCCAACGGAGCAGAGTTGTCTGCGGGGACGGCTGTCGTGGTTACTGTCTGATCTGCCCACTGTGGCGGGATTGATTTCGGATACTGATTCTCAGCCAGCGATTCCAGGATCTGTGTCAGCACTGGCTGGGCCGCGGTTTTCGCCGGCTGCAGATCTGCTTTTGGTGGTCCGAACTGCTGCTGAATCAACAACGAGGTCCGCGGTGTGGACTGCACGTCAATACGTGCGATCCCTTCGTTGTGAGACAGCGTCGCTTCGCCGGTAACGACGGACAGTTGCAACTGTTCCGTTGACTGCTGGCGAGTGATACGGAGAGACGATCCTTGAGCAGAATTGACGGCTGTCACATTCTGGTCAGCACTGGTTTCTGCCAGCACCAACGCGGTGCCGGAGGGAAGACTTCCGAAGATTTCCAGTCGGCGGAGCAGGCATCCTTCGCTAAATGCGGCGTGCTGCAAAATGCTGGCATTTCCGATGCTGCAGGCGAAGATCACTTCTTTGCCACAGCGATAGAACCCACGATAACGAATCGGTGTTTGCTCCGGAGTGAGCCAGCGAGCAGCCTGGCTGTTGCCCAACTGAGTGCCGTTGGCGGCCACACCCTGCATCAACCCGAAACGCACAAACCCCCATTCCACGAAGCCACCCTGCCATGCATCTGTCACCGTCAGCCGTTCCGGATCGAACAGGACGCTGGTTTTTGTGGCTTCGTCGATGAGTACCGAGACACCCTTGGGCGTGACTTTGCCGAAGTGGCGGATCAGCTGGCAGACCAGATTGCCGGTGTCTGCTTCGTTGAGCGAGCGGTCAAAGCTGGCCTCTTCCGGATTCTGTCCCCAGTGCCCAAAGCCACCTCCGTCCAGTCCCGGAAACTGTGGCAGCAGATCCGTCGGGTGGGAGCGGCCACTGGCAAGAAAATCCTGCGCCTGTTGCTGATAGAATCCGTTTACGCGGTTGCCCGGGAAAGGAGTGTTTGGATCGGACTGTCCGCGGACGACCGGCATGGAGGCCATGATGGTCAGCAGAGAGAGCGAGATGAAACGCAGCATAGTCAATTCCCGGTGGGATGTTCTGGAAGGCTCAGTGACGTTGCCAGAGTGCGCGATAGATTGGAAAACCCATCTTGCGTTTTTTGCGTTCAAAGCTGGTCTGGTAATCCATGTCATGTTCCGGTTCCCGCTCTTCAGGCGCGGATGATCGGGAGAATTCCGGATGCGAGTCCATGGCGGCCGTCACCATCTGAAAGTAGTCCGCCACATCTGTCCAGTGATGGACCTGGCCGCCGGGCTTCAGGACTCGGGCGAGGAGATCGCAGAAGTGTGTATCAAATAATCGTCGTTTGTGATGTCGTGGTTTCCACCAGGGGTCCGGGAAGTAAACATGCGTGGCATCGACGCTGTTTTCGGGAATTACATCAGCAAGCAGAACCATGACATCACCGCCGATTACCCTCGCATTGGCGAGGTCACGCTTTTTCAGACGTTCCGCTGCTCTGCGGCCTTCACGGTAGTCAATTTCAACAGCAAGAATGTTGCGGTCGGGGTGGGTGAGCGCAGCATTCAGCGTGAACAGGCCTCGACCGGCACCAATATCCAATTCCACAGGGCCAGGATTTTCGAAGAGATCAGACCAGCGAAACGGCGCCGTGAGATCCCGGATTGTCCGAAACCACGGCTGCATAGGCGTAATTGGAAGCTGTACCATAACCAGAGTTCCAAACCGGGCCTGAGCTGCTGCAGGGACAGGCCCTGTGTTCATCTTGAATGGAATTTCCTGTCGTGAACAGGTGCCGCAGTCTAGCAGGATGCCGAACTTCTTGCAGCGGTTGAGAAGGCGGCTGTCGACCAGCGGCACAAATGTGGCTGCAGAGTTTTCCCAGCTTACCACACCGCTACATGTCGTAACTCCTTCCTGACTCATTCGGCAGTATCGTTCGCACTGGAAATATGAGCAACAACGTTGTGAATGTCACGATACGACCCCGTGACTGCCGATCCTGCCGGTTAAGGGAGCGTATCCGCGCCATCCGCGGTGCAGGAAGATGCTTCGCAGGATCATGGTAAAGCAGGATCGGGGTGACGGGAGAATCGATGCGGGCCGTGTTAACGATTCAGCGGAAAAACTTGCCTGGAATCACTGGCGTTTCGTGGTACTCCGTCCGGTGCCTCGCTGTGGTTACTGCACTGCTGAACATCCAGTTGACATCGTGCGCTGAAGGCGGCGAACCGATGCCGGTGCCTGGGGAATTTGCTGCGGCAGCGGATGACCATTTCGAACTCAAATACACCATGGATGTCGAAAAGCGACTGCCGAGCAGTGCCTGCGACACGACAACCGTTCCGTCCTTCCGACGCGATTTTGCAGCAGCAGATCTGTTTCGGCCGGTGCGTGCAAGCGATACGCAATTGACGCTGTTTCCGAGCAGTCAGTTGTTCGGAACCTACATCGCCGGGCCCAAAGAGCCTCGAATGCAGATGCTGTGGATGTCTGATTCGAAATCCGACGACACTTACGGCGATGCAGTGCTGGGCGGTCGCGCCGGGATCTTCCATCTGACCGGCAGAGATGACTCTTTTGCGGAGCAGTTCCAGCTGGATCTGGATGGCGCTGTATTTGCCCGGATTTTGCCTTTCGAGGACAGTGCAGAACTCACCGGATCGGATTACCTGGTGGCATTGTGGGGAACGTGGCGAACCGGTCCGCTGGCGTTGCGGACCGGCTATCGGCATCTCAGCAGTCATCTGGGTGATGAGTTCCTGCTGCTGAATCCGGGTTATCCGCGGCGGAATTATGTGCGGGACTCGCTGCTGCTGGCGATGAGCTATGATATTGATGAGCAATTTCGAGTTTACGGCGAATACGGCTATGCCTTTGGCGTCGGTGGCGGCGCAAAACCGAACGAGTGTCAGTTTGGCGGGGAATGGATCGGCCCCCGCGAGCAGCCCACAGCGGGTGCACCATTCTCTGCAGTCCATGTTCAGTTTCGCGAGGAGCAGAAGGGTGACGCTGGCTTCAATCTGAGTGCCGGCTGGGGCTGGAGGGCGGACGAGAACGGTCGTCACCTGCGAGTCGGGCTGAATTACTATCGTGGACCTTCGCTGCAGTATTCATTCACTGATGTGGAAGAGAGCCTGATTGGCGGAGGAGTGTGGCTGGATTTTTGACTGTGGCCATTCTCTAAACGCGAGAGCAGCCCGTATGATGTGCATCACACGGGCTGCCCTGCTGGCTGATTTTTCTGCCTCGAGTCTCAGACCTTATCTGCGAGCGGGCAGATATACGGAGCACGATACTCGCGAGTCAGCAGCGCGTTGGCCGCGTCATTATTGGTGAAGACTTCCTTCTCCGGATCGAACTCGAGGTGCGCACCGAGTGCCAGCATTTCGCGATTCGGATCGACACCACTTTTCTGCAGATGCTTCACGGTTCGCTGCAACGTCGCTTCGTTGTCGTCCAGAGACGGGATTTTTGCCAGTTCCGCCGAAATGTCGGCGACGGAGAGCAGGTTCTTTTCGGCAAGGTACCAGGAAATGTTGCCGAGATGACTGACTCCCGCAGACAGGTGTCCCTCGCGAACATCAGCATTCAGGTCTTCCACTTTGCGGGACTCACACGCAGAAACAAAGTTCTGGAAATGGTCGCCGCCACCCTTGAACTCGCGAATGACATTCATGTCTTTGTCGTACACATAGCAGTGACTGTAAGAGTCCTGCACGACGTAGCCTTCGGTTCCATAGAAGACAACGCCGATCTTGTTGCCGCTGGTGCTCTGGAACAGTTTGTTCAGTTCTTCATCGTCGCTGTTTGAAACATCCAGGCCGCGAGTTTCAAAGACGATGCACTTTTCGCCGTAGTTGTAAATGGAAACTTCGGTGTTGGCGGTATCGCCCGCATCCACATAGCTGTCGTCCTTTCGTTCAGCGCGGTAACCAAGCCGGCCGGCGTAGGAAATGATTGACGATGGATGGGTGTCAACGCCGAGACCCCAGCGGGCAATATCAGTCTGATGCGGTCCCTGATTGCCGAGGTCACCGTTTCCGTAGTGTCGCTGCCAGTGCCAGTCGTAATGAAATCGTGATCGGGTCAGTCGTGGATCGGTGAAGGTTGCCGGGCCGCTCCACATGTCGAAGTTGACTGTTGAAGGAATCTCATAGTCACCGAGAGCTCCGATACTCTTACGCCGTTTGTAGCACAGGCCGCGGGCAAAGTTCACTTCCCCGATGCCTCCAGACCGAATAAAGGCCACTGCGTCAATCACTGCCTTACTGGATCGGCACTGAGTTCCGACCTGACACATGCGACCGTATTTTCGAGCCGCTGCGATGAGTGCTGTTCCTTCGTAAACGTTATGGCAAACCGGCTTTTCCACATACGCGTCCTTGCCGGCCTGCATCGCCCAGATGCCGGTGAGTGCGTGCCAGTGATTCGGGGTTGCCGTACTGACAATGTCGATGTCTTTGCTGTCAAATGCCTGACGCATATCAGCAACCGGCTGTGGGCGAGTGCCCTGTGACTTTTCGATGTCGTCGCAGCGACGATTCGCAACCGCTTCATCGACATCCACGATGTACCGAATTTCCGTACGGTCATCGCGAAGGTATTCCTGAATGTGACTGCCGCCGCGACCGTTTACACCCACCACGGCGACGCCAATTTTTGCATTGGCGGAAGTGCCGGCACGGCCAATGGCCGGTGCCAGAGCCAGTGATGCTCCGGCTGATGTGGTCTTCAGAAAACGTCTACGATTGAACTGACTCATGGCGGGATCTCCGGCAGTGTGGTTATCGGAATGGAGTGCGACACGAATGGGCCGACGGTCTGACAGCGGACAGTGCAGCCTGTCAGGCAGTGGAGGGGGCTCGGTCGCCTGCAGAGTGACGCCGCAGGACGACACACTCCGCAGCAGAATGGGACTGGATTTTGTATCGATTTTCAAGTCCACATGGCTGTGGGAGCGTTTGGCCTGGCTGGAAACCGGAGATGGACTCCGGTGGAAATGCTGTTTGTCGCGGCGGAACATTGCCGTTCTGGCTGATAAAAAAAGCACCCCCGCGGATGCGGAGGTGCTTGCAGATACGGAAATTGAATTCCGGCAGGCTGAATGTCAGGGGATCAGTTGAGCAGATCCTTGACACATTCTCGTTCTTCGCGAAGTTCGCCAACGGTGATATCGATTTTTCCCTGGGCAAATTCGGTGTGTTCAAAGCCCGGCACAACGGAGACCGTCTGGCCGTCGCTGACCAGAGGCAGTCCAACAATCAGGCCCTCGTCGATTCCATAGCTGCCGTCGCTGCAAATCGCAGCGCTGAAACAGGTCCCGGCTGGTGTGGGCCGGATGATGCCCTTGACAGTGTCCAGCAGAGCGTTTGCCGCCGATGCAGCACTGGAGGCTCCGCGTGCAGCGATTACCGCTGCGCCGCGTTTTTGCACCGTACTGATGAAATCTCCCTGCAGCCAGTCGTGATCGGTAATGACCTCGGTCACAGGCTTGCCATGAATCAGAGCGTTGTAGAAATCCGGGTACTGTGTCGCGGAGTGATTGCCCCAGATCGCCAAATTGCTGACAGCTGCAGATTCCACACCAGCCTTTTGAGCCAGTTGGGAGACGGCACGGTTCTGGTCCAGCATTGTCATTGCGTAGAAGCGATCAGCGGGGACTCCCGGAGCGTTCTTCATGGCGATCAGACAGTTTGTATTGCAGGGATTTCCAACGACCACAACGCGGACGTCGGGGGCGGCTGCATTGGCGATTGCCTGGCCGGTACTGGTAAAGATCGGGCCGTTGACGCGGATCAGGTCACCACGCTCCATGCCCTTGCCGCGAGGGACACTTCCCACACAGAGCACCCAGTTACAGTCGCGGAAGCCATCTTCCAGATGATCGCTGTCAGCTTTTACAACGCCGGCGAGCGTTGGGAACGCGCAGTCGTCGAGTTCCATGTGGACACCGTCGAGGGCAGCGAGAACTGGCGGGATTTCCACAAGGTGGAGAATCACCGGTTGGTCAGGTCCAAACACCTCTCCTGATGCGATGCGGAAGATGAGCGAGTAACCGATTTGACCGGCTGCGCCTGTGACGGCAACGCGAATAGGTGCTTTCATGGTGCGGACATAGCTTTCTGTTGAGTGATGAGCAAAGTGGCCGGAAAACGGACTACTGACCCGCGGAGCCGGATCACTGAGCCAGGTCCCTTGTCTGTGAAAGACGAACCAGGCGTTCACCGGTTGCCGTGTACCAGCATTTCCCAATTGTTGCCGGCTGGAGATTCTGACGCAGCATTTGCTGCGGCGTTACAAATCAGCTTGTCTCCCGGGGGAGTTGTCGAGGAGGCCTTGCCTGTGGCGGTGGTCTGCGAAGACCAAACGCATGCCATCCTGTGACTGTATTTAAGGAATGCGGAGGTTTTTTTTCAAAACAGGGCACCTAATGAGCTGTGGAAATGCTGCTGATGGGAATTTTTCTGTCGGGGGGGGGCAAACCTGAGCATCCTGAATCGTGGCCAGAGTGGCTGCGTGTCGACTTCATTCCCATGTATGAAACGTCTGCGAATACGTTCGTTCCATCTGATGATGTTTTGTTGCACACGATAATATCCATGCAAGTCATCGTCGGTGCGAATAATGTCCCTCAGGGCCACCTGTTGTCTGCATCGCGTTGCTCTGGGTCGGGTCTGGTCGCTGGGTCGGTTGCTTTCGGCAGCACCACGACCGTCCCGTTGAAGAGACGCCTCAGAACGGCAGCCGACATCTGATCGACACTTTGCGAAGGAGGCGGCGAGAAATCGTCTGCGGTCATCTGCGGTCATCTGCGGTCAGTGGCGGTGTGTGGTTATATCGGGGCGGGCCTGTCCCCTGTTCGGCCTGTTGGCAAATAGCCCGTGTCGGCAGTCCGTCGGCGGTGTTGTCCGGCGTGAGATTTGATTTTTCTTCCAACTGTTCAGGAGTCTGTTCCCAAATGTCATCCCTGATTTCTTCTGTGAATGCTCGTGAAATTCTCGACAGTCGAGGTAATCCAACGGTCGAGGTCGAGATCGAACTGGAGGATGGCTCCTTTGGTCGTGCAGCGGTTCCCAGTGGTGCCAGCACGGGTGCCCACGAAGCCTGCGAGTTGCGTGATGCGGAAAATGCAGACCGCTATCTCGGTAAGGGTGTGCAGCGGGCTGTTGAGAATGTGAATGAAGCCCTGGCCGATGTGCTGGTCGACATGAATGCCCTGGACCAGGCCTCCGTTGACGAGGTGATGCTGGAAGCCGACGGTACTCCGAACAAAGGCAATCTGGGCGCCAATGCGATTCTGGCATGTTCACTGGCAAACGCCCATGCCGCGGCTGCTCACTGTCAGTTACCGCTGTTCCGGTATCTGGGTGGTGTTGGTGCGAATTGTCTGCCAGCTCCAATGATGAACATCATCAACGGCGGTGCACACGCCAACAATGGCCTGGACATTCAGGAATTCATGGTCATGCCGCTTGGTTTCCACACTTTCGGTGAGGCATTGCGTGCCGGCGTGGAAATCTTCCACCAGCTGAAGAAGGTTCTGGCTGGCCGCGGTCTCAGCACCGCTGTCGGTGATGAGGGCGGATTTGCTCCTGATCTGAAAAGCAACGAAGAGGGGCTGGAAGTCATCATGCAGGCGATCGAGAAGGCTGGCTACGAGGCCGGCAGTCAGATCAAGATTGCTATGGACTGTGCCGCCACTGAGTTCTTTAATTCTGAGACGGGGCAGTACACGATCGACGGCGGCAGTATGGACGGCGACGGAATGGTTGCTCTGCTTGCCAGTTGGGCAAGTAAATATCCCATCTGTTCCATCGAAGATGGCTGTTCCGAAGATGACTGGGACAGCTGGAAAAAGCTGACCGATGAGCTGGGAAGTTCTGTCCAGCTGGTTGGCGATGACCTGTTCGTAACGAACTCCAGTCGCCTGACCGAAGGTATTCAGAAGGGTGTCGGTAACAGCATCCTTGTCAAGGTCAATCAGATCGGTACGCTGACGGAAACGATCCAGGCAGTTCAACTTGCTTATCAGCATGGCTACACTGCTGTGATGAGTCATCGCTCCGGCGAAACTGAAGATACGACCATCGCGGACCTGGCGGTTGCACTTCGAACCGGACAGATCAAGACAGGATCAGCAAGTCGAACAGACAGAATCTGTAAGTACAATCAGTTGCTGCGAATTGAAGAGATGCTGGGGGACACTGCTGTTTACGGCGGAACAATCAGCTGATTTTCGGATGGATTCAGCGACATTCGGAATGGGGTAATGGAAGACGCCTCCGACGACATTTCAGCACCGGCCGCGGAATCGCAACAGCAGGTTTCGACGGCCGGTCTGTTTTTGGGAATGGTCTCGTTCTGGGCGATCCTACTGCTGGCAGCGATCATCTTCGCTGCTGTGGCCCTTGCACCGGGAGCGTTGCGTTGGTTTCAGCTGAGAGACCAGGTTCACCAGAATGCCTCGCAGATGCTTCGTCTGGAACGCGATGTGGAGCAGCTGAGTCGCATTCGGACCACGCTGGAAACGGATGCGGATTACCGTCGTCAGCAGGTTTCAAAGGGAAGTCCGCTGGACCGACAGCTGGACGCCGTCAAGCGGCCTCCTGAACGCAGGAAGTCGCCCTCGCCGGCCGCTACTGTTCGGGTATTCGGCCCGGGGGGAGCGGAGATACTGGGTTTGGTCGGACGCGACCCACCTCTGCGCAGAACATTGCTTTGGATTGCGGCTCTGATGGTGTTGATCGCATTCACTTTTCTGAATCCTGCCGGTGGTTCAGTACTGTGGTCTCTATTCCGTGTTCCCGCCAGGAGTCTGCGCGGGCTGCAGCGCCGCTATTCCTCTGCGGGAGATGCAAGGTTCCGGAAGGATTCCACAGCGAAACCGGAGTCGGGTCTCTCCACGACAACTCCGGAGCTGAGGCTGTACTCCGAGCAGGATGAATCGGGCGCGATTCCAAAGTAATACTGCGAGACACAGCGTCTGTGGGGCAGCCCCGCCGCGGTGCGGCATTTCCGGGATATGGCGTCAGTTCCTGCGGTTTCGCGCAGTGCGTCTGCTCCCGGGTTGATCCGGTGAAATGTGGATCTGCTGAGATGTGGTCGTGACTGAAATGATCTCAGTGGTTCGATGCATTCTGCATGCGGTAGCGAGTGAACAAAGGCAGGTGGTCAGAGCCGCAGTCCGGCAGGACTCGTCGTTCCACGCAGGTCAGGTTTGCGCTGACGAGCGCGTGGTCAATGATCATTCCTGCTCCCGGCAGTTCCATTGGACGCCATGTGGAAAACAGATTGCTGCGGTTCAGAGTGTTTTGAAGATTGCTCTCGTTCAGCAGTCCTGACCAGGTGGACACCCACGGGGTGATATTCAGGTCTCCGATCAGGAGCAACGGTTCTGATGACTGTTCTCTGCGATAGTTGCGACAGAGTTGAGCGATTCCCCACAGTTGCTTGTTTCGCAGACGCAGCATTGCGGAATTCAGCGGAGGTGGCGGGTGCGTGCCAATCACTCGGACTGGTCCTTCAGGCGTCTGCAGCAAAACGGAGAGTGTGGGGACTTCTGAGGCTCCAAACGTGAGCACGTCGGAGTCGAGAATCGGGTATTGGCTGTAGATCCCAATGCCGAAGAAGGCCGGAGTTTTGGGGGCCGTCAAATGATGCGGATGTGTTTCATGCAACCGTTTCTGCAGCGACTGATCCAGCTCCGGTGAAAGTTCAATGATGGTCAGGAGGTTGGGCAGTTGTTTGGGGAGACTGCGAAACAGGAGTTCCGGGCGATCATTCCCGGCCTTGATGTTGACGCTGCAAACCGAGAATGCGGCTGTTTGTGTCGATGGTACGGGCTGACTGTCTGGGATCAGCAGGACGCCGAAGTACTGAACATGCCACAGCAACTGAAGTGTCATCAACCACCTTAGTCTGCGTCTGCGACGGATGGCGGCGACCAGCAGAATTGCAAAGATCAGCAGAGACAATTGTGGCCTGAAGCTACCGATCCATTCTGCCAGCAGCGGGTTAATCGCCACCGCGTCCGCAAGTGTCGGTGCGAGTGTCATCAACAGGAGCGATGCCTCGAACCATCCCAGTTGATGGCCGCTGGGTTTGAGTGCAGTTGTGTTGTCAGCGACGGCAGAATTCACTGGCGGTATCCTGTCGGCTGCGGACCGAGGGGGGGCACACACCCGCCAGGAGAACCCCTGTACCGCAGCTATTTATCCTGCTGACCGAAACGTCGGACTGTACGACGAGTTCTTTCTTTTTGCCGGAATGCCTGGAACCCCTTCACTTCGTACTGAGGCAGCACGTCGTTGATTCGTTTTTCGATGTTGGTCAGCTCGCCACCCTGAGCGAGGGTCACGAACGTCACCGCGCGTCCGTTTTCGTCAGATGACAGGCGACCGGTGCGGCCGACGCGATGCACGTAGTCGTCGCAATATTCGGGAATATCGTAATTGATAATATGAGAGATTCCGCTGACGTCAATGCCGCGGCCAACGACATCGGTTGCGATCAGCAAACGGAGTTGTCCGGATCTCAGAGTGCGGATAACGCGGTCTCGTTTTCGCTGCGGGAGATCACCATGGATACATGCCACGCGATCTGACTTCAGCCGCCGTGAGAAAATCTCAAAGAGCTTGTCTGCGCCGCGTTTTGTTCTGGTGAAGACGATGACCTGTTTTGGCTTTTCGAGGGCGAGGATTCGCAGCAGCAGGGGCAGCTTGCGGTCTTCGTCCACAGTGGCGTAGAACTGTTCGATGGTTTCCACAACCACGCTGTCTTCGGAAAGATCAACAGACTGCGGCGATTCCATATAGCGAGTCGCCAGCTTGACGACTTCCGGAGCCATGGTGGCGGAGAGCAACAGTGTTTGGCGATCTTTGGGGCAGGAGCGGAGGATGCGTTCGATATCAGGGCGGAACCCGATATCCAGCATACGGTCAGCTTCATCGAGAACGACGATCTCAAGATCTTTCAGCTGCAGGCAGCCCCGTTTCATCAGGTCCTGCACACGGCCAGGCGTTCCGACGACGATCTGAGCACCGGCCTGCAGGTCGTCAACCTGTCGTCCCATGGGCCGCCCACCAACGCAAAGCGCAAAGCGAGTGGAGTGGTTTGCCGCCAGTTTGCGAGACTCTGCGTAGACCTGTTCGCTGAGTTCCCGTGTGGGGGCCAGAACAAGCACCTGCACGACCCGATCGCGAGTGTCGACGAGTTCCAGTGACGGCAGCATGAACGCAGCCGTTTTTCCGGTGCCGGTTCGGGCCTGCCCGATGCAGTCTTTTCCGGTGAGGGCAATCGGAATGAATTCCCGCTGGATGGGACTGGGCGACTCATAACCAATTTCAGCAAGGCGAGTCAGAGTCTTCTTATTAAGACCAAGGTCCTGAAATGACAGTGGGGAGGATGAAGCAACGTCCAATGGAAATCCTGAAGTGAACACGCGGCGAAGGCAGAATTTTCTGCGTAAAATCCTGCTCTGACTGTAGGTCATCCACTGCATCGGGTCAATCAGCCCCTTGCTGCCGATCGAGTTTTCGTGTTTCCGGGGCTGGAGAGATGGAGGAGGTCTGCACTCGTGGGAACCAGACTGTGAATGTACTTCCTGTCCCCACCGTGCTTTCAACCGAGATGCGGGCATGCAGTGAATTGCAAAGATGTTTCACAATGGAGAGCCCCAGTCCGGAACCGCCTTTTTCCCGGGATCGGTCCTGTTCCACTCGATAAAATCGTTCGAAGATCCTTCCCAGCAGAGTTTCCGGGATACCATCACCGGAGTCGGAAATGGAAACGTTGACGCCGCGCACATCAGGCTTCACGGCGATGCTAACCGTCCCTCCTGCAGGCGTATAGCGAAGTGCGTTGTCCACCAGATTTCCGATTACGGTGCGGGCTGCCTGATGGTCAGTGCGGACCAGAATCGGGGCGATGTCGTGACAATTCAGCTGCAGGTTGCGGGACGAGGCAATTGTTTGAAAATCGGAGGTCGTTTCCCTGATGATCTGAGCGAGATCCACTGGTTCAAACCGCAGGATTTCGCTGCCGGATTCCACACGTGACAGCTGCAGCATTGTCAGAATCAGCTGTAACAGGCGATCCGACTGTTCGTCAATTTGGGTCAGGAAACGTTCGGCCGACTGCGGATCCTGCAGCGCGCCGTTGCGGAGAGTATCGCTGCAGGCCTGAATTACGGTGAGCGGAGTCTTGAGTTCGTGGGAGACACCATTCACGAAATCGCGCCGCATTGCTTCCAGACGCCGGACGTCGGAAACATCGCGAATGACGGCCACAACGCCGGCATGAGGTCCCTGCAGGATTGGCGTTGCGACGAGCAGGTGATGAGCATGGTCCCGGGGATTGCGATATTCGAGCGAGCGAGCTTCGCCGCTGGAAAGTGCCTCCTGCACAATGTCCAGAAAGGGGGGGATGCGAACCGCTTCGTAAAGCCGGTGGCCGGGGCCGATCAAATCGCCGATTGAAAGCAGCCGCCTCGCTCCACCGTTGAGAAATACCATGCGTTGTTCGCGGTCGGTTGCGATCACGCCTTCGATCATGGACTCAAGCACGGCTGTGAGCAGGTCAACGGCTCCCTGAGAATGTCGGCGAGTTTGCTCCAGAGTTTTGATTCGTGTGTGCAGTTCATTTTCAAGGCGAAACAGGGCTGCCGAAATTTCTCCCAGTTCGTCCTGACGGTCGGAGATCTGCAGCAACATGTCTTCTCTTTCGTGACGATCGACATTGGGCTTCAGACCGTCGGACATCTGCTGCATTGGGCGTGTCGTCCCGGAGATGGCGAGCATCAGGCAGATGAGGCAAATGATCCACGCCGCAACGGTGGCTTCGCGAAGCATGCGTCCTGTGCGGGCCTGAGCCGTTAGTGAGGCTGCCGGGTCGGAGGTCAGCATCAGGAAATACTCATTTGCCTGCCATTCCAGTCTGAGGCAGACAGCGAGCATGGATCGGTCCTGACCGTCCGGCACGATGTAACGCAGTGACCGTTGCTGCTGTGCGGCAGTCCGAACGACAGAATTCACTGTGAAGTCTGTAATCGGCGTCCCATCGATTGTGAGGACCTGGCTTTGCTGTTTGAGGAGTAACTGCAGTGTTTGACCGTCGAGCAGGGTCTGGGTAATTAATTCGAGTGTTTCGGGAAGAGCCCGGGCACGCTGAACTCGGTTTGCGAAGCTCTGCAGCTGTCGCCAGGCCATTCGTTCATGAGCCAGTTTACTTTCCGTTTCCACGCGAGCCTGCATGGTTGCCGTGAGCGCATATACGGCGGGCAGTGACAGCACCAAAAAGGCACCGATGGTCCGGCGAAAGATTTGAGAATTGACCAGTGTCAACGGCAGACCTCTGAACTTCCGTCGGACCCGCGGCCGAGGGGCAGCGGTGAGAGAAGGATGCAGCCGATTTCGTAACGAGCTCAGGTCGCGAAGTTTACGGGACGGTGCGGGGGATGTCAGCGATCAGCCCGACAGTCTTAACAAAGTGGGCGATGTATTCGGAAACGGGAAGGACGCCGCAAGCTGCCCGCAGGAGATCAGGTCGCGGACTTAGGGAAGCAGCTGCGGAATTGGCTGGGCTGCCGCAAGCTGTTGCGTGAATTCCCTTGGAACGCCGGGGACCAGGCGCAATTCGCCCACATTGAATACGGAATGAATGACCGTGGAAATCAGATTGGGAATTCCCCACGGAGTGGTCGCGGGCTCGCCAGCGTCACGACTGGATTCACCGATGATCTGTCCGCCGGGAACACCGCCTCCGGTGACCAGCAGAGGAGCAATTCGGCCCCAGTGATCACGGCCGCCTCGGGCATTAATTCGGGGAGTGCGTCCCATTTCACCACAGGCCACCAGCATGATTCGATCCTGCTGGCCGCGATTTCGCACATCTTCGATGAAAGCGGAAAGGGCGTGGTCGAGAGGATTGCCCATATACCTCATACCCTCTTCCACACCGGCATTATTGACATCCGAGTGCATGTCCCAGACGAAGTTGGTTGTGACGGTGACAAACCCACAGCCAGCCTCGCACAAACGTCGTGCCATCAGCAGCAGTTTTCCGAGACTTTGCACGTTGTCAACGTAATTCTTGTGGTTGTTCCATTTGCGGCTGATGTCGTCCGCACTCAGCAATCCGGCAGTGTCGTACCGCCGCACAACATCGGGCGATTCCTGACTGAGGTCGAATGCCTGTGCAACACCACCGGTGATTGTTTCGAACGCCTGGTCCCGAATGGAGTTGATTCCGGAGGTCGCGCGAGACTGATCAAATGTTCGCCGCAGGCCATCAAGGCGGGACAGCAGATGTCGGCGATCTTCCAGTCGACTGCGATCAATCTGGAGTGTCATATTCTGCTGAGCTTCCCCGTCAGCTCCTGGAACGAACGGTCGATAGGCATTGCCGAGTGTTCCGGCCGAGGTGAAGTCGCCAAAGTTCCTGACCGCAGGCTGTGCCTCGGGGACAACAGCCTGCGGGAACAACGCGACGTTGGTCGGCATACCGGAGTCGGTGCGGCTGGTGCCTGCCACGCGTGAATAGACGGACCCCAGGTTCGCGTCCAGCGAATTCCTGCCGACGATCGGTTTGATGTCGTGATTGCCATCGCCGGTTTGAAAAGAGCGAACGATGCTGAGTTGATCGGCGAGCCTGGCGAGGTGCGGAAATGTTCCTCCAAACGTTACGCCTGGAATGGACGTTTGTAATTCGCCGGTTGCACTTTGAACGCCCACAGGAGCGGTCATTTTGGGATCGAATGTTTCCGTCTGGCTGGGGCCACCATGCAGGAACAGGAAGATGACGGAACGATCGCGGAGCACGCCAGAGCGGCTGTAATCATCCTTTGCCTGCGCACTGGAGGAAAGCAGGCCATTCAGGCTGAGCCCACCCAGACCCAGTGTGCCTGCGGTCAAAAAACTCCGTCTGCCGAGGAGGGGATCATGATCTGTCAGCGTCAGCATGTTTCACCTTGTCACTGGGACCGGAGAGCAGGGTGGTTCGGTCCGGATTCACCCGCAGTTCTGTGCGGATGAAAGCCGGAATCGAACGATCAACGGAGCTTACTTGCCGGCCGCATCCGCAGCGGCTTTTTCTTCCTGGGCTGTGGAAAGCTTTGGATTAGGTGTGGCATCCACTTCGACTTCTCCGCGGATCCAGTGGATGGCCTGCGTAATGGACTGCAGATAGCGGTCATCCCCCCATGAGCCTTCATTGTGTCCAAGGTTGTTGAAATAGACCCGACCTTCACCGTAATCCTTGATCCAGCAGACGGGGACATGATACGGCTTCGAAGGCTGGCACTTTGCCATGTTCAGACTCATCAGCACACGGACTTTTTCAGGCTGCCAGTTCTTGTACTGGTAGATTTCGTCGCGAATCTGAAACTCATCGCCGAATGGTTTCATCAGCGCGTTGTCAGGTTCATGAACGGAGATTGTCACCGTGTTCCCGGCGTTCCATGGGTGCCCGTTGAACGTGCCAC
Source organism: Planctomycetota bacterium (assembly GCA_017859815.1). Lineage (GTDB taxonomy): Bacteria > Planctomycetota > Planctomycetia > Planctomycetales > Planctomycetaceae > SXXK01. The sequence continues at coordinate 3,624 of JAFMMM010000060.1, read as the reverse complement.
CCACCATGTCCCAGTAGGGTTCGTAGTTTCCGTAGGTATCGGCTGCGGAATGAAAGCCGAGGAAGCCGTGCCCTTTTTTCTTCAGCCATTCGTTGAAGAAGTAATTGCGATCGGCGTCTGAAATCGGCAATTCGCCTGTGGTGTAGAACATGACAATGTCATAGTTCGCCAGATTTTCTTTTGTGAAGTCAGATGCCACGTCCTGGGTGCAGTCCACCTGGAACAGGCCGGTCTTCTGGCCCAGCTGAATCATTGCAATTTCTGCAGGCGCCAATTTGTCAGCAGGTCTTCTGACACTTCCGTGGACGAAACCGGCACTCTGAGTAACCATCAGCACGCGAGACTTTTCTTTGTCAGCGGCAAACAGGCTGTTTGTCAGGGAGATGCTGCAAAGCAGGCACAGCAGGATTCTGGTACACAGGGCGGGCATAGGTAGAGTCTCCGGACGGAAGGTCATCTGCAGGCTTTGAAATCCACGCACGATTGTGGTGCCTGACTGCCGAAAATTCCAGAGCGCAATGACGGTTCCGGTGCATTCGATCGAACTGGCCGCTGACCGCAGCAGCTAATCGGGACAATTTCGGGGCCGAGAACGTTCCGTTGACCAGAGAAAACACCGCTAATACCGGTTGTTTCAACGAGGTTTTGCCTTGTTGGTGGAGGAATTGTCACTCTATGATTCGCAGACAGAGAAGCTGGAAGACGATATGTCGTTAAGCGGAGTATGAGAGTGCGGTGACCGGATTTTCTGTCGGCAGCTCGTGCTGGCCGGCCTCAGCAGTGGGAGTATGACGTGGCAAAATCAGGCACGGGGCAACAGCAGGGCAACTGTCCGCCACATCCGCGAATCGCTCGCCGGACCGCAATCGAGGCCGGATCTCTGGCTTTGCTGGGGCTGGGGCAGCATCAGCTCAACGCAATGACAGCGTCCGGTGTGAACGCTCCACCGTTTCGCGCCTGCATCTTTGTATTTCTGTCCGGGGGACTGGGTCAGCACGACAGCTTTGATATGAAGCCGCAGGCTCCTGCTGAAATCCGCGGCGAGTTTTCGCCGATCCCCACCGCCACTCCGGGCCTGCACATCTGCGAACACCTGCCGCTGCTGGCACAACGCAGCAATTTGTGGTCGCTGTGTCGTTCCGTCACCCATTCTTCCAACGAACATTCTGCCGGTCACCACATCATGTTGACCGGCCGCAGTGATTTGCCCCCCGGATTCAATCCCTCGGCGCCACGTCCGCAGGACTGGCCGTCCATCGCCACGATCGCTCGGGAACTGACAGCGGAACGAAATAACCTGCCGTCGGCGGCGGTGCTGCCGGAGCATTTGGTGCACAACTCCGGTCGTGTGATTCCCGGCCAGTATGCCGGAATCATGGGGAAACGTCGGGATCCATGGTTCATCGAGGCTGCGTCGTTTCATGCCACGTCCTACGGTGCATTTCCGGAATTCAGTTTTGATCATCAGGAGCGAGGAAAGCCGGATCCGCGTCTGTTTGAAGCACCCAGCCTGAAGCTTTCGCATGGACTGACTCATCCGCAACTGGGCAGTCGTTTGAAACTGCTGCAGGCTCTCGAAAGTCAGACTCGCAAATTGGAAGACGCGGCAGCTGTTTCCGGATTCGACCAGCATCGGCAGGGGGCGATTTCTCTGCTCACCGGCAGCCGTATTCGCGAAGCACTTGATGTGACTCGTGCGGGTGAAGATGTGCAGCGACGATATGGTCAGAATGCATTTGGCTGGTCGCTGCTGATGGCGCGTCGACTGGTGGAATCGGGTGTGAATCTGGTGCAGGTTAACCTCGGGAACGATGAAACATGGGATACGCATGGAAATGCTTTTCCGCATTTGCGAGACAAGTTGTTTCCACCGACCGATCGTGCTTTGACTGCGTTGCTGGAGGATCTGCAGGAAACAGGACAGCTCGACCACACACTGGTGGTGGTGGCCGGTGAGTTCGGACGAACTCCGAAGATCTCATTGCTGCCAAAACATTATGCACTTCCAGGCAGAGATCACTGGGGAGCATTGCAGAGTGTGATGCTGGCTGGCGGGGGCGTAGCGGGAGGTCGCGTGATTGGCAGTTCTGATGAAATTGGTGCGTACCCCGCTGACGCTCCGCAGACCCCCGAGAACCTGGCCGCAACTATCTATGAGGCACTGGGCATCCCGCCCGAGGGTGTCTGGCGGGATGAGGTCGGACGTCCGCATCACGTTTATCAGGCCGACCCCATTCCGGGGCTGAGCTGATCGGGATCGGCTGTTTTGGCCGAATCGGATGGTGTTTGATCGCCAACGACACCTCTCTGCCCCGTTGGTCGAAAAACCAGCGGTTTGGTGTCAGAATCCGGCCCTGCAAAAGCGGGCAGGGCTTGTCCGGGCTGCGGCAGCAGTGAGATACTCCGACCGACGCTCTGACGACCACGACCTTACTGTCTGTACAGATCTTCGCAGTCAACAGAGTTTCGGCGAGAGTATTGGTCAACGGATTGACACACAGCAGTCAGGTTCGTGTCCTGTCCAGCGCCGGTTCTGCGGTTGAGGACGGTCCAATACCAGCCTGCGCAGTGAAACGGTGGTGTGAGCACTTTGTGTTACCTGCCGCCTGTCGTGAGCATTTACGAAAGAAAAGCAATGGCTGTTTCGAGAGTTGTGAGAATCCTGCAGGACGGAGAACCAGAGAGCAGAGTGACAGCGAGAGGCTGGGTGCGTACTCGCCGTGATTCGCGGAATGGTTTTTCGTTCATTGAACTCAACGATGGCAGTTGTTTGAAGAATCTGCAGGTCGTGGTGGATGCCGGAATCGACGGGTATGAAGAGTCAATCCGTCAGGTGACCACGGGAGCCAGTGTCAGCGTGGACGGCGTGTTGAAGGATTCGCCCGGGAAGGGACAGCGCGTAGAGCTGCACGCGGAGTCGCTGCGGGTGATTGGAACGGCTGACCCGGCCACATATCCGCTGCAGAAAAAGGGGCACACCATGGAGTTTCTGCGCGAGATTGCTCACTTGCGTCCGCGTACGAATACCTTTGGCGCGGTCGCGCGAGTGCGAAATCAGATCTGCTGGTCGATTCACTCCTTCTTCCAGGAACGTGGCTTCCTGTACCTCAACAGCCCGGTGATTACGACTTCTGACTGCGAAGGGGCCGGGGAGATGTTTCAGGTGACGACACTGGACCTGAACATGCTGGCGAAACGTCAGATCGATGAAATTAACTGGAAGCTCGACTTCTTTGGAAAGCCAGCCTCGCTCACAGTCAGCGGGCAGCTGGAAGCGGAAACCTATGCCACATCAGTCGGGGATTGTTATACGTTCGGGCCAACATTCCGCGCGGAGAACAGCAACACGTCGCGGCATCTGGCAGAATTCTGGATGGTGGAACCAGAAATGCCATTCTATGAGCTGACCGACAATATGGATCTGGCGGAGGAGTTTATTCGACGCATCGTCAATGATGTGCTGGAACACAGCGCCGAAGATATGGAGTTCTTCGCGCAGCGAATCGACAAGGGCGTCATGGATCGTCTGGAGTCGATTCGCAGCAAAGAGTTTGTCAGGCTGCCCTACACCGAGGCCATTGAGATTATTCTGAAGAGTGGTCGTAAATTTGATTATGCCGTCGA
>JAFMMM010000394.1 GCA_017859815.1 Planctomycetota bacterium | reverse complement strand
CTCGGAGGGTTTCTTCGGCGTGCATGGATTCGGAACCCATACCGCCTCCGCCGTTGAGAAAAGGTGATCGCTGCGATTCGCTGTAGAACATTCGACCCAGTCTTGGGCTCATACCGAATTCGGTCACCATTCGTCTGGCGATATCTGACGCACGCTGCAGGTCGTTCTGTGCCCCGGTTGATGTTTCCCGGTACACGATCTGCTCGGCAGCGATCCCCCCCAGCAGCACTGCCAGTCGGCTTTTGAGTTCTGCCTGAGTCAGGAGTTCACGGTCATCCTCCGGTAACTGCAGCATGTAGCCGAGGGCACCCATTCCGCGTGGGATAATCGAGATCTTGTGAACCGGATCAGTGTGGGGGAGGCTGGCCGCGACGAGCGCGTGACCACATTCATGACAGGCGACACGCTGTTTGATTTCTTCGATGATGATTCTGGAGGTCTTTTCCAGTCCGGCCATGACTCGTTCGATACCGTCTTCGAATGATTTCATCGTGACGCGTTTGTCGTCACGGCGTGCCGAGAGCAAGGCGGCTTCGTTGACGAGATTTGCGAGGTCGGCCCCGACGAATCCGGGTGTCATTTTCGCGATCTGCTTCAGATCGACAGCGTCGTCCATCTTGACTTGTCGTGCGTGGACGCCGAGGATTTTCTCCCGCCCTTTGATATCCGGGCGATCGACGAGCACGTGACGATCAAATCTGCCTGGCCTCATCAGTGCCGGGTCAAGCGTTTCGGGGCGGTTTGTTGCTCCCATCACAATCACGCTCTGATCAGTGCCAAAACCATCCATTTCGACCAGCAGTGCGTTCAGCGTTTGTTCGCGTTCGTCGTGGCCACCTGGCGCACCGCTTCCACGGACCTTACCGAGCGCGTCAAGTTCATCGATGAAGATGATGGCGGGGGCTCTTTGCAGAGCCTGCTGGAACATGTCGCGAACACGAGCCGCACCAACACCAACGAACATCTCGACAAAGTCCGAGCCGGAAAGGCCGAAGAAGGGGACGCCGGCTTCCCCGGCAACAGCTTTTGCCAGCATTGTTTTTCCGGTTCCCGGTGGGCCGACCAACAGCACCCCGCGGGGGATACGTCCACCGAGCACCTGGTACTTTTGCGGAGTGCGCAGGAACTCGACTACTTCCTTGAGTTCCTCGACAGCCTCATCAATACCGGCGACATCTTCAAAGGTGACCTGCACCTCTTCCTGTGCATAAAGTCTGCCACGGCTGCGTCCGAAGGACATTGCTGAGCCAGCCCCTCCGAATCGGCGAATGATAAAGATCAGGGCTGCCACGAGGAACAGAGTGGTAAACAGCAGTGGAAGCAGTTGACGCCATTCCGCAGGGGGCTCAGAGAACCCGTAGGAAATGGACTTTTCATCAAGCAGTTGTCGAAGTTCGTCTCGCGTTACGTCGCTGGCACTGAGCAACGGGGTATAGAAGCTTTTCCAGTTACTGGCCTGGCCACTGAGAATGTCGTCAGCGGAATGATCCTGCCATGTCAGATCGTCTTCTGAAATCCTGAGTTGCCAGACTCGTTCCCTGGGGAGATCTCCGGATTTGATCTGCTTTACGAATTCGCTGAAGGCGACCTTCTCTCCCTTTTCTTCCCGGGAAAGCACTGAAAAGAGAACAGCCGAGAGAATCCCGGCCACCATCAGGTACCAGAAATTGCCGCCGGACTGACTGCGGTCATTCCTGGGTTGTTTCCGGTTTGGTTCAGGGCGATTTGGCTGGCTTTCCTGATTCTGGGGCTTATCAGGGGAGTCAGGTGCAGGCATGTCTGTTCTGCTTTCCGGGCAGGGGATGAGGTTTGGTGGGTGAGGCCTTCCACCTGTGATCCCACTCTAGGTCTGAAGTGCAGGTGGGTCAACTCCCTTGAATTCGGTCTTTCGATTCGGTTTCCTGCAGCAGAGAATTGGAACAGGTGAATTACCGTCCACAGGTTGTAATGTCGGTGCTGCTGTTCAGCGTGTGGGGATTTCGGTAGCATCGGGAGGCGGGCGTCCGGCAGCTGCGGATGCTGATTTGTATTCCTGAAAATTCTTGTCTGGCGACTGCTGTTCTTCCGCATTCGCGAGATTTTATTTTGCTGACAAGTAAGGTGCCATGGCCAAAAAATCAATCAGTGACATTGAAGTGAGCGGCAGAAAAGTTCTGATGCGGGTCGATTTTAATGTGCCGCTGGATTCAGACTGTGCGATTACAGATGACCGTCGGATTCGTGGAGCAATCCCATCAATCCGTTCGGTGATTGACCGTGGTGGACAACTGATTCTTTGCAGTCACCTGGGACAGCCGAAAGAGGGTGAGGACCCATCGCGTTACAGTCTGAGGCCCGCAGCAGTTCGTCTCGCGGAACTGCTGGAACAACCCGTTGCGTTTGCCGAGGACACCATCGGGGCTGACGCTGAGGTGAACGTCTCTGCGTTGACTGACGGGGCCGTTGTCCTGCTGGAAAACCTGCGCTTTAATCCGGGCGAGAAGAAAGGGGATGCTGAATTTTCCGCTCGCCTCGCAGCCTTTGCTGATATCTACTGCAACGATGCTTTCGGAACCTGCCATCGTAGCCATGCGTCGATGGTTGGTGTGCCCGCAGCGATGGAAGGAAAGCCACGCGTCGTTGGGTTCCTTGTCCAGAAGGAGATTCAGTATCTCTCCGATGCGATTGCCAGCCCGCGGCGACCTTTTGTCGCGATCCTCGGTGGCAAGAAAGTCTCCGATAAGATTCGGGTGATCGAAAACCTGCTGGGAATTTGCGACAAGGTTCTGATCGGAGGCGCTATGGCCTATACCTTTGCTCTCGCGAAAGGTGGGCAGGTTGGCAGCAGTATGGTTGAGCCGGATCGTGTTGAGCTTGCCAAAAAGTTGATTGCCAGCGGGGGCGACAAGCTGGTTCTGCCGGTGGATACACACTGCGGCGACGATTTCAGCAGTGACTGCAACAAGCAGGTCGTTGCCGCAGGGGAGATCCCGGACGGATTTGAAGGCTTCGATATTGGCCCTGAGACAGCACGGAAATATGCCGAAATGGTGAGTACCGCCGGGACGGTCGTGTGGAATGGACCGATGGGTGTCTTTGAGATGTCGCCGTTTGATGAGGGGACTCGTGCGGTTGCTCAGGCGATCGCAGACAGTTCTGCGACCAGTATCATCGGAGGAGGAGACAGTGCCGCTGCGATACAGCAGCTGGGATTTGCTGATCAGGTGACTCACGTCAGCACTGGTGGAGGCGCCAGCCTCTCCATGCTGGAGGGCCAGGTGTTTCCGGCCGTCGAACTGCTTGACGAGGCATGAAGTCTGCTGATTGCTGCGGCTACCACTGCAGACGCAGAGGCATCAGGTGTGAGTCAGGAGCGATCAGGTTCCTGATTCACGCAGCCATGTTCCCAGTGAAAACAGTGTGATACCAACCACAAGACTGGCAGGCATAATGATCAGCCTGAATCCGAAGAACAGCTGATAAACAACGATGGACGGAAGCAGCGTCAGGGTGATGATCTGCAACAAAATACCGGCTCGATGTTTCACTGAATGATCCTTGCTGTGAATCTGGATCAGGCGTCGTGAACGCCGTCTGTGTTAGTGGATCCGGGTCATCCCGCGGCAGCACTCCGCAGCTTCCCCCTCCAGATGAATCTGGTCTGAAGCATCCAGCCGAACCTCCAGCGGTCCGCCGGGTGAGCGGACGCAGATGCCGTCTCCCTGTTGAAACCATTGTGTCGCTGTTCCCGCAACAGCCACGGCACAGGCCCCTGAACCACAGGACTGAGTTTCTCCGGTACCGCGTTCCCAAATTCGGATCTCGCAGCTGTCTGCAACAACCGAGGCGACAAATTCTACATTAACTCGCCTGCCCGGAACGGCCTTGTGTTCAAGGATCTTCGCTGTCTGCTCAAAATTGCTGATTCCCATATCGGCAACCGGCACGATCAGATGCAGGTTACCAACATCAACCAGCAGTGGCACTGCTTCCTGTTCCGGAATCAGCTGCTGAATTTCCGCTACGGAGCGAACATATCTCCGGAAGCCTGATGCGGCAGGTGAGAGTATTCGTGGAGGAGGCAACGTGAGGCAGACCCTTGCCGTCTTTTCGTCAGGTCTGGATTGGGTGACCTGACAGCGAATCTGCTGCGCTGCCATTTCAATGGTCATGACTGCTGCTGCGTTACGCTCCTGATGCAGCCACATCGCGAGGCAGCGGATCGCGTTACCGCAAAGTCTGCCTTCGGTACCATCAGCGTTAAACATCTGCATGCGAGCAGCATTTGCTGGATTGACTGACGGCAGGATCAGGACCAGCCCGTCGCCTCCGACAGAGCGATTCCTGTCCGAAAGCTGTTGGGCCAGCCTGCCCGGTTGCTGAGGTGCGGAAGCAGACAAACAGTCGATGAATACATAGTCATTCCCGCAGCCGTGCATCCGCAGAAACTTGATCCGGGATTGTTCTGCAGATGCCATCAGGCAAGCTCATCTTCGGCGGGCGACTGTTCATTCAGGGTCCAGCGGAGGTAGGCCTCCAGCAATGGATCAAGTTCTCCATCGAGAACAACGGACGGGTTGCCGACTTTAAGCCCACTGCGAACATCTTTGACAAACTGATCCGGATATAGAACGTAATTCCTGACAGTCTGTCCGCCGAATCCGATCTTTGACTTTTCATCATGCTTGGCTGCTACGGCCGATTCACGTCTTTCGATTTCGATCTGGTACAGCTTGGCCATCAGCATTTTTCGAGCTGTCGCACGGTTCTGATGCTGACTTCGTTCATTCTGACAGGCTGCGACAACGCCTGTTGGAATATGTGTCAGGCGAATGGCCGATTCTGTCTTATTGACTTTCTGTCCCCCTGCGCCGCT
>JAFMMM010000393.1 GCA_017859815.1 Planctomycetota bacterium | reverse complement strand
CGCTGACCGTGGTCCCGCCAGGGCACCTGCAGCAATCGAATTCCGAGCTCGATTTTTGAAAAAAGACGGCGGTGGTGCGACTCCACCGGCGTAGTACCGCCCCTCAGTTGCACCGCTTCGTCCACCCCACGATTCCACCACGCGGCCATCAGGTCTGATTTCCATTCGGCGGACCGGCTCGCCTGCCTCGTCTGAAGATGGACTGCCTTTGTTCTTTTCCGCCAGTGCAAAGAGTTTCGAATAGAGTCGTTCGCGGCGGAGCAGACATTCCTGGACCGCCAGTTTCGCCGCCAGTTGTTCTTCGGCTGACGGACTGCCGAGTTCAACGACCTGCTCAGGTTCCAGCAGTTCGTACCCAAAGTGAATCTCGGATTCTCCCAGTGTCCTTTGCGCGGCATAGAATGGCAGGCTTCCGCCGGGTCTCACCAGCAGGAGAACATAGGGCTCACTTGTCAGAGAATCGCCGCTGCGGATGCGATCGATCGCCAGCACAGCAGACAGCAGGGGGTTGTCCCGAACCGGAAAACTCTTCATTTCCTCGAGACCGATGGTCGGGCCTCCGGGGAGAAACTCAAACCCGTCTTCGGTCACGTTGACAACGACGGGCGTGCGTGAAGTTCCTGTACTTCCAGTGAAATCGAGTTGCATTCCGGGTTCAGAAGCGATTGCCGTTGCTGCGGCATTTTCAGCGGCCTGTTCCCGCAGTGACAGCAGTGCCGAACGGCGTTCCTGCAGCAGGATTTCGGCCGCCGCTACTTCCGTTTCAACGCTGCGCAAATTCTCCTGCTTTTGGAGCAGTTCGGCTTCAAGCTTCGTTAACTGCAACAGCAGTTGCTGTTCTCTGTCTTCGAGGCTCGTTGAGGAGTCTTCGAAGGCTGCGAGACTGGTGTCCACCGGTGGCACCAGATCCAGCTGGTCTTGTAACTGACTGAGCTGGAGTTTCCGGTTGTCTCGTTGTTGCCGCAGAACAGCAATCTGTGTGCGCAGCCGGCGTTCATCTTCCCGCATTCCCTGCAGCTCGCCGGCAACCTCAGCGATCTCGCTGGTCAACAGATCAATTGCCGGTTGAAAATCGGGAGTCTGAACAGACTGCACCTGCACAGTAACAGTGGGAGATTGCTGATTCCGGTCATCGCGAATCTTGCGAGTCATGACCAGCAGCAGCAGAATCAGACTGCCCATAGCGCAGACAAGAACTGCAAGGAATGGGAACAGAGAAACGGGGTTGCCGGGTTTTGGTCTGGCCATGGAGACGGCCGATTTCAATCAGTATCACAACAGTGATTTGATCGCCTGAAAGCTGAAACAAAAAATCCTGTCAACGAACCGGGCCGTAAGCCGTAATGGGATCAGGCAGCTGCCCGGGGGCTGACCTTCGTGGAAAGCATGGCAACTGCGGCATTCAAACTGGAGATGGCCTGCTCCAGCGAATTGACAACCTGTGTAGATTCCAGGCTCCGGTTGAGCTGACTCTGAAGAGACGCCAGTCGCTCTTCCGCCTCGGTCAGTTGCAGCATTGTCTGGCCAAGTTGATGCAGCGACTCCGACTGCGCTGCAGCATCCTGCGAACTTGCCAGCAGAGCACTTTGCCACGCTTCCATGCGAACCGCGAACTGACCCATGGACTGCTGGAACTTCTCGGAGAGTTGTTCGGCTGATCTCTGCAGGGTTTCGGCGTACTGATCCTTTGTCAGTTCCAACTGTTGTCTGTGTTGCTGCAGAGTCAGCTCAGTTTCGCCGGAAAACGTAACTGACAGTGCCTGCGTCTGTTCCAGCAAAGTGGACTGCCAGTTTTGTTGCAGTTCTGCGATTGCGCCGGTCCACTGGTTCAGCTGCTCGCGGACCGGAGCAATAAGAGCTTCTTCCGGATTTCTTCCGGCGGTGGATTCACTGCTGAAAGTTGGCTGCAGCACATCGACGCCAAACTGTTCGACATCGCTGAGCAGTCGTTGCTCACTGCGTTCTGCAAGGAACGTGGCAAAGACAAGCATCAATGAAAGTCCCAGAGCCTGGGCCGTTGTGTCGAAAGCAACGGCCAGTCCTGAAGTGACTTCCGGCAGTGATGAGTCGAGCTGTTCGGGCGTCACGTTGGCGATGGCCATGGTGATCCCAATCACTGTTCCGAGGAATCCGATGATGGGAACGGCCCAGGTGACAGTACGGACCAGGTGGTAGCTCTGCACCAGTTGTTCAACAGCAAGTTCAGCCAGATATCGCAGATGGTCTGCAACAGATCCACTGCGGCGATGTGACAGGAACCGTGTGAGTTGTGACAGTCTGTGTCCGACGAAGGTCCTGTGGAAGCGAGCGGTCTGCGATGTACTCAGCCACTGTGCCAATTGTTCGCGTGCCTGTCCGGGCGACGTCTCTCCGGGCCAGCCGGAGTCTCCGCAGAAAGTTTGCATTGCCGCCAGTGCTTTTCTTTGTCTCGGCAAGGCCAGCAATCTTCCCGCCGGGACGGCAATGCCAATGCAGAAAATGAGTGTTGTGAACTTCTGCAGTGGATGTCCGGAAAAGTATCGTTCCAGAAATGGTCCGGCTGCCGAGGATTCCGAAAGTCCCGGAATGATGAAGGCAAACAACGCTGCTGCTGCCAACGATCCTGCGGCGACGGCTGGCCACAATGCTGTTCCGGGGGGCGACAAGGAAACTGTTTGGGCGCGATCGCTCTGCAGATCCGTTGTGTTCACGGATGCATCCTCTGCTACGGATTGAGAGATAGATTGACGTCCGCGGGCAGATTGCAGCGGATGTCCTTCTCAGGACCATACCGCAGCCACGGCGGTCACTGGGAGACGAGCCTGGCGAGAATTGGCAGGGAGGCGGAACAGTCACTCCGTGCGCGGGCAGGAATGGCCGCCGATCGCGGCTGGCGGCGAAATCTGCCGCTGTGCGCCGCCTTCCGGTATCCCGGAGTGAAGTTGTCTTTCCTGGTTTGGCTTGATCAGAAGATCATTCCAAGCACCGACAGCATGGCCAGGCAGACAGCGAATCCGACGACGGCCCAGGCCAACGATGCGAAGCAGAGCAGTTTCTTCTCACGGAATCGGATCACGCGCATCCACAGCGGTTCTTCATAAACAGAGACCATCTGGCCCAGCAGTGCGGCACGGAGATCGTTCTCCATTTCACACATTGTCTGGTATCGATCTTTGGGTTCCCGCTGCAGTGCTTTCACGCAGATCGCATTGAACTCCCGCGCGATCGAGCGTTCGGGAGCAGCGGAGATTGGCGAAGTGACAGGGCTTTCCAGCAGCTTGCGTTTGATTTCCTTGAAGTTACGACCGGACATGAAACTGCGATTAGTCAGCACTTCAAACAGGATAATCCCCATGTTGTAGATATCGGTGCGTTCATCAACGTCACCGGTTTCGACCGCCTGCTCGGGAGACATGTAATAGGGTGTCCCCTGAACGTCTCCTCGCCCGGTCAGACGACCGGGGATTGTTTGCTGTCCGCTTCGCAGCAGTGCTCCGACCTCATCGTTGTCGCTCATACTTGAGACCATCGCCAGCCCCCAATCCATGACCATGATTTCCCCGTACTGCCCGATCATGATGTTGGCGGGCTTCATGTCGCGGTGTACGACGCCATGTTGGTGAGCGTATGACAGGCACTGAGCGCAGTGGATCAGTGCATTAATCAGGGTCTCCAGTGGGAATTGCTCAATGGTCGCCGCGTCCCCTTCCGAGATCTGGTCAAGGATGTCTGACAGATCGCGCCCCTGCAGTCGCTTCATGGTGAAATAGGCATTCGCCTCTGAATCACGGCTCAATTCATAGACCGGGATCGTACAGGGGTGCGGAATCTGGGCGGTCACCCGGGCTTCACGAAGAAATCGCTTGCGGTATGTTTCGAGGTTCTGAAACTGGGGTTGCAGGGTTTTCATGACCACAGTGCGACCGAGATTTTCATCCTCGCAGGTTCGCAGCACAGCTTCACCGCCCTGAGTCAGCGGCTGAAAGTTTCGGTACCGCATGAAACCATTGCGGACGTGCCGAGGCAGGTCACGGTCGGTCTCGGCAGAAACGAGACTGGGTCGGGCGGCATCGCTCATCCCCATACCTTTTCTAAAGCGTACTGTGTGGAGAATCCAGGAATCGCCGTTGACGTTTGTAATGAGTCCCCTGCGGATTGCCGCGAAGGGCACGGATTCGAGCGGAATTCAGGGATACGAGCCGTCAACGGCAGAGAAGTTTCAGCATTTACTGTAGCTGCGCCGAACTTTCTTCCCCAGTGCAGTCTTTCCGATTCGCCGTATGTTTGCCACATCGCTCTGCTGTTCGTATGCTGATTTGAAGTGAGGTTTCTGATTCCGCCACCTTGTCTTGCGGGAGGAAATCGTCACTTGTTTTAGCGTTGCGGCTCAGTCGCGGTTTTCCTCGCAGTGGAAGCCGTTTGCACAGGCTGCAGGTAGAAGACAAATGTCACTGGATCAGGGCCTGTTGTTTTCCGACAGCTCGAAGTGATTGCGCGCGGGGATTTGATATGCAGGCAGGTTCGCAGGCCTCCCTTTTCGGAGGTGGTCTTACTTGTTTTGGCCGGTACCTGACTTTTCGGGCACTGTTCCTGATTGTCGTCTGGATCTGCGGCAACGCCGCCAGTCGAGCAGACGAACCGATTCTTGAATTTGTTGCGGGACTGCGGGAGCGTGGCTACTACGACTCCGCTGCCGACTACCTCAATCAGGTTATGACCCGCTCCGGGGTGGATCCGGACGTTCGCAATGTGCTTGATTTCGAACTGGGTCTGACATTGAAGCAGTGGGGGGCACAGTCACGTGTGGCTGCTGACCGCGAGCAGCGGCTGGCGGCCGCGGAAGCCTCTCTGCAGAAGTTTCTCTCAGCAAATGCGACCCACGAA
>JAFMMM010000392.1 GCA_017859815.1 Planctomycetota bacterium | reverse complement strand
GTCGTTTTCCAGACACGATGACCGAACGAGATTCGTCGAAGCCATCTCAGGCGATTAGAACCAAATTACCCCCGTGACAGGAGCTTTCTCATGGGCAATGACCGCATGTTAGTTGCAGCCATGGCCGAACAATGTCGGGACTGCTTAAGAGAAGCGCCCTGTGATTCAAGTCACCTGCCGCAGCCTCTCCACACCAAGCATTTGCTTTGGATGTGTGATCAAATCGAATCGCACGCAGACGACTGGCCGACAACCAAGTTGCACCGTTGGATTGGCTTCATTCAATGTGGGCTCATGGCCTCACGTGCCCTCTCTTTCGAGCAGGTCAAAAACATGTTTGATCTGTCGAAAGCGGCGTACGGCATCGAAGGCGACACAGACCTGGTCGACCATCTTGATTCGACAAGTGCATTTGAAATTGATATTGGCGGTGAAGGTTAAGCGTTGGTCAGAATGACCTGAGAGAGGCCGGGGTTTCAGGTTCGGCGAATATTGAGATTCGACTGAGCTTCAACGGACAACTAATTCCGTTTGACTCGCGCAGCAACTATCGGCTCCCTGACTCGACTGCAGGATTCGACACCCCGCGTCGATTTACGATCGAGATCGTTTCATCAACCGTTTTCCTCATGCGCCGTACGGTTTTGATGCGATTGCCCGTTTTTCCTATCTGCTGTCTTTAGGAGTGCCGAACGATGACTCAATGGACACGGACGCAAGCGCCGAACGCCAGGGACATTATGACGCCAAAGCCGCTCACCGTAGCGCCAGATACGTCTATCCCAGTTGCGATACATAAGATCTTGTCGCAGCGGCAGTCGGAGATTCCAATCGTTGACGAATCTGGGAAATACTGGGGGATGTTTTCAGAGAAGTGCTGTATCCGCGTATTGGCGTCCATCAACAATCTGCCCGACTCCCACAACACGAAACCGCTGGTCGCATCCGATGTCATGGTTCCTCGACAGAGGTTGCTCACGCTGACTCCCCAAGACAATGTTTTCGACGCAATGTCCGTGTTATTGGCGAACGGTTTTTCCAGCGCTCCAGTAATCAGTGCAACAGGAACGTTTCAAGGCGTCTTCTCCGAAAAGACGTGCCTCGGCTTCATCATCGAAGCTGCTTACAGTGGAATTCCGTCCGGCCAGGTTGGTCAGTTTGTTGATGAGGACGGCAATCGGTTGATCGACCCTGATCTGGACATACGCAAGATTGCGGAGATCTTCGTCGAAACGGCTTTCGGTCGTTTGCCGGTGATGCGCGGCGAGAATCTCGTCGGTCAAATTTCGCGTCGCGACCTACTGAATTCCAACAAGACACTTGTGAGTATCATACGGTGCCACCTTGACGAGCCGAACACTGAGCGCGGAGCGAGAATGCCGATTGCTGAGACGCATCGAGCGACATTGGGGACGCTCTCAGAGCACAATGTGTCAACCTTTGCCGACTTGGAATCGTGCACCATCGATTCCGAATTGGACCTATTTTCGATTGCCCAGTCGTTCTTCGAATCTCCTTTTCGTCGGTTTGCCGTCTTGGAAGAGGGCAAATTGATCGGCCAACTCACACGTAGCGATGTTTTGCGTCATGCGATCGCCTTGCTGAGAACGTAGAGGTCGTTTCAAGAACGAGTTGTGCTTGCCGAACATGCGTAGATTCGACCATTTGGGGCGGCGTTTGCTGAGAACTGACAATGCACTTCTTCTCTCAACACAGCGAAACTGGTTCTAGGCTGCAGTCTGTGCGTCGGTGGATCTGAATTTACGGAGAAAAGCAGTGCAAAAACTGATCGACGGCATTCATCGTTTTCAGAAAGAAATTTTTCTGTCACAGCGAAAGCGATTCGAGACTGTGGAGAAGGGACAGCGTCTCGACACTTTGTTTGTCACTTGCTCCGGCTCTCGCATTGATCGCACTGTTCTGACGAATTCCGACTCAGATCATCCGACCCAACTTCAGGACAGGATTCAATGAGAAGTTACCAAACCCGCGAGGGGTTCTGGCAGGAGGCAATCGCTCTTCAAGGATCTGTGACGATCCATGTTCTGCCATCCATTTTGTCTTTCGGCTTACTTGCCAGCATCGTCTGTGGCCTTGCTTGGCTGGCGCAACGTATTTTCGACGTTTCCTTCACGCTCGACATCAGCCCGTTCGGATTCGCTGGCGCGGTCTTGGGGATTCTTCTTGTTATTCGCTTGAACGCTGGATACGACCGATGGTGGGAAGCCCGCATCCTTTGGGGAGGCATGGTTAATCAGTCGCGGAATCTTGTCATCAGTGCAATGGCCTATGGGCCACATGACACGGAATGGAGAGAGCGTTTTGTTCGGTGGACTGCGGCTTTTTCGCATTCAGCTCGGCATAGTCTCAGAGGGGAACGGTCTTCGTCTGAAGTCGCCAACTTAGTCGGAATAGATCACGAGGCACAGTTTGCCAAAGTGGACCATATGCCGAGTCTCGTGGCGTGGCAACTCGGTGATCTGCTGGTGGAAGCAACGGAGAGGTTCGGTATGGACAGGTTTGCGTTCATCCAGATTGATCGAGAGCGTGCTTTGTTGATTGACCATATCGGGGCCTGCGAACGAATCCTGGCGACTCCCTTACCACGGATCTATTCCATTACGATCCGGCGTTTCATCCTCCTGTTTCTGTTGTTGTTGCCAGTGTCGTTAATTCATCTGATGGAAACGGTATGGTTTATTCCCATTCTCACGATGGTTATCGCCTACCCTCTGCTGACGCTCGATCAGATTGGCGTGGAGCTTGAGAATCCATTCTCGACAAGCAGCCTGAGCAATCTGCCGCTTGATGACATCACTGCGAACATCGAACGACACCTATTCGCAATGTTAGCCTTCACACAGACAAAGGGACCGTGAAGGAGGATTCGCGACGATCGGCATCCATCAAAACAAGCCATGTGCAAAAATGACCTGCGGTGGTGACGCGCATCGAGGTGTTGACATCGCAGTCGCCGGCACACGGATAAAGCAAGCAATCATGACTGACCTGCCCCCGGTAATCGTGTCGCGCGCGAATGGCACGACCGCGCTTATTTCGTGCCCGTTGTGGTTTCGGGGGCGCCTCGGTTCTGTCCACCGCGGTCGTTTCGAGACGTCGAGCTATTGACGGGTGGCCAGCGTCAAGTAAATCCATCGGTCGCGTGGTCCTGAAACTGCCTCGCGCGTACTGAGACATCGGCCGCCCTGTCGCTCAAGAAGGAAGGAACAGTGAGTCATGACTGCTTTCGCCTTTCCGAGCGATTTGATCGATCCCATCAAGACCCGATGGAAACCCGTGGTTGAACAAGGGTTTGCGTTGCCCGGTGATCGTAATCTCCAAATACTAATCGAAACCTGCTACCACGCATCCTTTCGGACAATCGAACAGCGTGCCGTCCAATGCGTTGTGGCCTACGCTGCCTGCGCAAACGTTCCAGAAGGCGCTTTACGTCTCAGCAGTCCCGTTGTCTTGACTGATTCCGAACTCGTTCGCTTGTCGCCCGTGACACAGCACGGACAAACCGTGATCGGTTGCGATCAATTGGGCGGACGGCTGCATGTCTGGGGATTCTTCGATTACGGCCACTCCTGGGTACAACATTCTGCGGGCGACCCGCCCGGAGTTCCGATTCAACTCGCGGATTTCCCTCCCGATTGCCTGATGATCACGATTGAACGCCCGGGAGCACTGACGATCTATCAAGGGTCCACTGGGTTGGTACAACTACGAGATGGACGGATCACCTTGCCCCGGGACGATCTGTTTCAATCCATGCAGAATCCGCTCGGAAGATTCTTTCACCAACTAATTGGCGACTTTGTGAATTCCATCCAGCATGAAGATTCGTCGGAATCTGCGGAGGAAGACGTCGGACATCGAACGCTGTTGAACATCTACACGACCTCACTCCTAGCAATTCTTAAACGGATCCGCGTGACGCGACATGGAGGTAGTGTTGTGGTCTCTCGAATACCACTTATCGAGCGACTCGCCCACGTTACCTATAACGTATTCGAGGATGCCGGCCTTGCTGGCGCGTTCTTGGCCTACATAACTCTCGATGACTCGTTGCGTGAATTTGATTCGGACTGTGGAACCGTCACCGAATTGGAGAAATGCCGGGCTCGACTTGAACTTCACCGGACCAGCCGTCAGTTGATTCGTGGGATAAGTCGAATCAGCTTGCTAGCGGCGGCCGACGGGGCAGTTCTCCTCGATGATCATTTGCGAATTCAGGGGTTTGGCGTCAGATTTCCTGTGCTATTGCCGCCGGGAACAACAGCGCTGGATGCTCAATCTGACAGCGAGCATTTGTGTGACCATTGGGGACTGCGACATCAATCGGTATTTTCGATTTGCCACAAATGCGAACAGGCGGTTGGTTTGATTGTATCTCAGGACGGTGACGTCAAGGCGGTAAAGGCAGTTGACGGCCAGCTCATGTTTTGGGATGGGATTCTCGATTAGTCGGATTGACCTGCCTCAAAAACCTGTACCACTCGTTATGAAGGTCGGGTTGGGTAATCTTCGCTGGATTGCTGGAGCGCAGGAGCAGGCTGAGGCGTAGCCGAAGCAGGCTCCGAAGCGGAAGCAATCCAGCGGGCCGCGAACTCCGCCGGGGTCAGGTACCCCAACGAACTGTGCGGCCGAAACAAGTTGTAGTCGTCCTTCCAAGCCGCCGTCAGGCGACGAGCGGCACCCAGACTCTCAAACTCTTCCATCTCCAAGAATTCATCCCGGAATCGGCTGTGGAAGCTCTCAGCGTAGCCGTTCTCCCAGGGAGCCCCCGGCGCGATGTAGAGCGTCTCCACATTCACGAGCTCAAGCCATTGCTGAATCGCGTTGGCGATGAACTCCGGACCGTTGTCG
>JAFMMM010000391.1 GCA_017859815.1 Planctomycetota bacterium | reverse complement strand
TTCCACGGGGGCGGTGATTGCGGGCAGTGTGGCCTGCTGCAGACGCTTGACGCGCGCAGGACTGATCCACCGGCCTGCTGCGGCTTGATCTTGTTGTGGCTGGCCTGATTCATGCAGCAGTACATCGGAGAAGAACAACAGCGGCGTCTGATTTCCGGGGTTTGCAAAGTACCAGTGAGTAATCTCGCTGAAATCGGGCGTTGATCCGTCCCCGTTGGTGAGTTCTTTCAGGATCCAGCGGAAGTCGTTGATTCCCTTCCTGCATTGCAGGGTCTGTTCGACTCGCGTGCTGACGTTGCGAGACCGGGCATGTTTGATGACAAAAGCAAGACTGACAGGAGTGTCGCCCGGATTCCAGATGGAAACAGTCAACGCTCGAAAACGACTCCAGTCGCGCTGACCGGCCCCGCGTGCCAGTCCGAAGGAGTCGCCTGCAGCATACTGAACACGAAGTGCTTTTTGCGTTACATCCCAGGGGGCAGCGACGATGGTGAGTGCTGACCGTCCGTCAAACGCCGTATCATTAGGCAGTTGTCCCTCGGTGACATTCAGCAGGGGCACGTCGTTGACCAAATTCTGTGCCGAAACGGGGACGACGGAGCCAACAGTCAGCAGAATCAGAACCAATGCGGATCTCACGGGATTCTCCTGGAAAGAGGGGAGACACTCTGTTGAACGGATCTCGGAAGTTCATCCCGGCTCCACATCATGGTTTGAGCTTAGCAACTGTGTGAATGTCCTGGCAATGCACTGCATCACGCAGCAGAGTGAATTCAGAGTTGGTGGGATCGAAACATGCGATTGTGCTGCAGGCAGGATGCCAGTTCCGTCCAGATTGCGGTGAGTGCTGGCCTTGTCATGTCCGTTGCGAGGACTGATCTTCGAAGACGGCTGGCCAGACTTCCCTCGGTAAGAATCAGGCTGATCGCAGACGCTTCCTCCGCAGAGCCTCCCATGGTGGAGCAGTCGGCGAGGTGTTTCCAGAGGTCTCCGGCGCGCACCGAGGGGTGGGGGTAACCAAACAGTGACAGCAAATCTGGATCCGTTATGAGCGTGTCCTCGGCCGCGGCAGTGGATTGCCGCAGCAACTCAGCGAGCTGTTGTGTCGGCACTGCATTGTGTTGGTGCTGATCGCTCCAACGCTCGCTGGTGAGTTCCTGCAGGACGGCAACGATCAGCTGCACGACAGCCAGATCCGCGATGGGGCATTCCTGAATATCGAGCAGACGGATCTCAATGGAGCCGCGATCGAACCGGGCGATGGCTCCATGAGCGTTCAGGAAGGGATGCTGCAAATGTCCTTCCGGGTCAAGAGGTTGGATTGCCGCATACATTGGCTGCAGAATCTTCCGGTTGTAATCCGCTTCGCTGACTGCCGGTTCCGGAATGACGAGTCCGTTGACCTGCGGAACGGCGGCGGAGTTTCTGCGGTAATACCAGAGTCGATTATCGAGTTGGTCGGTGAGCCGTCCATCCACAACGGGTGACGATGCTGCAAGAGCAGGCAGCAGCGGCAGCAGCAGGCGGACAGCAGCGTGCAGGCGAGCAAATTCGTCGTCGTTCGCAAAGGGAAGATTGATATGGGTACTTTGCAGATTGGACCAGCCATGACCGCTGCAATCGAAAATGCGGTGGAATGCCTGGTAGACCTGTCCGCATTCATGTGGCCAGAGCCGAGTCTCTGAAGTTGGGTTCATCCACGGGTGCATGCCGCCAGGCAACAGACACAACTCCGGTGAGAACGAGGACAGGTGCTGGTTGATTTCCAGCACACTGGACTGAAACGACAGGCTGAGTCCTGTGGTCGTCGTCGCTGGCTGAGCGGTCTTGAGTTCGATCACGTGCAACGGCAGTTCGTTGCTCCACGAGATGATGCCGCGTTCGCAGTCGGAAGCAGGGAGTCCGACTGCTGTTTCCAGCAGGCGGTCGGCGTGCGGGCTGATCTGCATTGTCTGACGATCAACAATCATGTATTCAAGTTCCACGCCAATCACGCTGAACAGTGAATGGGCAGCCGGTGCACTTTGCATGTCCGCCACGGTCTCTGTGCCGCAGGATGTGGAGTTGGCAAGGGTGTCGTCAGACGACTGATCAGTATCCGGCGCGGGCACGTTTTTCTTCCATTCGACGAATAAAGACGGTGATCAGCCGCCGGTACAGTTCGTCCCGCAGCACGGCGTCTTCCACA
Source organism: Planctomycetota bacterium (assembly GCA_017859815.1). GTDB lineage: Bacteria > Planctomycetota > Planctomycetia > Planctomycetales > Planctomycetaceae > SXXK01. Next base: position 2,688 of record JAFMMM010000391.1, on the reverse strand, counting down.
CCGGAATTCAGGTTGGGATTGTCATTCACTTCGATGACTACGAATCGCCCGTCAGTTTCCTTGACATCGACGCCATAAAGACCGTCGCCGATCAGGTTAGCGGCCCGCAGTGCCGCTCGAACAGCTTTGGGCGGTGCCATTTCGACTGGCAAAGTCTCAAAGTCGCCGTAACGCCCGCTTCCGGTCTTGTGTTGCGCGATCACCTGCCAGTGCCCCGGTGCCATATAGTAGCGGCAGGCAAAAAGCGGCTGTCGATCAAGAATTCCAATCCGCCAGTCAAAGTCGGTTGGCAGATATTCCTGGCCTACGATCAGTTCGGATTCCCCAATGAATTCGCGGACCCGTTCCTGCAATTCGGATGGCGAATGTACTTTCACGACACCCATGGAGAACGAACTGTCCGGTTTCTTGAGCACACACGGGTATCCGAGTTCCGCCCCGATCCGGGCGGCATTATCTCGATGAACCAGCAGGGACCGCGGCGTGTCAATCCTGCTGCGGGTCAGCATTTCCATCAGGTACACCTTGTTGGTGCACCGCAGGATTGAGACCGGGTCATCAATCACAACCAGTCCCTCGCGGGCTGCTCTGCGAGCCAGTTTCCATGTGTGATGATTGACTGCAGTGGTCTCCCGGATGAAGAGGGAGTCAAATTCCAGCAATCGTGTGCTGTCGTCTTTGGTGATGAGCTCACAGTAAACCCCCACGTCTCGCGCGACACGCTGCAGACGCTTGATCGCAGCAGGGTCTGATGGCGAATTCAGCCCTTCCTCCGGATTGTGCAGGATTGCCATATCGAATCGGGAACGCTTGGGCGATCGCACAGCAGAGGAACGTCCAAGGAAGTAGACGGTGGCTGCCTGTTGGAGGAATTCCTGATGAGCTTCGGGCGTGTCGCGGACCGCCAACGGGACCACTCGACGAATCGACCAGTGAGAATCACGACGAACAAAGTCGTAGCGTGCGAGTGGGATTGGCAGCAGATTGAACAGGTGTCTGGCAAGTCGATCATAGCGACGGGCCAGATTGCGTCCGAAGTAGACGCTGAGCGAGAACTCTTCAGAGTGCAGAGATCGCAGACTCTTTTGGATCAGTTTGTCAAGGTCGTCGGAGAGCAGCTGTTTGAAGGAACGATTCCGCAAGTCCTGCAGTGTCATCACACTGGGTGTTGGCCGATGCCCTCGAGCCTCGGCCAGCAGCGAAACGTAATACCCGACACTCTGATAGTTTTGCGCTCGGCAAAGATTGATGACCCGGTGGGAGCGATCCTGATCCGTTTCCTCTGACTGCGTCAAATAGGACCATGCGTCGAGATGCCGGACGCCCGGGATTTCGAAAGGCCAGTCGCTGCTTCGAGAGGTGATAATTGTGACTGCCATGCCTCGGTGACATCGCAAAAAAAATAGCGATGACAGGTTCACATTGCACTGTGAATGCAGCTTGCCTTGCGGCATGCTGTTCGCCCCGATCGCATCGCTCAATTGTTACCAGATTTCGAGGGAAAAGCACGAGACAGATCGCCAGAATTCTCGGCAGCCGGGAAAACTGGCGGAAGAGCCGATGGATGCCGGAAGCCCGACCCTGTAAGACTGTTCGCCCTGCAGGATCTCTCAGTTGAGCCTGGCTGCCTGGAATACACCGAATGGTCCGCTGAACACCTGCGATACGCGGAAGATCACGGCCAGGTCCATCACTTCACGATCGGTTTCGGATTCCAAAAATGCGTTGCTGACTCCTTCCGTTGACAGTCGTCTTAGATTGAGCAGATCGCGCGGAGGGTTGTCGAGCAGTTTGGCCAGATTGAGTCCCATGTTGGGCTGATTATTGCGGGAGATGAACTGCAGCAGCGCCGACGGGACCAGTCGTTCGCCTGTCAGTAATTCTTCCAAATGCTTCATGGTTGCCAGCCAGATGTCAATCCGGCTGTCATCCAGCGGCATGCCCAGCATGTCTGTTTGTTTTGGGTGCGGCAGCCACTCGTGGTTGTCGTCGGTTTCCGCGCGAATGTGTGCCCACGTCTCTTCGTTCAGCCGACACACAGCGACCAAATGCTGACGCAGGCGACCCATGCGGATGGGATCAGTGATTGCCAGACCATCTTCCCACCAGCGTTCCCTCGGCGGGTCTTCGGAGGATTCCACACGTGGAAAAACGCGGCTGACGCGTTGTGTGAAGCCGGCCGATTCATCCACCGCGCGATACCCTTCAATGGCGGCACTCAGCAGATTGCAATAGCCACGCAACCAGGCGACGTCACCCCGGTCAAAGTGCACCAGGAATTCGTCGTTTCCCTGCAGAAACCCCGGACGAGTATTATCGTTCAGTCGCTGCAGGACGCTGACCAGAGACGTGGTGTTTTCTCCCGTGCCGGTGAAGTCGAAGGTGATCCCCGCCAGCCGCAATGGCAGTTCCACATCGTCTTCGGTGACCATTGCCAGGGTCGCTTCAGCTCGAGCGAGGTCTGCCAGCATCACCTCCAGGACACGTCCCAGACTGCGGTAGCTGATCGCAGAGGGTTGCGGGTTCTGTGGAACGGGCAGCCGCAGAAACATCTGGGAAGCGTTTTCAGACACTGCACCGTATTCGTACATGGCCTGCCCAAGATTTTCGACGGCACGAAGGAATTGAGCAACTCCCAGTGCGAAGCGGGCCTGCGCATCATTTGGGGCGGCACTGACGAGCTGTTGA
>JAFMMM010000390.1 GCA_017859815.1 Planctomycetota bacterium | reverse complement strand
GGTGAAGCTGTTCAACGAGGAACAATTTCCGTCCCGGAACCCTCGTTACGCGAAGATTCGCTGGGGGCGTGATGTGGAGTTGTGGATTCTGGAGGGACGAGATTATCGCAGCGCGAATAACATGCCGGATGGCCCACAGAAGACCATACTGGGAGCGGAGCAAAAGGACTGGCTGTTGCGGTCACTTGGTGAGTCGACCGCGAAGTTCAAGCTTGTTTGCAGTCCAACTCCGATCGTCGGACCGGACCGCAGAAACAAGAGTGACAACCACGCCAATGAGGTCTTTGCGTGGGAAGGACAACAGCTCCGAACAGCAATGTCGCAGATACCGGGAGTGATTGTCTTTTGCGGTGACCGACACTGGCAGTATGCATCACGCGATGTGGAGACAGGGCTTTGGGAGTTCGGCTGCGGGCCGGGCAGCGCGAAGCATCAACTGGGTTGGAAGCCTGGTGATGAACGCCCGGAACATCAGTTTCTGAGGGTCAAAGGTGGGTTTCTATCGGGGCATCTGCAGGCAGACGAGTCACGATTGACAATTCATCACCGTTCGGTTGATGGGGAGATTCAGAGCACGTTTGAGTTTCCGGAACGGTGAGACTGCAAAAGCGGCGAGTGCGCTACCGCATTCCTTTCTGAGTGTTGCGCATGAAAAAAGGGCCGCTGGCGACCAGCGGCCCTTCGTCAAGACAGACTGTCTGTCACTTCTTCTTCTTCTTTGGCTCAAACTTTTTGATTCCGTCGATTCGCAGAATCTGGCCTTTATCCGAATCAAATTCAGATCCCAGCTGAGCGATGTAGAGACCGCCATCCGGGCCAAAAGCACAGGAGACCGGGCCGTGAAGCTGTTCCGACAGGATGTTGACCTTTGCCTCGTCTTCCATCCGCGGAAGCAGCACGCGTGCAAGCCGTCCCGCTTTCACTTCGGTGAGTGCCCAGTTGTTATCGACAACGACGACGGAGTTCGTGTCCGGGACGCGAGCGAATCCCATGGGGTCAGTCAGCCCGGGAAGTGTCCACTTTTTGACCACCTTTCCGGTCTTGATGTTCCACTGCACGATCAGGCCGTCGTCTTTTCCGCCGGCACCTGAGTAAAGTGCGAGAATCGCGTTTGGTCCCCACACCATAGTAGCCATTGGTGAGTTAATCTCGATGCCAGCTGCATCCGCTGAGAAGGCCCCCGAGAGCTTATGCGTTGCAGTGTCGACTTTCAGTACCCACGTTTTTGCGTCGGAACCCTGGCCAGCGACGAACAGCGTGCTGCCGTCTTCGGTTGCACTCAGACCGGTCAGATTCCCTTCACCCTTGTCAGCGGGATCATCTGAGGTGGGACCAACGGCATTGGTCGACTTGCCACTGTCTGCTGTTCCCGGGCCATCGAAGAAAGCGACAACTTCTTCGCCGTCAGCGAGACCGGCATTTGTAACGGCAAGAGTCTTCTCGTTGACCCACACAGCGGACAACGGTCCGAGCTTAAATCGCTTGGCGCCGGTTTCCTTGTCGACTTTCCAGTATTCAGTCGGAAAACCGGTGATGTAGTCTGTGACGACTCCGTCTTTGATGGTCACCACACGCCCGTTGGCAGAGTCACACACGGTCAGGTGGCCAGCCGGGCTGAAGGAGACGGAGGATGGATTGCTGAGACCCTCGGCGACGACGTAAGACTGCAATTGTTTCCTGAGGCCGATGTCGATCTTTTTGTCTGCGGCGGTCGCTGCCGGCAGAAGCAGGGCGGCTGCAATCAAAATGTACGGAAGCTTTTTCATGAACAGTTCCTTGTCACCAGTCGCGGCGGGCACGCTGGTTTGGCTTGAAATTCTGAGTGAACACTCGGGACCACTTGCTGTGGATTGAATTGCTTTTCACGGGATATTGCAAGTCCACTCGCTGTCTCGCGAGAGATGTCTGCCGCACTGAGAATGAATGTTCAGCAGTGGTTTCCCCCGGTTGACATATCGGACCGGTTCACGTGTCGGCGGCCGCATTGTGCCATCTTCAGCATTTTGGTGTGGAGCGTCTGACTGGCGGTGGATTTTCAATCTGCCTTCGTGGCTGAGCGTGTCTTTCTGTTTCGGCGTCGGAACTGAATGGTGACCGCGGTCAGCACGCTGAAGAGCAAGAACGAAGAAGGTTCAGGCACAGCGGCGTATCCGGATCCGTTGAGGGGATTGAAGTTGTTGAATGCCAGCGGGTAGAACTGGCTTGTGTCGCCACCTGTGCGATTGAAGACAAGTTTGGAAATGTACCCGGTGTACCCGTCATTCGCGGGGTCGAACGCAAACATCCAGGGCTCTGCATCGAGAGAATTGGGGTCGGCAGCGTCAATGCCGAGCGGTGATACCTTCGTTGCCAACAGGTTTCCGTATTCGTCGTAGGCGTTCACCGAGAATGCTTCAGCCGTGTTCCCGATGTCAATATCCCAGATTTCGCCGGACGAAGCGGTCACTCCAACCTGATTGACGTCATCAAAAACAATGATGAACTGTTCCCAGTTGTCGTCTGTGCTGGAACCGCGAGAGTAGCCCGGGTCGCCGTCCTTTGCTGATCGCAACATGTAGGCACCCGCCTGATTTTCAAAACCGGGCGCGATGGTATCTGTGACCAGCTGATTCGGATCGATCGAGTTTCCGTCTTCATCCGTTCCACCCCACGTCGAACCGTACGATACGTAACCGTAACGGTCGTCCGTGGGTGAGAGTGTGTCGCGGTACTTCACAAAGATCCCGGAACGGGAAGTATCTTCGATGACTCCGGGGATATCCTCGGCATCAAGTGTTCCATCTGCGACGCGACTAAAACCAAACGACACGCGTACACCGTTGTCAGTTTCGTAGTACGTCGTCAGTGGAATGACGAGGTCGTCTGTCGATGCAGAGCCGTCAGGTGCTGTCTCAAACGTAATGAGCCCGGCCGTAGCTGGGCCGGAAAGTACGGAAACAGCGAAGCAGAACGCAGCCAGGTTGACGCGAACCGACCACGGGATGATGTTTTTTCGCAACATCGGCGGACCCCAATTCTTGCAGCAGTTGAAATTTTGACCATCGCGGGGATGAGTTGCTGAGAGGGGTCAGCCCCGGCATCATGATGAGACTGAGTGTGATTCACCAGTAACGCAACGCGATTAGTCAAGGAGTTTTTTGACAGAAAGCTCAACCTGCCGCGGAACTCGGATAACCTGTGCACTCTGTACTAATCGGTTCAACCGAAATTGGGGGGGGCACAGCCCTGATTGATGAGTCACGACGGGCAGCTTCGGAACACAGGCTGGTTGTCAACAGGCGTTCGCCGCTGTGCTTTACCTGTCTTGCAGCAGCCGTTTGACAGCCTGCAGCAGGGTCGCCTCCACGTCAGGCGATACTCGGGAGACAATCCCCGTTTCGTAGCCGCCCTGAGCGTAGGCGATTTGGGTTCCGATGTACCCGGGGCCGTAATCGCCATAGGCGGCCATCGTGACGAAACGATCAGGCTGCATCTGTTGCGCGGCCAGTTGGTATTCGACAAACAGTTCCCCTGGCAGATGCAGAATGTCGGCAGGGCCGAGGCTCAGGCAGGTGAGAGGAATCTGGTGACCGGAATTCATCCTCGTCACGAAGGTCAAATCCCGGGCAGCACGCAGTCGTTCTTTTTGGGGCAGTGTCCCATTTGCGATCTTCGCCTGCAGTTCTGCTTGCTGCAGTCTGGATGAAACGGGCAGAGAGACCGGAACGATTCTCCAGGCCAGGTCAGACGCGCTGATTGGCGACTTTACTTGAGACTGCCATGCTTGCTTCATTCCTTCCGCGAGACGACTCGCCAGAATGGGCCGATTTTCTTTTGAGCCGTCATTATATTTCCCCGCAGCGATGTTTCCGCCGGCACCGTTAAAGTGAATGTGGGGGACGTCAGGCAAGGCCTGCTGCCGCAGCTCTCTTGCCATTCCCACGAAGTCCCAGTTGACCGATCCCTGACCGTAGTAGCTTTGCGGATGCGTGGCGTACCACGTGATTGCCACGAGCGGCGTTTCGTCCGACCAGAGTGTCATCATTCTTACCAGGGGATCGATCACGCCTTCGGGTGCGGCCGCTGCTGCCGGATTTCGTCCTCCGCTGCTTTGTCGCTGCAGGGACACTTTACCGTTCGGACCGAGAATTCGGCGATTCGAAGCAACCCTGTCTACCTTCGCAGCGGCAACGCCCACGTGAGTCACCAGTGTGGGTGTGATGACTGCCGCTTTGGCGGCAGCCGCGATGGCTTCCATGGTTTGTGTGTCGAATTCCGGGTTGGAATACAGTCCTCCCAGCCCGTGTTGAGCCAACAGTCGTTCCGTTGCAAAGTCGCTTCCGGGCGCATCGTGCTGATGCAGCGTGTGTAACGCGACGCGCTCTGCCGTCGTTCCAATTGCGTCTGCGATCGTGCGGCGGAACTGATCAAAGGACTCGTTGCCAATACCGACCCAGTCCATCGCCACCATCGCGACGGGTTGTTCGTCGCCAAACAGAACAATTCCGCGTGCCGTCAACGGTGTCACAATTTCCATGACCGGTTTCACATTGCCGTTGCACAGCGGTGAACCCAGCGGGGGCGTGGCATCGGCCTTGAAGGTGGCGATCCTGAGTTGGTTGTCGCTGGCGAGAATCGAGGGAACCGACAGAATGAGCAGCAGCAGGAACTGCAGAGTGCTGAAGTGCATGACAGGCGTTTCTGTTCGTGTTGTGTTGATGGATTCACCGCAAGTGGATCAACGGGGCGTTGCTGGTCTTTTTGGTGGACCATCAGTTGTGCCGTGGGGTGTTGTCAAGTGAGGTTGGATGCTATCGTCTTCACTGGTGCGGGTTGCTTCCGTCTCACACAGCTTTTGGGGGCTCAACGGCATATGGTTTAAATGTTTACCTAGAAGATT
>JAFMMM010000389.1 GCA_017859815.1 Planctomycetota bacterium | reverse complement strand
CGAGGCCTGTAATCGATGCGCCAGTGCCGCGAGACTAACTCCGCCGAACCCGCAGCCCGTTTGCTGCAGCCAGGTGCGGCGGTCCGGTCGTTCGTGAAACTGATGACAGGCACTCATCTTAAATTTCCTGAATCAGACGAGGGATTTGGTGTGGGACGTCAGTCAAGGTACTGAAATCTGGTTGAACAGAGCAGGGCATGGCAGACTTCAGTCAACAGCTGCTTTCGTGATTGCGAAACAGCGTGGTCAGAGGGTTGATTCAGATAATCGGCCAAAGTCTGCAGGTCGGTGCTGCTAATGCGGGAGCTGTGAAGCAACCGATACATCGCCTGCAGCTGTTTCTCCGCCGATGCATCGGGAGCCTGCTGCAGAATACGCTCAGCAATGGTTTCTGCAGACTGCATGACGAGAGGCGAGTTCATCATGAACAAAGCCTGGGATGGAACAATCGTGTGAGGTCGTGCACCGGTTGCAAGGTGAGGGTCGGCAAAATTGAACACGTCCAGAATCTCGGGAAGATCATTGCGAATGACCGGCAGATAGACTGTGCGACAGGGGAAGTCCGTTCGCCTGCGATTGGTGTTGGCCCCCACAGCTGTGGCCTGGTCACCAAGGTACGAGACGGTCGACTCCACCGGATCTGTTTCCAGTGTTCCGGCAGCAGTTAACATCGCATCTCTCAGAGATTCCGGATCCAGTCTGCGTCGGTTGGCTTTCCAAAGCAGCCGATTGTCCGGATCCAGTGATTCCGCTGCCGCGTTGACTCCGCTGCTCAGGGCAAACGTACGACTGGTGACAATTTCGCGGATCAGCTTCCTGACTGACCAGTGATGCTGCAGCAGCCTGGACGCAAGGTAGTCCAGCAGTTCCGGGTGGGAGGGGACATCTCCGGTGCGACCAAAGTTATCCACAGTACGAACAATTCCCTGCCCAAACAGATGATGCCAGATTCGGTTGGCCTGAACGCGTGCGGTCAGGATTCCTGCGGGAGTCTGTTTGTTGGTGAGCCATTGCGCCAGTTCCAGCCTGCCGCTGGTGGATTCCGGAATGCTGGCCGGGGAGTCCTGTGCGACCTGCAGAAATCCGCGGGGAATCTGCTGACCATGTTGCGTGTGGTCTCCTGCGATTCGGATGGCCTCATCAGCAGGCTGATCGCGATCGAGCGCCACCATGGCCCGCGGAGGGATCGGAGGGGGATTGTCGATCTGTGTATTCAGGCTTTCCACCAACTGTTGCTGGGCAGCTTGTCGAGAATCCTGCGATTCAGCCGGGTCTTCTGCTGACTTCGCGAAGCTGTCTGGCTGCTGTTCCAGTCGTGCGGCAATGGCTGCACTATCACCGCCCTTGAGGACTTCCAGTGTCTGTTTTGCAGCATCGCGCCGCTGTACCAGCGAGGTGCGACCGCGCCAGTAGGTTTCATAGGCATCGTCCAGCGATTCACCTTCTTCACCAAGCCCGACCAGCTGTTCCATCACGCGCTGCTGCCCCAGCATGTAACGCTGTTCCATCACCTGGGATGAGGTGAAGATTCCAGCCATCGCGTAATAGTCTGCCGTCGGGATTGGATCGAATTTGTGATCGTGGCAGCGAGCACATCCGATGGTTTGGGCAAGGACAACGCGACCAATCGTGGAGATCTGTTCGTCGGCCACATCCATCTTTTGCTTATCGACACCGACTCCGAGCAGGACTTTGGGCCCGATCACCAGAAACCCCGTAGCGATTCGCTGCTGGTCTCGTTGTTCGGGGGTTTCGAAAGGAAGCAGATCGCCCGCCAACTGAAGTGTCAGGAACTGGTCAAAAGGCAGATCCCGATTGACGGCGTCAATCACCCAGTTGCGGTACCGCCAGGCTTCACGAAACAGAAAGTTCTCGTCCAGTCCGTTGGAGTCAGCGTAACGGGCAAGATCCAGCCAGTGTCGTCCCCATCGCTCACCGAATGCTGGTGAGCCCAGCAACTCGTCAGTAATGGCGGCGAAGGTCTGCTGGTCGGGAGAATTCAGGAATCGCTGCTGCAGTTGCGCAGTGGGGGGCAGGCCTGTCAGTGCGAAACTGAGTCTGCGAAGTAGTGTCTCGGGCGCTGCATCGGCATTGGGCTGAAGCTGGTTCTGTTGCAGACGCTGCAGGATGAACCGATCGATAGCAGTCTGTGCCCACGAATGTTCATCCGCAGACGCCGGCAGTTCGACCGAAGTGAGCAGCGGTTGAAAAGCCCAGTGAGTCTTTCCTGCTGCAGGATCGGATGGTTCGTCCGGTAACGCGGCCGCAAAGTTATCCGGGAGCGGTGCTCCATGTTGAATCCAGTATTCGAAATCCCGGATTTCCTGCTCCTGGAGGTTGCCGGCCGGGGGCATCTGCAGATCAGGGTCTTCGCCCGTGATCGCCTTCAGGAGCAGGCTTTGATTCGGCTGATCAGGGTTTGTCAGCGGTCCACGATCACCACCGCTGCGGATTCCATGGACCTGATCGAGAATCAGCCCGCCTTCGCTCTTTCCTCGTCGCTCGGAGTGACAAGACCAGCAGCGATGGGCAAGGACGGGTCGGATGCGCGTCTCGAAGTGATGCAGCAGCACGGCTGCAGTTGGCTCGTCCGCGTATGCCGAGTGAACGACAAACGACAGCAGTAGAGAGGATGCGAGTGCATGGAGACGCATGGCAGGTGAGGTCGTCTGAGGTTGAATTCGGAGGGGATTGACTGGTGCCGGTCGTCATTCTGCAACCGGCACCACGCACCGCTTACTTCCGAATATCGTAACAGCAGATGACTTCCTGATCACGAAGAAACAGCATTCCATTGCAGATCACCGGATGTGTCCAGACTCTTCCACGCGGGTTTCGCTGTTCACTTTGCGGTTCCAGAGTAAAGCGACCGGTTTCGTTGTAGCCCGTCGGTGTTGCTTCCGCGAGTACACACTGTCCGTCACCTTCATTCAGGCAGTAGAGATGTCCATCCGCAAAGGCGACAGCCCCCTTGCTGCGGTTCCGATTGTTATCAGTCCAGACGATCTCTCCGGTCTCCAGTTTCTGGCAGAGCAGACCCTTGCTGTCGCTGTGACCGTAGATGTGGCCTTCAAAAAGCAGAACGCCGCCATGATGATTGGACATGTCCTTGGTATCGTACAGAGGCTCCACTTCGTTGCTGTCGGAAATCCGAACACAAACACAACCCGCACCGTATCCTGCCGTGGCAAACACGACGCCCTCGGAGTACACGGGGGTTGGAATTACAGCGGTACGTCCGGGGAATTCGGTCTTCCAAAGCAGCTTGCCATCGGCACTCAGCCCAAAGAGTGTTTTTTCGGTCAGCTGAATGTACTGACGCGCATTTGCATGCTCGACTGCGATGATCGATGAGTAGTGTGCATTGTCCTGGAGTTCAGCGGACTGCCAGATCGTCTCTCCCGTTTGCAAATTCAGGCACACCACGGTGCCCGCGTTGCCACCTGGGGTACACAGCAGGCGATCTCCATCAATGAGAGGAGATTCAGAGTATCCCCAGTTGGGAATACTGCCCCCAAAGCCGGCAGCATTCTCGCTTCCTTCACCGGCCAGCTGTTTCCGCCAGACTTCCTCGCCGTTGGCCGTTCGGACGCAGACAAGATCTCCGGCAGCGCTGATTCCAATGACCAGCTTGCCGTCATTGGAAACGGAGGGTGTTCCGCGGGGACCACCACCCCAGCCATTGTCGCGGTAAGCACCCATCCGGGTCTTCCAGTTGACGGAACCATCAGTGACATTCAATGCCATCAGGAAATCCGATGAGTCGTTCTCTGTTCCGTCAGAACCCATTGTGAACAGCTGGTTGCCGACGATGGCGAAACTGGAGTACCCCAGTCCGGCTTCCTTCGTATCCCAGAGTTTTTCTGGTCCGCCTTCTGGCCATTCTGAAAGCAGTCCCGTCTCGCTGGAAATATCGTCGCGGCTTGTGCCACGCCAGGTGGGCCAGTCACCGGCCTGAATTGAAGTCAACGGAACAGCAGCACAAAGCAAGAAGAGAAACTGTCGCATTTCTGACACCCCTGAAATGAAATCTCGGCTGGATGAAGACAGTCGCTGTCTTCATCTGAATCCGCAGTCTTACAAATGACAGGGTAAAGAAAAAGGCAGCATATTCGCTGCTGTACAGATGTTGCCAGTAGTGAGCAACGCTCAGAAGTTGCGGCGGCGCAGCAATTTCCCTGTCTGGTTACCGAGCGTTCGATCACAGGTCCACATCATCGGCGAAGCTGGCGTCGCTCATGATGATCCGGTATCGCTCACTGGCATCCTTGCCCAACAGCTGATGAAAGGTTTTGTCAGCCTCCAGCTGGCTCTCGATATTCACTTTCAATAAGACTCGCTGGGCGGGGTTCAGAGTCGTATCGCGCAATTGTGCTGAGTTCATTTCCCCCAGCCCTTTGAATCGCAGTACTGCCGGGTTGCGATTGGCAGGCAGGCTGGCAAGGATTTCTTCCTTCTCCACATCATCGCGTGCGTAGAGCACTTCCCTGCCGACTTCGATTCGAAACAGGGGTGGCTGCGCGATGAACAGTCGGCCCTGCCGAATGAGTTCGGGCATGTGGCGGAAGAAAAACGTCAGCAACAGCGTGGAGATGTGATAACCATCGCTGTCAGCATCCATCAGCAGAATAATTTTGCCGTAACGAAGCTGTCGAATGTCGAAGGCGGTGCCGATTCCGGCCCCGAGTGTTTCGACAATGTCACGAATCTCATTACTGCCGAGTGTTTTTCCGGAAGAAAGGGCTTCGGTATTCAGAATTTTTCCACGCAGTGGCAGAACAGCCTGGGTGGCTGAATTGCGTCCCATCACAGCAGTACCGCCGGCGGAATCACCTTCCACGATGAACAGTTCGGTGTCCTGTGGGCTGCGGGACTGACAGTCAACA
>JAFMMM010000388.1 GCA_017859815.1 Planctomycetota bacterium | reverse complement strand
CGAGCCGTGGAGAGCCATGTCCCGATCTTCGGAAAATCGCTGCATCTTAGCTGTTGGGGAGTTTAACACTTCTGACCTTGCCCCCTTAACCGAGTCCGCGCGCCGGGTTAGTTTCCGGCGTGTCGGACGCTAAGAAAGGGAGATTTGGTCATGGCAAGAAAGCGTTATCGTGCCGAGGAGATCATCCACAAGCTTCGCGAGGCGGAGGTGGCTCTGGCTCAGGGGAAATCCACCGCGGAGGTTTGCAAGAAGCTCGGCGTTACCGAACAGACCTATTACCGCTGGCGACGTGAGTACGGTGGCTTGAAGGTCGACCAGGCAAAGAAGCTGAAAGAGCTGGAGAAGGAGAACGCCCGGCTCAAGCGACTTCTCGCCGAGGCGGAATTGGACAAGGCGATCTTGAAAGAGGCCGCTTCGGGAAACTTCTGAGCCCGGCGAAGCGACGACTGGGAGTCGAGCACGTTCGCGACGCTTTGGGACGGAAGAAGGTCTCTGAGCGTCGTGCCTGTCGAATCCTCGGACAGTCGCGATCGACGCAGCGCCGAACGCGGCATGTCCCACGCGATGAGCCGCGTCTGGTCCGACGGATGATCGAGTTGGCCAGAGCGTATGGCCGCTATGGCTACCGTCGGATCACGGCCATGCTTCGCCGGGAAGGATGGAGGATCAATCACAAACGTATCGAACGCTTGTGGCGTCGTGAGGGGCTGAAAGTTCCCGCGAGACAACCAAAACGGAAACGCTTGTGGCTTGGGGATGGATCCTGTGTCCGATTGCGTCCGGCCTTCAAAGATCACGTCTGGAGCTACGACTTTGTGCATGCTCAGACGCATGATGGTCGTTCCTTGCGGCTGTTAACTGTGATCGACGAGCACACTCGCGAGTGCCTGGCGATCGATGTTGAAAGGAGGATGACGAGCGAGAACGTGCTGGAACGGTTGAGTGACCTGTTTGTGCGTCGCGGTGTGCCTCGCCACCTGCGGAGCGACAACGGACCGGAGTTTACCGCCAGGAAGGTGCGTGGGTGGCTTGAGCGCGTCGACGTCACGACGCTGTTCATCGAACCGGGGAGTCCGTGGGAGAACGGCTACATCGAGTCATTCAACGGCAAGCTTCGAGACGAGTTACTTAACGGTGAGATCTTCGAAACGAAGCTGGAAGCAAAGGTGCTGATTGAACGCTGGCGAGTCACCTACAACACGATCCGTCCGCACAGTGCACTGGGCTACCAGCCTCCGGCTCCGGAAGCGATCCAGCCTCACAAGTCCGCTTCCGCTACGCTCCAGCAGCCTTGTGAGGCTGGAGAACTGATGATGAAAACACTAACTTAGAAACTGGTATCGTCCGTGGGGGCAGGTCAATCCCGGGATGAGATTTCTCGACCAGGCCGGGTACGGCCGGTCTGAAAACAACACGTGAAGGGAGAACCTGAGATGTCAGTGCAGTACAAAGTTGGTCATCGACTGATCCTGCTGGCAACATTGGTCCTGTTTTCCAGTCTCCGGCTGTTGGCGGAAGACTGGCCGTGTTGGCGTGGGCCGCGCGGCGATGGCAGTTCGCTGGAGACATCAATCCCAGTGGTCTGGGACGGGGAATCCGGCAAGAACATTCGCTGGCGTGTGAAACTCCCTGCGTCCGGGCATTCGTCGCCTGTGGTCGCCGGCGATCGGGTGTACATTACAGGATGTATCGAAGCCACAAAGGAGCGATGTCTGCTGGCACTTGATCGTGCCACCGGTCGGATGATCTGGCAGCAAACAGTCGTACAGTCCCCGTTGGAGACCCGTCACAAGCTGAACAGCTATGCCTCCGGTACTCCGGCGGTTGCCGATGGCGTCATCTACGTGTCATTTCTGGTTGTGGATGGCAGTGAAGTTCCCGCACCGAATGTGGGGACTCCCCGGCCTGTGACTCCAGGCAGGATTCTGGTGGCGGCATTTGACAAGCAGGGGCGGAAGCTGTGGGCAGTGGAGACGGGGGAATTTACCAGCGTCCATGGATTCTGTACGTCGCCGGTGGTGTATGAGGATTCCGTCATCGTCAACGGGGATCATGATGGTGCTTCGTACGTCACCGCGCTGGATCGCAGAACAGGGAAGACGCTCTGGAAGACGATGCGGGAACACAGGACTCGCAGCTACTGTACACCAATCATTCGTCGGGTTCGTGGCGCTGATCAGATGGTACTGACCGGCAGTAAGCGTGTGGTCAGCCTGAATCCTCAAAACGGACAGTTGAACTGGCTTGTCGAGGGGCCGACCGAGCAATTTGTTTCATCAATGGTCTATGACGGCAGTCACTTTTTTTTGACGGCCGGTTTCCCGACACACCACGTGATGGCGATTCGTCCGGACGGGCAGGGGGACGTCACCGATACTCACGTGGTCTGGCACTCAGAAGAAGCCAAATGCTACGTTCCTTCTCCCGTCTTATGTGATCGGCGTCTGTATGTCGCTGATGATCGCGGTACGGCAAGTTGTTTTGACACGGCAACGGGAGAGCGTCTCTGGCGTGAGCGTTTGGGAAATCACTTCAGCGGTTCCCTGGTGGCCACAGCCAACATGGTCCTGTTTACAGCGGATAACGGCCAGACGACAGTGATTCGCAGTGGTCTCGATTTTGATGTTGTCTCGGAAAACCAGCTGGGTGAATTCACGTACTCATCGCCGGCCTTATCGGACGGGACAATTTTCATCCGTGGGGAAGAGCACCTGTTTGCAATTGCAGTTGCTGACGCAGGAGATTGATTGCCGTAACTCGGATCATTGTTTCGAAGCCTCAATCAGTTCGCCGATATCAATCAGATGCATTTGGCGGCCTTCGTCCGCGACGGGTGCATCGATACAGACAGAACGTCCATCCGGGCTGAATCTGGGGTGCGTATCAACTCGCCATTCCCCCGTATAAACAGGGGGCAGATGAAATCTGCCGAGGTCGATTCGTTCACCGCTGGCGACGTGATACAGGTGAGGCGTTTGTATTCGTTCCGGCCCCTTTGGATACGTATCGTTCAGGATCCATCGGTTGCCGGGCAGATAGGAAATGTGACCGCTGCCGTCCAGAATACTACGGCCGATCTGTCTGACATCGCCGCCGCCCGACTGATCCTCGAACAGGAAGTTTCCCCATTCCGAGTGGCCCAGCCAGTTTTTGGACTGTGACAGAATGTGGGTGGAATCGCGCCAGATAAAATGCGAGGCGTAGCCATTCGGGATCACGACACGCAGTTCGCTGCCATCAGTATTGGCAGTGATCATCCGTGTCAATCGCGATCCGTTTGGGTATCTCCAGCGGTGCAGGGCGATGAATCGAGTTCCATCGGGGTTGAACAACAGGTGATTGAAGTAGTGTTTCATTCCAGCCTGTCTGTTGGGGATTTCGCCAAGCTCTGCGATCGCGGCCAGGGAAACGATCAGCGACGATTCGCCGGTTTCCAGATCCACATGAAAAATTCCGGTCTCGTCGGGTGCATTTTGGTCTCCGTATGGATCCGGGAATCCGGCGTACCCGTAGCCCGGTCGCACATCTGCGATACGCCGGAAATCGGGAGTGACTGCTGATTGACCGTCCGGGGAAACACAATAGATTGGGTGAGAAATGGTTCGACTGTTGCCAGAGTCGAGATCCAGAATGCGGCAGACAAAATCATCACCGTCCCGGTCGTTCCAGATTACCTTTCCGGGCTTCCCGGGAAGCCATTGCAGCATGCAACCCTGCTGCCAGTTCCATGCCGTTGACTGGCCCAGCTCCGACCAGCGATCACGGTCCTGCAGATCGATCACGCCGATCCGGATTTCATCTGTCGGCAGTGGGGATCGATGTTCAAACGGGACCTGCATTCCCAGTACGTATCGACCTGTCGAGTCGAACTGGAGTTTGTCGTAGTAACCGAACCAGTGGTGACGAGGTCCACGAGTGATTTGTCGTGTCGGCGGGAACGTCGTTTGCTTTCCTCCGGGCAGGGAAGCAGAAACAGCACCTGCAAGACCGAAGCGGAGTAATTGTCTGCGATCAAATTGTGTTGATTTTTGCATGACTGGTGTCTCATGAAATGGGCGGACACAGGATCCCAAACAAGCGTTGTCCGGTGTGAGTCAGGACGGTCAACTGTCGAGAGATTCGTGGAATACTTTGTAATATACGACTTCGGAGACACGGGACTACCCTGACCATGACGGTGTGGTGTTCTGGAGGAAGTCCGGCCAGCAACACCTGGCCAGGCATTGGCCTGTGCATTGGCATTCGTGATTCTCAGGTCGCAGGCGTACCTCTGCCAGAACTTTGTTAGACTTCACAGTGGTGACACTCGCTGACGAAAGGATCAATTCATGCCGGTACATCTGAACGGTTTGCATCGTCGTCGTTTTCTCCAGCTTGCCGGAGGGGCTGCAGCCCTGCGTTTTCGTGCTGTGAACGCGGCTGATGTCGATGAAGATCTCGTGTATCTGCTGAACGACACTCACATTGGTGAACGGCATCCGGCAGATTCAGCGGTGCCATCGAACCTGCGCAGAATCGTTGCTGAGCTGACAGGTCTTCGACGTCCTCCGGCAGGAGTGCTGATCAACGGAGACCTGGCTCTAAAGGACGGTCAACCTGGTGACTACCGTCATTTTGCACGACTGGTGCGACCTCTTTTTGACGCCGGTTTACCAACACACCTGACTCTCGGAAACCATGACGACCGTGATGTGTTTTACGGTGTGATGTCTGATCAACGGCCAAAGTCTGCTGTTCTGAAGTCGCGCCACATTTCCGTGCTGGAGACCCGGCATGCAAACTTCGTGATGCTGGACTCGCTGCATCAGACGATGGTGACCGCTGGTACGCTGGGTGGGCAACAGCTTTCGTGGCTGGCAGAAACACTGGATCATTTTCGTGACAAGCCG
>JAFMMM010000387.1 GCA_017859815.1 Planctomycetota bacterium | reverse complement strand
AGATGTCGAGATCTACGCGACTCATCTGAAGCCCGCGTTCGATGACAGCGTTCGCAGGGAATTACAGGCTCTTTCCGATCCCAGAGTACGGCTGCTGCAGCCTGGTATCACGTATGAATTCCACTGAGTGGCTGAGGTTTTTTCTGATGGCTTCGCTGTTGACAATCCGCCTGCTAACGCCACTGATTCTGTTGCCGTTGGCGATCACCGCCTCAGCTTGTGCGAGCGTCGTCCTGGACGAGCAGTCGGCTGAAGTTGGAACCAATCCTGCACGTCGCTCAAGTCCTGACGTGCCAGTTATCCCGCCGGGGGGGACCGTGGGCGATCAGGCGATCGTGTTTCATATTCTGGGGATTGCGCAGGACGGCGCAGTGCCTCATCTTGGCTGTCAAAAGAGCTGCTGTCGGACCGCTCGCGAACGTGGAATTCGACTGGGGCCAGCCTGTGCGGCAGTGGTGGATTTGTCCAGCGGTCGCAAAATGCTCCTGGAGGCAACTCCGATGATCGAGGAGCAACTGGCGAGACTGCCGGCGGCTGCGGATCCACGACTTCCGGTGGATCGCGTTCTGCTGACTCACGGTCATGTCGGCCACTATGCCGGACTGATTCAACTGGGACGAGAGGTTGCTTCCTCCCGGGAAATCCCTGTGAATTGTACTCAGCGGATGGCTGATTATTTGCGTGAAAACGGTCCATGGAGCCAGCTGGTGCAGCTTCGGCAGATTGTCCCGATCCCGGCAACCCCAGGGCAAAGAATGAAGATTCCAGAAATCCCGGGTCTCAGTATTACCGCGATCCCCGTGACGCATCGTGGAGAGTTCACGGATACCGTCGCCTGGAAAATTCATGGTCCCGGGAAAACTGTGGTTTTCTGTCCTGATGTGGACCGGTGGATACCGGAGCAATTGAGGGAGCTTCTGCACGAGGCGGATGTCTGCTATCTGGATGCGACCTTTTATGATGGGCGGGAACTTCCCGGACGAGATCTCAGTGAGATTCCTCATCCACCGATGGTGGTGACGATGGAGTTGCTCAAAGAGCAGGCGAGGGCGTGCCCCGGGAAATTTCGGTTTATTCATTTGAATCACACAAACCCAGCGTTATTTGACGAAGTCATTCGTGATGAAATTCTGAGTCGGGGTTTTGCAGTGGCAGAGACTAACGAGCTTGTACGACTGGACTAAGGTGGTGATACTGCTGCCTTAGCATTCGGAGCACAGGTCTGCAGTTTTTTCCGGAGTATTGCCATGTTGAGAGTGAGCCTTCTGAAGAAATCTGTCGCGGGACTTGCGATCCTGCACGCTTTTGGCATCAACGCCGTGACGGCCGATGATTTCCAGTATCAGTTCGAAGAGATCAATATTCCGCGCGCCAGTGCAGATGAGCCATTGCGTGGAGAATTTTCGGCCCAGGCGGCATCTGAGTATCTGGAGCAGGGTTCCGCTGCATGGAGTGGAAGTCGTCGTTGTGTGAGTTGCCACACGAATGGAACCTATATGACCATTCGTCCGGCCCTGTCGGAAAGCCTTGGCAAACCGCCAGCATCACACCGGGATTTCTTTGTGGAACAACTCCACAGTTTACAGGAGCAGCCGGAGTCTCGTTTGAAGCAGTCCACGCGACCGGCCCAGGTGATCTATATTGCCGGCGGTCTCGCGGAGTGGGACAGGCACGTCAGCGGATCACTTTCTGCGGAGACAGATGAAGCGTTGCGGTTGATGCTGTCGCTACAACTGGAGACCGGTACATGGGGCTCGCTCGACTGCTGGCCGCCATTTGAATCAGATGCTTTCCACGAGGCAACGGTCGCCGCGATGGCAATTGCCACGGCTCCTGGCTGGCTCGAAAGCGTCAAGGATGATGGTGAAGTCACCGAGCGTATCAATCGGCTGCACGGCTATCTGAGAACGGAAAAGCCCCCCCATGACTATGGGCGGGTTTTGCTGCTGTGGGCGGCCGCTCGAAGTCCTGAGCTGCTGCAGAATGAACAGGTTGAGACCCTGACGAAGTTGCTGATGAGTAAACAGCATGCCGACGGCAGCTGGGCAATCCGGGATTTTGCGTCACCTGAAGAATGGGGAGGGGGGAATCGTGCTGAGAAGCTGCGTGCTGAACCCGATTTGGAAACACCGGCTGGTGACGGACACATGACCGGGCTGGCGATCATCGTATTGCGGGAATCAGGGCACGCCGCAGAGGTACCGGAAATTACGCGTGCGGTGAACTGGCTAAAGAGTCATCAACAGCAGAGTGGTCGATGGTGGACACGTTCGCTGAATACCGATTCATGGCACTTCATCACCTATAGCGGGACTGCGTATCCGTTACGGGCTTTACAGTTGTGCGGTGAGGTGAGACGACTGTCTGTCAGCAGGTAGCTCTGGCGGCTCTGTTGTTGCATTCCGCCTCGATCGTTGTTATCCCCGGCAGCCAGATGTGAAATTCCTGTGCGCGACAATTCGTCGAACAGTGAAAGCGATTCCTACCCCTCCGGGCACGGACCTGCAGGTTCAATGGCCGGGGAAGGGAGGGCCGACAAGTAGGGCCTGAAACCGGCAGACGAGCCGACGCACATTGCGGCATCTTAACCAGCCACAGACGCTGGCATCAGGTTGCGTCAGCAAGTCGTTGTGAGAGTCGCCGCTGGCGAATGCGATAGACAAACCCCATCGCTCCGGCACCCAAAAGGAGGAGTGACGATGGCTCCGGCGTAGCGATGTAGACGGTGCCGGACAGGGTCGATGATCCGGAGATCGTCAGCGGGTTGCCAAGATCATCATAAAATGCGGTCAAAGAGTCGTCGCCGATTGTGAAAGAGTTCCCCCAGGCGTTGGATGCGGCCCCGATCAATGTGTGGGTGATCGCAACTCGGGCAAGCAGTTTTTTCGTTGCCGACAGAACAGTTCCTGTACCACTCACCGAAAAATCATCTACGGAAAGAGTGAGCGGATCCACATCATAATCACGATCAACCGTATAGCTAAAACTGTCACCAAACAACACATAGCTGGCATCGGTCGAAATATTAGGCTGGTTTGCCTCAATGTCGAATTCGAGGGCACCATTGACAGCATGAGAGTTCGGGTCAGTTATCACCAGGCTGAGAAAGAAACTCTCGACAGCATCCGCGGCATCGGCTGAAATCAGGACGTCAACAAATCCCGAACCACCAGCCGCGAGCGTGACGTCCTGGACTTCCACAATGACATCACCGTGGCAGGAACTGAGAGCTGAACCGGCAGAAATGAGAGTTGCAATCAGGCATGTGGCTCGACTAAGCATTCCAATTATCCATTCATGGTAGATCGCTGACATCCTCGGATGGTCGTGCACTGCAGAGTGCAGGTATGAAAGGATATTCGGAATAACCGTTCCAGGCAACGCGACCGCGTTGCTTATCTGGTCACCCCATCCAAATCTCTCCGTTTCTGCCAAATCCTACTGCTGTTGCTGAAGATTCGTCACGATTGCCTTGAAGTCCTCGCGCGATCTGAGAGATTCCAGATCGGGTTCGGCATTCACGCGGAACGGATCCTGATAACCCTCATCCACGGCGCGTTGCGTCGCTGCCACCGCCTCGTCGAGGACAGCAGCTTTGGCGTTTTCGTCGACGTGGCGAGCCAGTTGAGCGAGTGCCCGAGCACGTTCAAGGTGGAGTTCGCCGTCTGTTCCTTCAGAGGCTCCCAGTTCATCGATGTGTTTTCGTGCCTCCTCGACCTGCCCGGATCGGGCACTGGCGAGCATGAGGTTGATCTGATTCTTTTGGTCACCTGATTTCGAAAACAGCTCAGCTCTCAGGCTGCGACTGGCTTCGAACAATCCTGCCGATTCAGCGACCTGATCACCCTGCATGTCCCTGAGCGTCGCCAGACGATACTGGGCGGTTGAGAGAGCCCGGGTGTGACCGGCATTCTGCGGGTCCTGTGTATGCAGTTCCTCGTAGAGCGTGACGGATTCTTCCAGCAGCGGTGTTGCTCCATCAAGATCTCGAATCCAGAGCAGGGACTGGCCATAGTTGCCAACAGTTCCTGCCAATTCAGCCTTGAGGGGGGCCATTCCTGTCCGTCGCTCGTAGATTTCTCTCCGCCCGGTGACTGCTGCATTGTAAAGCTCAATCGATCGCTTGGTTTCTCCCAGCCGCATGGAAATATAAGCCAGGCCCAGTGCGGATTTGTCGTGTGAGAGCTGTTTCATCGCTGTGCGACTGTCTTTTTGATCCTCACTGAGTTCTGCAAAACCAGGCTCTGAACGAATCGAATCCAGCACTTCGGCCATATTACGGAGGGCCTTTTCGAAGTTTGCAGCCGTTGCCGGCAGGTTGCCCTGGTTGAGGAATTCGACGCCAAGGTTCTGTTGCAGCGCGGCAAGGAGTTCGCGGATCTCCAATTGGCTCGGGCTGTCTTCCTGCGGCTGTGGGTCGTTCAGGCAATCTTCCACAAGAGCGATCGATGAAGAGATCAGGTCCATCGCTTCAGCAGGACTGGACTGCAGCCTTCGTTTCACGGGGGCCCATGCCATGGAAATCTTCGCCATGTTGGTTCGCGTGGCATCATTCGCGCCTTTGAGGTCGATGCGTTCCTGCCCCAGCTTAAACAGTTTTTCAAATTCCGTGTTCGCATCTTCGAGCTTGTCGAGTTCCGAGAATGCAATTGCAATCTGCTGTCGCAATGCCATGAGGGTAGGGATTGCTTCGCCGCGGATGCCACCGGTCATTTCAACGTCCAGCTCGTTCCACTTTTCCGAAGCGGCTTCGAGAATAGCGATGCGCAGGTCGCTGACGCCTGTTTGCGTTTTTAGGCGAGTGTCCACCTCGGTGATGACGTACTGAATGTTTTGAAGTGCCAGCGTCGCCTGGCGACGGGCGAGTTCTTCATTTTCTTCAGCCTGTTTCT
>JAFMMM010000386.1 GCA_017859815.1 Planctomycetota bacterium | reverse complement strand
GTGACCAATGCAGCAACCGGTTATCATACGGACAGTACGGCAAAGGACTACTTTCCGGATGTTGTCGGGCTGCTGTGTCTTTCTGCGGCAGCTGAGGGCGGTGATTCTCTGGTCTGCAATGCCGCCAACGCATTTCTGTCAATTGCTCAGGAAAGCCCCGAACTGCTGCCGTGGCTGACCCAGCCGATTCCTCGCGATATGATCACACCCGGCTTTGGAAAATCACTGCAGGCCATTTCTGAAAACCTGATCCCGCTGTTTGCGACAGACCAGCACGGGTTGTATTTTCGATTCATGCGGTACTGGATCGAAACGGCCTTCATGAAGCTCCGCCGACGCCAGCCTGAGGAACTCACCGCGACCCTTGATCGGATCGATCAGTATTTTGCCGAGCCGGGGCACTGTCTGCAGTTTTCTCTGCACCGCGGTGACCTGCTGTTCGTCAATAACCGCTTCCTGTGTCACAACCGTACGGCGTTCCGTGACTCCGGAGAACCACGCCGCCTGGTCAGAGCCTGGATCAATATCCCAACGCAGCCGGTATCCAAGGCGAGCCCTGAGGCATTAGCCCCGACGAACAGAAATCCCCTCTCATGAAAACTCTGCTGCCAACTTGTTTGCTGTGCCTGCACGCTGCTGCACTGTGGGGTACGGAACCGCCGGACACCAACTATGACGAGTCGAAAGTTCCTCAGTACACGCTGCCCGCTCTGCAGACCGGATCGCGCCAGCACTGGGAAAAGACGCGGCGACCGGAAATCCTGCAGCTGCTGGAAACGGCAGTCTATGGGCGGACGCCGGGAGATCGCCTGAACGTCGCTACTGAAGTCACACAAGGCCCGACGGAGGTTCCGGAACTGCGTGCCATTCGTCGCCAGCTCACACTCTCTGTCGGTCTCACTGATCGACCTCAGCAAGTCATGCAATGGAACGTCTTGATTTACTCCCCGCTGCAGGCCACCGGGAAAGTCCCCGCGTTTCTGGGACTCAACTTTGAAGGCAACCAGACCGTTGCGAATGATCCAGAGATTCACCGCAGCCCAGCCGGCGGTGGCGCAGCAGGAAAACAAGCGGCACGATGGCAGGTGCCGATGCTGATGGATCATGGGTTTGCGCTGGTCACTGCGCATCGAGACAACATTGATCCCGACAACTACCGAAATGACTTCAGCGACGGACCACATCCGCTGTTTTATGAATCGGGCCAGACGCAGCCCGGCGAAACAGAATGGGGGTCCATCGGGGGCTGGGCGTGGGCCTTGTCTCGCATGGCCGACAGTTTGCAGGATGATCAACTGATTGATGGCCGCCGACTGGCAGTGATTGGGCACAGCCGGCTCGGGAAGACCGCACTGTGGGCGGGAGCACAGGACTCCCGGTTCCGCGTGGTGATCAGTAATAATTCCGGCTGTGGCGGTGCGGCTCTGTACCGCCGTTGTTACGGCGAACGATTGCATCACATGCTCAAACCGGTTGGGTACTGGTTCTGCCGCAACCACGCCACGTTCGCTGAGCGGGAACATGAGATGCCCGTCGACCAGCACATGTTGCTGGCTACGATCGCCCCTCGAGCTGTTTATGTTGCCAGTGCCACCGAAGACGGCTGGGCGGATCCGAAAGGGGAGTTCCTTTCACTGCGGCATGCTGCGCCCGCGTGGGAGCTCTACGGACTGGATTCTCTTCCAGTCGTGGATCAACCGGAGGCCGCCCGTCCGGTCAGCAGCAGCCATTTGGGTTATCACCTGCGGCAGGGAAAACACGATGTCACCGCATGGGACTGGGAACAATACCTTCGCTTTGCCGATCCCCACCTGACTTCACGTCGCTGATGCCGAGTATGCCCAAACAGACTGGCGATTTCGGTAATCCTTAGGGGCACAGTGACGGACAAATGGACGCCGGGCGTACGCCGAAAAGAACGCTGATCGACATCCGGGAGCTGTTGATATTGACCTCAGTGAGCAGCAACGAAAGCCGCTGATCCATCCACGCTGCAAACCACAACAAACCCAGTAACGCAGTAACCTGCTAGTCGGCTTCGCCGCCGATCGCACTGGTCACCGCACCACTGTAACGCTGACGAAAATCGTTTCCACAGATTCTTAACAGCGTCTTTCTCAGGTCAGACACACCCAGACCGGCGGGTAATGCGGCCCAACGATTCAGGCGATCGTTGCCGAATGTAATGATCGATGCATGCTCGGTCTTATCTGCATCAATCTCCGGGTCCAGATCATAAACCCCCAGAGCTCTCCGCAGTTCGTCAACCTCTGCAAAACGCCCCGTGCAGTAGGTCCAGTCCGGCAGGCTCTCGTCCATGTCCAGACTGTAACTGCTGACATACTGCTGCAATTCTTCTGCGGTATCGACATCAGGTTCCAAAGTGAGAGAAATAAACTGCACCTCATCCTCTGAAAACACCCCCGCCAGCGTATGACGCAGTTTTTCCAGCGTCACCGTAGTCGTGGGACATGTCCCCGTACAACGCGTGTAAAAGAACACAATGCAAACCACTTTGTCGCGGACAAGATCGTCATAGAACTTTAATTGCCGACCATGCTGATCAATCAGACTGATGTTGGGAAAACGATCAGATACGCGAGGTCCGTCAACAGTCGGCAGACGCTCCGGCGACAGACTCTTGACCTCCGCAGAACCGGGGGTATTGAAAGAGATGGGTGTTGACGTATGGCATCCAGGCAGAGCAGCACAAACAAGCAGCAGTGAATGCGCAACACCAGCTTTGCTGAATACTGAAGTCGTCACAGGAACACCCTTTCCACGGGCTGAGGTGCCACGGTGCCCTCAACTCGAGGATCAAGGACGAACATCATTCGCATATCCTCATGCTCAAGGTTGTGACAGTGGAACACGAATGGACCCCTGAAAGTGCGGAAGTTCATCAGGATCTCGGCTTCTGTCCCCGGTCCAAGAATCACCGTGTCACTCTTGAACCGATCAACACCTGCTGCCGGGACACCATCCACACTCTGGATCTGGTGAGACTCCAGATGAATGTGAATTGGATGCCACCAGCCACCGCTGCCGTTCCTGAGGATCCAGCGTTCCGCAGTTCCCAGCTGAGGTGTTGCATTCGCCAGAGCCGGATCGAAGAACTCCTTATTGATTTGCCAGGCACCCTTACGACGCATAAAGTTGAACTCCCGAGTGACAACAACGTCAGCCGGTGAAATCGCATGATGTGGACGCAACGGTGTTCCAACCTCGACCTCTGCATTCGGGGGGCCTGAGGCGTCTTCCACAATGAATTTCATCAGTGGCACACCTGGAATCTGGACACCGCGATCGTCCAACTTACCATCCGGCCCTCGACCATCGTTCTGCAGCAGAATATTTTCGAGGTATAACTCGGGAGGAGCATCGGTAAAATCGATGACGACATCGGCGCGATTTGCCATGGCCAGCAACAGCGTTTCCCGCTCGATCGCTTCAGGGAAGAGCCAGGTATCCCTGCCAAGACCGATAAAAGGCTGGCCGTTACTCAGTCGTAATTCCCAAAACCGCGCGTTGGAACCGTTCAGAAAACGGAATCGATACTTTCTTCGCTGCACCTTCATGAACGGCTGCGTTTCACCATTGGCCAGCCAAAGATCGCCGAGGGTTCCGTTGTGGTCCAACGGGTCAAAGAACAGGGTCCCGTCCGCGTTCAAGCGGCGGTCCTGCACAACAACCGGGATGTCAAACGGATCACCAGGCAGAACGTTTGAGCGAATCAGGTCCAGCTCCAGGTCATCGTAGGCCAGATAAAATCCATACAATCCAAACCAGCATGTGAAGGCCGTCAGATCCATCGCATGGTCGTGGTACCACATGGTGGAGGGACTCTCGCTGAAGTCCGCAACACCATCACGCATCGGTACGGTATTTGTGTAGAAGTAATCACGCGCTCCGCCAGGCAACACATAAAAATTCGGATAACCATCGGAGTGGGCCGGATTATGCCCACCGTGCAGATGCACTGACCCCTCGAGATCAAGCGAATTCGTCACCCGAATCACCTTGGGCTGTCCAACCCGGGCACGAT
This sequence comes from Planctomycetota bacterium, assembly GCA_017859815.1. Lineage (GTDB taxonomy): Bacteria > Planctomycetota > Planctomycetia > Planctomycetales > Planctomycetaceae > SXXK01. The sequence goes on along the minus strand of JAFMMM010000386.1, from coordinate 861 downwards.
AGGTTGGGCCAGGTACGGTCCCGTCGTAGGTCAGAACGGGGGTCCGCACGCCAGGGATATATTCATGAAGAGCATGCTGCATGCTCATCTGATAGTACTGAGTTGGATACCGCTCAAACCAATTCAGTTCCGGTGATTCTGCTACGCTGCGGTCGAAGTATTCCGGCGCGATGCCGTGCGAAACATTACCCGGCTCGTAAGGTGGATTTCCCACAGCCAGCGGTTGTTTCACAACCGGAATCGGCAGTGGACGAGTGAATGGAGTGAATTCGAATGGCGTCGGTGGCACATTCCCACTGTCACGAGTCAACAAGCCACGCTCGGCCACGTCATCCGAATTTGAGTGACTTGCCACAAACAATCCGCTGGCGAATGTGGATGCTGCAGCGAGTACTGCATTTCTTCGGGAAACAATTTTCTCGTTGCTATCCAACTGCAGGTTCATCGGTTGTATTCCATGAGTCCTAACGTAAGAGGGAAAATCCGTAGACCGCCCGGACGAAACCTGGTGGTTCACTCCAGACGACTGCCGCTCCTCCCCAGAGTGGAGGCGTAAACCGGTTCGTTGCAATAATGAAACGTGAACTCACACAGAATCACCCCCTCCCCAAGACCTATAAACTCTGTTTATCCCGAAAACCTGGCAAAACCGGACTCTCTTATCCTCTACGAGCAGAACGAACGACGGGATAGTTCTCACAACGAGCGTCAATTCACTCCATTCCGAGGTCCCCCTCAAAGCGCGGGGAAGAGAAGGGCGAGAAGTCACCGATCCCCTTCTGGTGCCCTGGTGCCACCCACCTTTGCCGGTGCCACCCACCTCCACCGGTGCCACCCACCTCCACCGGTGCCACCCACCTC
>JAFMMM010000059.1 GCA_017859815.1 Planctomycetota bacterium | reverse complement strand
CGAATTCGTAATAGAAGATATGTTCCCAGGGCCCCAGATGCAGTTCGCCGTCAGTGATGGCGACGACGACTTCGCGGCCCATGATCTGACGCTTGTGGTGAGCGTCCGCGTTGTCCTCACCGGTGCGGTTGTGCAGGTAGCCGCCGCTGGCGGGGTCGGTGCCCGCGTTGAACGGGACCAACTCTTCTAACCAGCGTTCATAGTCAGCATGCAGCCCCGATTCGTTATCGTTGATGAACACGCTGGCGGTGATGTGCATGGCGTTGACAAGCACCAGACCATCCTGAACTCCACTTTCGGAAACCAGTCGTTCCACTTCCCGATGCAGCGAAATAATCGCTCTGCGTGCGGGAACATCCAGCCAGAGTTCTTTCGTGAGGGTCTTCATAATCCGGTTCCTGAGTTATCGATGTCAAGCCACGGCAGGCAGTTCCACGGCTCCTGGCAGTCGTGCACGATCTGTTTCACGCGTCGGCCACAAATCGCTGGGGCGACTGCCTCAAGTCTGCAGCCTTGGGGGCCGCTTCCCACTGGTCTCAGGCGGGCTTTCAGCGGGCAGAGACAGAAGTGGCCGAGCGATAAAACTGCAGCAGGTCTTCGCGAAGCTGCTGATGCGACGGGTCGTGGATGTACATCATGTGCCCCGCCTCGTAGTAGCGTCGGGTAATGTTGGGCAGCAGTTCATCGGCGAGCCCAAGGTGATCCAGCGTGTAGTCCATTGCTGCAGGGGGAGTGGCGAGGTCGTAATGCCCGCAGGCGGCAAATACTTTCAACGCCGGGTTGGCAGTCATCGCTCGTCGAAGTGACTCGGAGGCGTCGACGTATCGGTTTTCGAAGCTGGCATAGCTCCAGGGTTGCACGGCCCCGGTGAGGATTTCATACACGCGCGGATCTTCAAACTTCAGGTCCCGGCGAATGTAATCATTGAACGTTGCAGTAAACGGTCCGAAGATCGCTGCTCCACTGGCATCGAATTCATAGCTCTCGCCGGCGTCATCGCGGTCCCGATTGCGATAGCGACTGTCAAATCGTCCAATCGTCAGGCCTCGGTCACGCAGAAGTTCCTTGCCGAATCTTCGCATGGTAATGCGAAGTCTGGCCTGCTGCACAAATTCCTGTGAAAGGCCAGTCAGGCGGCTGATCTCAGCAGCAATCTGCTGTTGTTGTGCAGCCGGTAGAGCAGTTCCCTGCAGTAATGCACTTGCGTACGGTCCCTGAGCAAATGCGGTGGCTCTGGCAACAACCTGGTCCAGAGGCTGAGACTGCAATTCGGGAGACAGAGCGTTGTGATACCAGGCTGTCGCAGCAAAGCAGGGCAGAAAACAGACGCAGGGCAGGTCATTGGATGTGGAGAATCGGAGGGTCTGGAAATTAATCGCTCCCGAGATAACGACAATCCCATTCAGCTCCATATTGTATCTCCGCTGCAGGTGTTCGCTGAGCCCCGCGGCACGGACACCACCGTAGCTCTCGCCACAGAGGAATTTGGGAGAAGGCCAGCGAAGAAAACGCGTGGTGTAGTCATGAATGAACTGTCCAACACTTTCAACGTCTTCGTCGAAACCATGGAATTCGCTGCCCTCGACTTCCGCTGATGGTCTGCTGTAGCCCGTACTGACCGGGTCAATGAAGACGAGATCGGTCGTATCCAGCATTGACCACGGATTATCTCGCAAAGCGTAAGGCGGACGCAGGTAGGAGGCATCATCCGGGAAATGGATCTTCTTTGGGCCGAGCATGCCAAGGTGCAGCCACACAGAAGAAGACCCAGGACCCCCGTTGAAGCAGAAGGTTACCGGGCGCTCAGAGGGATTCTGCACCCCCGTTTTGGTATAGGCGATGAAGAAGACTTCGGCACGCGATTCCAGATCATCATTCTTCAGACGCAGCTTGCCCGCCGTCGCTTCAAAGGAAATACTTCGGCCGGCAATCTGTACGCTGTGCTGAGTCGTGACGAGGTTTTCCAAGGTCTCTTTTGCGCTGTCAGATGCGGTCTGATCGCCAGTGTTCGAAGCGGATTGTGAGGACTCATCCACAGCGTGCAGGTCACTGTTGAACAACAGAAACCAGCCTGCCAGCAGCGGGAGAAATCGGAGAAGAGTGACTGAAGACGATGAACAGGTTTTCATCCCGATGGTCCTTCGTGGTCGTAATGAGTGCGATGTGACAGCAGATCAGTGCAATGATGAGGTTCGGATCTTATTGTGGAGGAAAATCGTGGGGATCTTCTGAAACAGACTGATCGGGCTCACCGAGTTCTGCCTGCAGCTGATCGGTCAGGTCTGCAGGGATATTCTCCACGATTGCGTACTGCCCATCCCACCAGCGAAAGAAGTCTACTTTTTTGCAGCGTTCGGAGCAGAAGGGCGCTGCAGCCTGTTCTTCGCTGTCATGGATTGGTTTGCTGCAGACCGGACAGGTCATCGGGCTGATCATGTGAATCCTCGGTTGGTAACAAGTCACAGATTCCGGATTTCGCAGTCTATCGGAGTCAGTCAGCGATCTCCACCACGCGAGTGGACGGCAAGCCGATACGAGCAGGCAAAAAAAAAGCTCGCTTCGAGAAACCGAAGCGAGCTTTTGTGCTTTGATGTTGATGCCGCAGCCATGGGCAACTGTGGCCCGGTGACTACTTCTTCAAAAGGTTGGAGAACGAAGGCAAGCGGAAGAATCGTGACTTCTTTTGAGCAGGCTTCGTCGGTGCGGGGGCCGCTGGAGTGCTGGCCTGTGAAACCGCTTTTGCAGTCGCGGCAGGTCTGTGACGAAGTACGTCGGATGCTGGCGTCTGCTGTGCGATCTGCGGCTGCGGAGCAACCACGGGTGTTGAGGCTGTCTGTCCAGCCGGGAGAACAACCTGAGCCATCCGGGCAATGCCTGCGGGACGGGCTGCCGCGACTGCCTTTGGTGCTTCAGTTGGCTGCGAAACAGTCTGCACTGGATTTGGTGTCGCATACACGGGCTGCAGTGCCGCAGTAGTACTGCCAGCCAGCAATCGTCCCTGCTGCTGAGGAGGGCAGTAGTTATTGTGGAACCGTCCTGGAACAGGGCGCGGCGGCAATTTTGCAGAGCTGCTTTGCCACGTCGGGACCTGATGATAGTAGTAGCCCAACTGAGAGGTGTCCGTTGCCTGAGCAACCGCCGGGTGTCGCTGAGTGAACCCGCCACCAGGATGTCCGTATGGCTGAGCCGGAACATAGTTCTGGTAGGTGGCCATATTTCGATTGACCGGCATGTTGACTGGCGGGTTATAGCCTGCGTCCGGGTACAAACGGAACTGACATGTATCGCAGGAAGCTGCCCCATGACTGCTGACTGTCACGTTGCCCTGACGACAATTGGGACAGTTGTGGTGGGCATTGTGATGTCCGGCAGCAAGTGCTGACAGAGATGCCATTCCCACAGGAGTCTGAGCAGAGGCGTTACCTGCAATCAGCAGCAAAGTTGCCGACAGGCAGGTGTAAAAAAACAGTTTCATAGAACCACGCTCCGGATAAAGCTCTTGATCCATTCGGAGATTGAGAGGTCAGGCTTCGGTACTCGGGAAGACGTCTTCCGAACCGATGTTTTGGCCAGTCACCAGCTTTGGAATTTCATTCTTGCTGGTGTTGTCTGCGGATTCCAGTTACCGATCGGGGTGATGCGGCTGGAAGGCATTCCGGCGCTGTAGTTGTATTGATAATTCACACCCGGCGCGACCGGAACAACGACCGGCATTCCGTCGTGTCCGGTTGCCCAAACCTGAGTATCAGCAGGATGTACATAACCCGGCTGCTCGGCATATACTGTGTGGTACTTTCCTATGACGGGCAACCCTTGTCCACAATTTCCTGATGGAATTGCCCAACCGAACAGGCATTGGATGGCTGAAGGCTGACAGGCTGAGTGCTGATCGCAGTATCCGTTTCCGCTTTTTTGGCAGTCCGGGCACGGGGCGAACAGTGAAGATCCCCCTTGATGTCCATGCTGAATCGCGTGAGGCGACTGGGGGTGATAGATCGATCCCGAACCGGGTGGACAAGTGTTGTTTCCGTGCAGCAGGCGTCCGAGCAATCCACCACCTCCGTTGCCGGAATTGCCGTGGTTGCCATCTTCGCAGGCCGCATCACTTCCGCCGCTGTTTTTTCCACCCAGCAGGCGTCGCAACAGGCCGTTACGCTGCTTACGGACTTTTCCGTCGGCACAGCCTTCGGAGCCGTCCTGACAGCCTTCGTCGGCTCCATGCTGGTCCGAACACCCTTGGTCACCCTTGCCTCTGTCTTTCCGCTTCCGCTTCCCTTTGCCGTCGGCGTCGTTGCAGCCTTCGGTCACGTCGCCTCCGCTGTCTGCCTCACCACAGGGGACTTTCCCGCTGCCTGCTTCGCCGCAGGGGGCCTTGCCACCCGCGTGAGCAGCATCAGCAGCGGCTTTTTCACCACATTCCTCGGCACAGTCTTCACCTTTGACAAAGGCGATTTGTCGAACCGTGGAAAGGCGAGCAGATCCCTGAAGATCTGACATGCGGGCAACGCCATCCCCGGCAGTCACACCTGCTGAAGCGACGAGCCAGATGAAACCGGCAGCAGAGAGAAGATACTTTGGGGAAATCATAGTCCACCTGAGCGGGGTTAGCGGATCACTGAACGAATTGTGCCGTGCGGGGCACAGACGATCCGGGACGTCGGTCCCTGTCGAAGAAATTTGTTCGAATTGGTTCAACGTACGGGTGGGTTGAACATGGCGAACGGGCTGATTCGATTGCGATATTTCACTTTGACTTCGGTGCCACGGAGCTTCCAGTTCTCTTGTGTCCAGACACCGAACGGAGTGACCACCCACTCACCTTTCACTTCGTAGTAAAAAGGAGCGTAGAGCGCTCTGTACTCGTGGGCGTAAAGCATTTCGTGCGGATGAAATGCGGGGTTCGAAATCGACGTGCCACCGATCTGAGCCGGGATTCCCGGCACGGGTGACGGGTACAGCGCTGCGTCCAGTTGCGGATACCCGGGGACCTGCCCGGCGGCCGGCGCCGCAGGAGGTTGAGCAGCGCGAAGGGGGGCCGATCGCATCAGCGGAGCATTCGCCGCTGCATACAAACGCCGAATAGGCACTGGCTGAGCAGGGATGGTTCCGGGACTGCTGACTCGAGCCGGAACGGCCTGGGGCTGTTGCCGGGGTGCACTCGACAAATCGGTGTCCCTAAGGTCATCAGCCATCGTGCTGCCGTTCACCAGCATTCCGATGACCAGTGCGACTAATCCTCTTCGCAGCATTTCCGCCCCTCCATGGCCTGGCTAAATCTTTTGCCCACGTCGCTGATCATCGCATCCCGCGATGACCTGTTCCCTGACGCTGCGTTCTACGGACCAGTACCCAGCCCGAATTCTCAAGTTTGCCTCGTTCCGTTCACGCAGACCAGAGTGAAGACAGGTGTCAGCAAACCCAGTGTCTGTTTGAATCGGTCGAACCCCTCTCTGCAAATCAATCAATACAAGACCGACTTCGGCAGCAGCTCCCCGGAAAACAAAGCTGTTACAATTATTTTTCCCATCCTTCCCATTTTTCGAATTGGTCATTGTCTGCCCAGGCCTCAGGAACAGTCGATTTGGTGATGTCCCCCCTGATCATCTATAGTCCGCACCGGCAGACAGCCGCATCAGCAGGATAGCCGCGGTGATTTCTGCCGTTTGCGGCACCAGGATCTCGTTCCGGATTCTGCGGAGTGGCCGGTTCCGGCTTCTCATGAGATTCGTTGCCGGGATCTTCAGGATACGGTGGAAGTTAATGTGCGACGCCTTCCAGGGGAGTCGCGAGCAGTTCAGTCAGGCAAAGGATGCCCCGTGGCACGCAGTAAAAAGTCTCAGTCAGGAAACAGGAAAAAGTCAGTCGACGAGTTGCCACCGGACCATGGTGTTCAGTTCGTGCCAATCAGCGAAGAGACACGGCGGCGCTACCTGAACTATGCCATGTCAGTGATCACGTCGCGTGCTTTGCCTGACGTTCGTGACGGCCTCAAGCCGGTCCAGCGACGAATCCTGTATGTGATGTATGATCGCATGCGACTGCTCGCGGACGCAAAAACCAGCAAGTGTGCGAAGATCAGCGGAAATACAACCGGTTCATTTCATCCGCATGGTGAGATGGCGGTCTACGAAGCGCTCGTCCGGATGGCACAGGATTTCAGCCTGCGGTATCCGTTGGTCGTGGGGCAGGGAAACTTCGGGTCGGTGATGGGACTGCGGGCTGCTGCTGCTCGTTACACCGAGGCTCGTCTGTCCCGGCTTGCCGAAAACCTGATGGCAGAACTGCGTTTCGATACCGTCGACATGCGAGCCACTTACGATGCCGCGGACGAGGAACCTGTCGTTCTGCCGGCGAGGTATCCGGCCCTGCTGGTCAATGGATCTTCAGGAATTGCCGTTGGCATGGCGACCAATATGCCGCCTCACAACCTTGGTGAGGTGATGAAAGCGGCGATTCATCTGATTTCCAACCCGGATGCGTCGGTTGCGCAGTTGATGAAGTACATCAAGGCTCCGGATTTTCCGCTTGGTGGACGACTTGTCAGCGATCGTTCAGAGCTTCGCAGGATGTATGAAACGGGTCGCGGTGCCGTCAAGATGCGGGGCGAGTGGAAGCACGACGTCGAGGGAAAAAAGGAGGTTGCGGGGCGGCTGATCATTTATTCCATCCCCTATGGTGTTACGACCGGCCCGCTGATGACCGAGTTCGGCGAACTGATTGCTGCCCGAAAACTGCCACAGTTGGAGGCTGTGAATGACGAAACCAACGAGGAAAATGGTCTGAGAATTGTTCTGGAGCTGAAGGCCGGGGCTAACCCGGAGCAGGTCATGGCCTACCTGTACAAGCACACTGCTTTGGAACAGAACTTCAATTACAACGCAACCTGTCTGGTTCCCTCCACCGACGGTCAAATTGTACCTGCAGTGCTGAGTTTGAAGGAACTGCTGCAGCACTTTCTGGATTTCCGTTACATCACGGTGGAACGCCGACTGACCTATCAGCTGGAGCAACTTCGAAGACGAATTCATATTCTCGAAGGGTTTGCAATCATCTTCGACGGGTTGGAGCGTGCCCTGAAGATCATTCGCGCCAGCAATGGGAAGAAGGATGCCGCCGAAAAGCTGATGGCCGAGTTTCCTCTGGATGCCGTTCAGACCGACGCCATCCTCGAGCTGCAGCTTTACCGGATTTCACGACTGGAAATTGGTCGCATTCGCGAAGAGCTGGCAGAAAAACAGGCTGCCGCGGACGCAATTGAAGCCACGCTCAAATCCAAAAAGAAAATGTGGAAGCTGATCACGGATGAGCTGGAAGAAACCGCCGCCACTTTCGCTGACAAACGGCGCTCCGGACTTGGCTCCGCTGAGGAAGTGACCGAATTCGATCCGCAGGCGTTCATCATTCGGGAGAACACCAATGTCGTGGTGACTCAGGAAGGCTGGATTAAGCGGGTGGGACAACTGGCTGCGGTCTCCCGAACCCGAGTCCGAGAGGGCGATGCGGTTTTGGCTGTCGTTCCGGGGAGCACAGTCGACAATGCCGTGTTCTTTGCTTCGGACGGTGTCGCTTACACGCTGCCAATCGACCAGCTTCCGGTTTCCTCAGGCTATGGGGAACCTTTGGCCAAGCGAGCAAAACTCAAAGATGGAGTGAGTCTTGTTGCCGCCTTGACGACAGATACGCGATTCATCCCCGACGCAGGTATGCAGGGAGATGGGACGGGGCTGGCAATGCTGATTCTGACCCGCCGCGGCCAGATTATGCGGCTGCCTTACGAGCTGTTTCGACAGGCGTCAACAAGAGCCGGCCGCAAGTACTGCCGGCTTGCCAAAGGAGATGAGGTTGTCGCTGTGGAGCTGGTACAGGGGGCAGAGACGCTGTTCGTGGCAACAAAGAATGCTCGTGTACTGCACTTCAGGATCGAAGAAGTTCCGGTTCTTGGCGGGGCCGGGAAAGGAGTCCGCGGTATTCGTCTTGATTCCGGCGACGAGGTGCTGGGGATGGTGCAGTTAAGCCGTCCCGGTGACACCATGCGTGTGAAGAATGAGAACGATAAAGTGCTGGGTTTTGGGCAGACGAAGTACCAGGTGACATCCCGAGGCGGACGTGGCGTCAAGACTTCTGCCCGCGTTGGGTTTTGCGAAATCCTGCGTCAGGAAATCGAACTGGTCGACTGGAGCACGATGGAGGATGGGGCTTCGTAACACCCCTGCACGAGATCCCTGAATGACTTTCTGCTCGTCTCTCGGTGTCCGTCCAGCCGCTCCGCTTCTGCGGCAGCGGTTCAGCGTACGTAGAGAAACTCGTTGCTGTTCAGCATTACTCGGCACAATGCTGGCAAACCGAACCTGTCTGCGAACCGGAGGGTTTGTTCCGCTTCATCGCTGTTCAGAGGTCTTCCCCAGAGCAGTTCGCCCAGTGTGCGGATCTGCATCTCGGGGCTGTCAGCAGCTTCACGACCCACGCGTTCGGCGAGCGCATCGGACATCCGAAACACGATTTCGTTGTTCAGTAGTGAAAGCGCCTGAAGTGGAGTCGTTGTTTCGGGACGGACCTGAGCTGCTGCAGAGGGATCCGGGCAGTCGAATGTATCCAGAAACGGGTTGGTTCCTCCGCGTGGGATAAAGCGGTAGATCGTGCGCCTCCATGTGGCCCCGTCTTCACCCTCGATCACCGGCTCATAGAAATTGCTGCCCTTGAACTTGAAGTGTCTCATGTCGCGGTATCCTCGTCCGCCGATCGTGCGGTCCAGTAACCCGGTGGCCACAAGCATTGCGTCACGGACCGCTTCAGCTTCGAGTCGCGAGGGTGTTCTTCTCCAGAGCAATGTGTTGTCAGCATCAACGGCCAGGCAATCCTCACGGGGAAGCGACTGCTGTTTCCAGGTTTCTGATGTCAGGATCAGACGATGCAGCTGTTTCAGGCGAAATCCTGATTGCTGGAATGTGGCGGCCAGCCAGTCCAGAAGATCGGGGTGCTGAGGGCGGCCACCATTGAAGCCGAAGTCGCCGGGCGTGGGGACAAGTCCACGACCAAAGTGGTTGTGCCAGACGCGGTTGACCATGACGCGGGCGAACAATGGGTTCTGAGCAGCAGTGATCCAGTGGGCTGCCGCAATCCGACGTTCGCTGTCGGGAGCATCGGGTGACAGTTGGAAGTCCGCGTCGACTCCGGTGACAGCTCGCAGTCCGGCGGGTGCAGCAGGCGCTCCGGGCTGTGAGACATCTCCGCGGGAAAGCACGTGAGTTACTCCTGGAGTGGCCTGGGCAACACAGGTGTAGATCGTTTGTTTTGTCAGTTGCTGCAGTTGCTTCATGGTTGCTTCCGACTTTCGCCGGACCCGATCCAGCTCAGCCAGTTGCTGTTGATCCGACTCGGAAAGCTGCTGAAGCACCAGAGATTCCGGAACGAACTGGCTGCCTCCGGAAAACGCCGAGGCTGCCACCTCGTCTGCTGAAAGTGCACGGTCATAGACGGCTGCACGTTCGATCTCTCCCTGCAACATTCTGTTGCCGCCGGGAGCTCCATGTCTGAAACCAAAAACGACTTCCGCCCCGCCGGCCGGATATTCCTGCAGCGGGCCCGGGCGATAACTTTTGCCGTAAGGCTGACCATCCCGATATGCGGTAATGGTGCCGTCTTCAGAATGAACAATTGCAAAATGAACAAAGCGGTCGACGACTTCTGTTTCCTCCATTCCCGAAAAGCTCTGGGAGCGGACGAAGCCATTGCTTCCGGCCATCCAGCGTTGAGGTTCGCGTTCGCCAAAAACAATGGCATCAAACAGCTGGCCGTCGGTTGTCTGGACGCTGATAACGCCCCCACCTCGCTGTTTGAGATTATCGAGGCGCACCCAGGCTTCCAGTGTCAGAGCCCGCAGTGTTTTCTTCAGAGGCTGAGATTTCGCAAACGAGTTCACGCCGTCAACGACAAGTCGTCCCTCACTGATCTTTGCATTGCCCTGTAATGTCAGGTGCAGGTTGCCGTTAAGTTCCTGCAGATCTTCGGTGAATTCCCACGCAGCCATGGCTTCCGGCGGAGCCGGGGCCGTTGTCGTTTTTTCTGATCGCTGTGCAAGGATCCGTTCACGCACGGGAGCCAGCAGTTGTTCGCGAGCTGTTTTTGCGCTGGCGAGCTGTTCCTGTGCATCGCTGAGCTGCTGCTGCTGCTGCGGACTTAAGGCCAACGAGACATCACGAGTACCGTGCCTGACTCCAGCGAATGCAGATGCAAGCTGGTAATACTCGCGTTGCGAGATCGGATCGAATTTGTGATCGTGACAGCGACTGCAGTTCACAGTCAGCCCAAGGAATGTCTGCCCGACGACCCCCAGCAGGTCTTCCATTTCGTCCTGAGCCATACTTTTCCGCATTTTGTCGCTGGATGGCAGGGTGGTGTTATGAGGGCCGGCGACCAGAAATCCGGATGCAGCCGCCGCCGCTGCATCCTGTGGCTGGAGAAGATCGCCAGCCAGCTGCATCCGTGCGAATTCATCATACGGCATGTCGCTGTTGAATGCGTCAATCAACCAGTTACGGTACGGCCATGCGTTGTCCCGAGGCTGATCATATTCAAAGCCGTTGCTCTCTCCGAAGCGAACGACATCCAGCCAGTGTCTGGCCCAACGCTCACCGTAGTGTGGGGAAGCCAGGACTCGGTCGACCAGGCTTTCCCACGCGGTGGCAGAATCGTCTTCAAGAAACTGTTGAATCTCTGCCGGTGTTGGCGGAATTCCGAGAACATCGAAACAGAGTCTGCGAATGAGCGTCCTTCGATCCGCCTGTTGAGAACGGGTCAGGCCCTGTTGCTGCAGTCTTCGGGCGATAAAGGCATCCACCGGGTGCGAATCTGCTGCTGTTGCGGGTGGCTTGACCGGTCGAATTGTCTGCAACGACCACCAGTCCAGGCCCGCCCGTGAATCCGATGTGTAACGAAACGGGTCGATTGGGGTTTCAGGGTGCACAGCTCCGGCGAGAACCCACGACTTGAGAAGTTGCTTTTCCTCCGTCGACAGCGGAGTTTCAGGGGGCATTTCGTCGCTGAGAATTCGGCTGAGAAGCAGGCTTTCAGCAAGGTTGTCCTGCAGGATCACGGGGACCTCAGAGTCACCACGGCCGGATGGTATTCTGAGATCGAGACCGCCTTCGGGGTCATTTTCTCCGTGGCAACCAAGGCACTTTTCCGCGATGAGTGGAGCAATCCGCTGACCAAAAGTGGTTTCGGTCCATTCTTCTTCAGCTGTTGCCCGCAGCGATGTTGCGATCTGACCAACAACAATAATCTGCAGTAGCAGTGCCGGTTGGATGAATCGGATGATCGAGCGAAGTTGAGCCATTTCATCACCTTGTCAATCGTGAGTCAGCCTGATGACCCTGAGAACAGGACGCTTTTCCGCCGGACATTGCGACCGCATCTTTCGCAAAGGGAAAACCATTTGTGGGCAGATGCTGCAAAATGAGCGTGCAGGCGAAGTCCTGCAGGTCTGATGCCCTGTTTCTCGGGCTGACTACATGGTAACGAACCGTCGGCTACGAACCAATAAGCCGGGACTGTCGCGGCAAGTTCAGTCAGTATGCGGTGTGTATTGGCAGGCATCCTGTTCGAGAAACCAGTCCACGAACTGCTGCGTGCCGTCATCGATGGAGGTCACAGGACAGAATCCTGCGTCCCGCCTGAGCGCGTCGATGTCCGCATATGTTGCTTCGACATCACCGGGCTGCATGGGAAGCATCTGCATTTTTGCGGAGCGGCCAAGCTTCTTTTCCAGACATTGAATCAGTGTCAGCAGCGGTACCGGTTGATTGTTGCCAATATTATAGATTCTGTACGGGGCTGCGGTCTGCTGGCTGGCGTCTGCGGAACCGGCAGCCGGTGGCTGATCGTTAATGCGAATCACACCTTCCACGATATCGTCGATGTAGGTGAAGTCACGCTTCATGCCACCTTTGTTGAAGACTTTGATGGGGCGATCTTCAAGAATCGCCTGAGTGAACAGCCAGAGGGCCATGTCCGGGCGCCCCCACGGACCGTAAACCGTGAAGAACCTGAGCCCGGTTGTGGGGATTCCGAAAAGATGGCTGTAAGAGTGAGCCATCAGCTCGTTGGCCTTTTTGGTTGCGGCATAAAGACTAACCGGGTGGTCAACGCGATCCGTAACTCGGAACGGCAATTCGCGGTTGGCCCCGTAGACGGAACTGGATGACGCATAGGTCAGATGCCCGATTTCAGCATCTCGGCAGCCTTCAAGAATGTTCAGAAAGCCCACCAGATTGGAGTCTGCATAGGCCCTCGGATTCTGCAGCGAGTATCGCACACCTGCCTGGGCAGCCAAATGAATGACGCTGGAGAACTGGTGCTGTCGAAACAGCGCCTGGATCGCAACGCGATCTTCGAGTGCAATTTTTTGAAAGTGAAACCCCGCCAAACTTTGAAGCGTCTGCAACCGGTCATGTTTTAATTGCGGGCTGTAGTAGTCATTGAGGTTATCAATGCCGATGACCTCATCCCCGCGGGCAAGGAGTCTGCGAGCCGTGTGCATCCCAATAAATCCGGCGGCACCGGTGACCAGAATTGTGGCCATTGAATTGAATCCTGCCTGTTGACGATCCGCAGTGAGTCAGTGGCGGTCAGCTGAGCAATATGAAGTTTCCGGGAGTGTCCTGGCCCGCGACGAATTGCGGGGCTGTCGGATTCACGGGATCATACCCGGACTTCGCGGTGCGGTGGAGTCTCTTTCGTTTGGTTCCAGCGAAATGGCCGCGAGGAATTATCGCGGACAGCAGCTTCAATTCGATGCAGACTGCGAGCAGCAGATCTCAATGTGGTTTCGCTGGTCCTCGACTGGCTCCGGATAATCTGCACGGAAATGAACGCCGCGGCTTTCGTGCCGCTCCAACGCAGCCGCCGCAATTGACCGAGCAACGAGCATCATGTTCTGCAGCTCCCAGCCTTCCGGATTATGCAACACTCGCTGGCACACATAACCAGCCCAGAAATCAAGTTGTCTTGTGGCTGCTTCGAGCCCGGCTGCGGTTCTGACAATTCCAACATCACGGCCCATCAGACTGCGGAGTGAGCTGCGCAGGTCGGAAACGTCAAGTTGTCCCTGATCTGTTTCGCAGGTTGGTGTGCCGGGATCTGCAGCGATGACCTGCGGACTGGCTGCCTGTGACGCGACCGCCTGCGCGGCATTGCGACCACAGCGTAATCCAAACACAACTCCTTCAAGCAGACTGTTGCTGGCAAGGCGGTTAGCGCCGTGCAGTCCGCTGGAAGTGACTTCTCCTGCAGCCCAGAGACCGGGCAGTGAAGTGCGGCCGTCGGTATCCGTGACCAGTCCCCCGATCATGTAGTGAGCACCCGGGCGGACTGGAACACGGTCGGTTGCAAGATCGAGGCCAAAATCAGCGCAGACTCGAGTGATGTGTGGAAAGCGATGTGCGACTCGAGCCGGACCCACCGGGGATAAATCCAGGTAGACGCAGGGGTGTGTCGTTCGTGTCATCTGCTCGGTAATTGCCTGGCTGACAATATCACGTGGCGCGAGTTCACCATCGGAACAGTAGTCGAACATGAATCGATGGCCGTTACAGTCCAGCAAGTGTGCTCCCTCGCCGCGGACGGCTTCTGTGATCAGGTGGCGGCTGCTGCCGGCGATATACAGGACCGTGGGATGAAACTGCATAAACTCCATGTCTCGCAGAATACAACCGGCTCGCAGTGCCGCTGCATGACCGTCTGCTGTAGCGATTCGCGGATTTGTTGTTTCCCGATAGAGTGCTCCCGCTCCACCTGTACAAAGAATCGTCTGCTGCGCCTGAATCAGGGCCAGTCCGCGGTCTCTGCTCCAGATCACCGCACCGCGACACTGATCTTCAACAGTGACCAAATCAAGAATAAATGTCTGCTGTAACAACTCGATTGACGGACGGGCCATCAGTTCGTCAGTCATTGCCCGCATCAGTTCACGACCGGTTGCATCACCAAGCGCGTGCGCGATTCTGGGGTGACTGTGACCACCCTCAAGTGTGAGGGCGAGTTCTCCTTCGATACGATCGAATTCTGCACCGAATCCAATCAGTTCCCGAATGCGTTCCGGAGCCTCGGCAACCACGAGTTCCACCACATCGCGGCTGCAAAGGCCTTTCCCTGCGGCCATGGTATCAGCCACGTGATGTGCGAATTCGTCCAGAGGATCGAGCACGCCAGCGATTCCCCCCTGAGCCCATGCACTGCTGGAAAACTGTACGGAATCCTTTGTGATGAGGTGTACGGAAAGGGTCGGCGGCACGGCCAGTGCCGCGCGCGTTCCGGCAATACCGCCCCCAATCACCAAAACATCCGTAAACAGATGCGGGATCCGACGTAAGTCGGTTGGCTGCAAAAAACGGCCTAATGAGGGAATGCTGATCCTGCGGTTATTCATCTTGTTCACCGGACACCACGATCAGGGATGTCCGCCCGGTTCAGTGAGGAGGAGACTGGGGCAACGGTTCTGCCCGAAACACAGAATTCATCCGAATAATCCCGGAGGTACCGCCTGAATCATCTCGTCAGAGCACCGTTCCGCTGCCAGTCGCGCGACTGCAAATGCAGGAGCACATGAGCTGACATTGGTGCGGAACATTTCCGAAATGGGCAGGACGTCAAATTGGCTGCTGTACTGCAGTTTGGCAATCGCCTTCCGGATCAGCCAGTCACCGCTGCCACTGAGAATCAAAGGGAGTGTTGGTCGAGGAGGGCCGTCCAATGGGGCGTGCGAGCAAATCTGCAGGATCGCAGCCGCAAGCTCGTCAACCTGCAGCGAATGGATGTGCCGCGCAACCGCGATCACCGTCTGCTCGTCAACTTCGTCAAGGTCTGTGCAGATCTGTCGAGCAAGGCGGCGAATCGCCGCATCCCTGGTACAGGGGCGACCGTCCGCAGTGTCAGTATCCGCGGGAATTTCCGGTAGTTCACCGCACAGCAGGTGGACATCCAGTGCGGTTGCAAAGATTTCGCCCGCTACCGGGACTTTTGCGGCGGATTCCCTGCCATTGAACGGCAACGGAACTTCTGAAATCATCGCGCAGACCGGAGTTCGCCGCACTCCCCGGTAAAGCAGTTCACCCGCCTGCAACCGCTGTAAGTCTGTACGGCCGGAAGAATCCGGGATGCCGTCCAACAGGGGGATCAAGTCGGTGGTTGTGGATCCACAGTCGATCAACAGGGCCGGTCCCTCCGGAACCGCTCTTCCTGCCCACGTTGCCAGAGCATGCCAGTTTGCAGCTGCGACAAGCTCTGATAAATCCAACGCCTCGTCCGGTGCTGCAAATTCTCCGGAGGTCAGCCAGACTCGGACTGGAATCTGAT
Source organism: Planctomycetota bacterium (assembly GCA_017859815.1). Taxonomy (GTDB): domain Bacteria; phylum Planctomycetota; class Planctomycetia; order Planctomycetales; family Planctomycetaceae; genus SXXK01. The sequence continues at coordinate 3,961 of JAFMMM010000059.1, read as the reverse complement.
TGAACACGCTGCAGACAGCCTGGGTAATCACCTCGACGCCCTGCGCCCGAGTCTCAAAGCAGTCAGCAAGTTCTCCGGTCATCGTCAGCGCGACCAATGCCGGCGGTTGCTGCAGCCCGACGACGATTTCTTCAATCTGCCGACTAAGCAGTTCCGGGTGCTTCCACAAGGCGAACGTCTGATGAATGCACAAGCCATCAGCTGTGGCCGCTTTGATATTTGCCCCACCAATATCGAGTCCAAGAATTTGCACCAAAGAACGGCCCCTTTTTTGTAGCTGCATGCGGCTAACGCATGCCGCTGTGGCGGAAGTTTCGATATCCCGTGAGCCAAACGCAACCCGTTCAGAGCACCATTTCCGGAATTCATCTGCGCCAGTGAAGGCCAGCGCGTCCTCGGACACAGATGGTGAGTGCGGCAGTTTCGGCCGAAGTTCGGCAGAAGCTGCAGGTGCTGATGACATTGATTGTGGTAAGTGAGTTCATGTATGACGCTCAGGTCGATAATTCCGACGAAAAGCGGACACGCGCTCCCGTATCAGTCGATACAGGAACCGGTGGGAACGGTCTGCCGCGGCAAGTGGCTGCGCCTCAGTTGCGTCAACCGGCAGCGAAGATTCTGCCATGAGAAGCGAAATCCGCTGAGGAGTGTCTTCGACAGATGAGTGAAGCTATGAGTTACAAACTGCTTCTGGTGCTGACTGCAGTCGTCTCACTGCTCGTGCCCGTCAATGGGAATGCCGCTGAGAACGAAATCGAGTGGTCAACCGACGTGGAAGGCTCGCTGCGCGAGGCAGCCGCTTCAGGAAAGCCTGCGGTGCTGTACTTTACCGCTTCCTGGTGTGGTTACTGCCGCCGCATGGAAAAAAATACGTACACGGATGCCAAGGTCGTCGAAACCGTCAACAGGAATTTTGTGCCGGTGAAGATCGATTCCGACCGCAATCGCAGCCTGTTGAAGGAACTGGGAGTCAAGGGGCTGCCTGAAATCCTGGTTGTTTCACCGGAGTTGCGGCCACTGAAACGAATTTCCGGCTTTCAAACCCCGGAAGCAATGCTGGCAAGCCTGCCTGTTATCCCCACGAAACGATCAGCACCGGCCGCCAGCCAGCCGACACAGCGATCTCGGATTCTGGGACGAGTTAGGGGCGAATCTGCCGACAACCGGCCAGGAGCTCGCACAATTCCGCTGCCGTGGCCGAAGCGAGGCGTTCGTGCTGTCAGTGAATCCACCACGGAAATGCTGCCGACAGCTGCAGTTGCAAGTTATGGTGATCCCGCCGCTCCGCAGATGCTGCCGGAAGTTTCGACGGCCACGCCTGACAAAGCCACGGAAGACAAAGCCGCGGAAGACAAAGCGGTGGCGGACAATGCGGCAGGAGTAACACAACCAGCCGTAAAGCGGAGACTGTTCGGGGACCTGTTTGCAAAAGTCGCTGCCGAACGAAATCGAAAAAGTGCCGTGGCCACAACCGCAGGAAATGAAGTGGTTGCCTTCCGCGGTGCATCACTGGTGACTGCTGTTGAGAGACGAGCGGTTGTTCGCGGCTCGGAACAATTTCAGATTCGCTGGCGAGGGCATGTGCTGTGGTTTGAGTCCGAAGCGCAGCTGCGTGCGTTCGCTGCAAATTCAGAGCTGTACTGGCCGATGCTGAATGGATTATGTCCAATCACACTGCTGCGATCCGGTGAGCAGGTCCAGGGAGAACTGGAATACGCCGCATTGTTCCGCAATCGAGTGTGGCTGTTTAGTTCCGAGGCTGATATGCGGGAATTCCTGCGAGATCCTGCCGCTGTTGCTGCCGCCGTGCAATAGCCGAAGAGATTCCCGAATTTGCAGGACAGGACCGCAGGTCCCTTGAATCAGGTGCATTTTCCGGGTAGAAAAAATTACTCCCCTATAGGTGGTGTTTTTTCCACCGTGGAAGCCCCAATGTTCGGGCAAGGGTGTCCTGATGAAGACCATTCTGATCATGCGGCATGCCGAAGCTGCCTCCGCAACTGCGGGCATGCAGGATTACGATCGCCCTCTGACCGACGCGGGGATCAGGATGGCTGGTACCACCGCACAGTTACTGCAGGACGCGGATATCTCACCGGATCTTGTCATCGCCTCAGCTGCACTTCGAACAACTCGGACTGCGATGGTGCTGCAGGCAGCTTTGGCGCCACAGGCTCCACTGATTTGTGAACAGGAACTCTATCAGGCCGGTGCGCAGGGGTATGCGCATCGCATCAGTTCGATCACTGACTCTCAGGGTTCGGTCGCTCTGTTTGTGGGGCACAATCCCGGCCTGGCGACGCTGCTGTGTTACTGGGCTCAGACCGTAACATCAGTGCCGCCATGCACGCTGGCGGTCATCGATTTTGAGACCGACAACTGGCAACAACTTGCGGACTGCCAGCGCAGTCTGCGAATGCTGATTCGTCGTGGCAGTCGTCAGGATTCGACTGCCTGAATTTACTGATCCGCTGATCCCGAAGGAGTCGGTACAGGCGAGAGGGAATTTTGATTCCGGATGCCAGCATGAACTCCCGATCGGAAACTCGAACTGCAGACCAGATCCCATTCGCAATTGCCCTGAACCAACTGCCGGGAATCGGTCCTCGTCAGGCGACTGTGCTGCTGGAGGCTGCGGGGTCTCCGGAAGGGGTTTTCGAGCTGGACGAGGATACGCTTGCACAGATTCCGGGGATGGGGAAGCGAAGTATCTCGGCATTGCTGGCTGCCCGCCCGCTGGAATCATCCGTCAGAATTATGGACGAGTGCCGCCGCCACGAAATCCGGATCTTGCTGCGTGGACAGGCAGATTATCCTTCCGGGCTGGAGGAGATTTGCGATTCACCGGCTGTTCTGTTTGAGCGTGGGCAGCGTTTAAGTTGTGACACTCTGGCTGTTGCAGTGGTCGGTTCGCGACGTTGTACGGCATACGGTCTTCGCCACGCCGAACGGCTGTCCAGTCAGCTGGCTCGTGCTGGATTGACGGTGGTCTCAGGGCTTGCTCGAGGAATCGACAGGGCGGCTCATCACGGCGCTCTTTCCGCCGGGGGGCGGACACTGGCGATTCTTCCGGCAGGCGTGAGCAGGATTTATCCGCCGGAGCATCAGGATCTGGCAGAAGAGATCTGCCAGCAGGGAGCTCTGCTCAGCGAATATCCACCGGGTAAGAGGCTGCTTCCCGGCCTGTTTCCTCAGCGTAATCGGATTATCAGTGGTCTCAGCCTGGCAGTGATTCTGATTGAAGCCAGCCGGCGTTCCGGGGCTTTGCATACAGCACGACATGCGCTGGAGCAGGGCAGAGAGGTGATGGCACTTCCGGGTGCAGTGGACAGTCTGGCAAGTGCAGGCTGTCACGACCTGATCCGGGATGGAGTGACACTGATCCGAAATGTTGATGACGTTCTCGAAGCGCTTGGTCCATTGCAAGCCCCGGTCAACATGGGAGTTGGTACGACAGTCAGCAGTCCCCGCGAACTTGTCCTGAATGAGCTGGAGGGACGTGTCTTAAATGTTGTGGGCTTCGAGCCGTCGTCCGTGGATCAGGTGCTGACCGAGTGCCCGGAAGAGGCATCGCAGGTGCTTGCAACGCTGACTGTGCTGGAAATGAGGCGACTGATCCGCAGACTGCCCGGGAACCAGTTGGTTCGCACCGGAAACTAAGCCGATCGTGGGCTGCCAGGCGGCTCAGCTGAGAATCGGCAGCCCGGGTGAGCATCCGTGCTGAACTTCTTTGGTCACGATTGAGCCGATGAGCGTTGTGCTGGTGCAGTCGTGGATTTCGATTTCTGCAGAGCTTCCGATGAGTCGCGGATTTCCATCAAAGACCACGATCCGATCGCATGGTGTGCGGCCGGTCAACTGAGTGGCCAGTGGTTCGCCCGCTTCTGCTGGTTGTTGCTGGTCGCTCTGAGTCTGAGAATCTCCGGTTCCCAGCGTGACAAGCCCGGCCCCTGCGGCATCA
>JAFMMM010000385.1 GCA_017859815.1 Planctomycetota bacterium | reverse complement strand
TGACGGGCTGAGTATCGTGCACGTTACACTGCACAATTCCGTGGCAGCCGTCTCAACCATGCTGCGGCAGTCCGGAGTCGCAGAAGGGGTTCGCCTGATGCATCAGTTTCTGAGCAGCTGCGGGGCATCGCGCCGGCGAATAGCCGTGTGTGCTTTGAACCCACATGGCGGCGAGAATGGCCTCTTCGGAAAGGAAGAACGCACGATCATCGAACCGGCTGTGATTGAATCGAGTCGATTCTGTGAAGTGTCCGGCCCGTTTCCGGTCGACACGCTGATTCGTCGAGCCGTTCTGGGGGAATTCGACGGCATCGTGGCGATGTATCATGATCAGGGGCACATTCCGATCAAACTGCTTGGTTTTGAATCTGCGGTCAATATCACTCTCGGCCTGCCGCTGATTCGTACCAGCCCGACCCATGGCACCGCATTTGACCGCGCGTGGCAGGCTGATACTCCCGCTGATTCACGCGGGATGCAGGAGGCAATTCTCATGGCTCGACGGCTGGTACTGGACGCTGGCGTGAATGCCTGCTGGAAATCGGGCTGACCTTTGCTGTTCAGCCAATACCGTATTTTCGGCAGCGACTATAAAACGTACTTCGCGGCATATTGAGGCTGCGTGCGGCGACGGCCTTGTTTCCGTCGGCGGCGCGCAGCGCGTCGATCAGTTCCTGTTTTTCCCCAGCCGATTTTGTTCGTCGGCTGGCGGAAACCGGGGGATCGTGCTGCCGACGCGCGACAGCTCGCACCGCTGTCGAAACCCCGGTCGCCACAGCGGTCGCAGGAATCGCACGAACACTGGGAGTCATCAGAATTTCTGGTGCTAAATCATCCGTCGTGATCCGATCACTGTCAGCCAGAACGACAGCCCGTTCAATGACATTTTCCAACTCGCGAATGTTGCCGGGCCAGGTCCACGATTCCAGTGCTGCCATTGCCTGCGGGTCAACCTGGCGAATCTGCTTGCGGAGCCGACGGGCGGAGCGACTCAGGAAGTAGAAGACCAGCTCAGCAAGATCTTCCCGACGCTCGCGAAGAGCAGGAAGAGTGAGCGAAACAACATTCAGGCGATAGAACAGATCTTCGCGAAAACTGCCGGTCTCGATTAATTGTTCGAGATTTCGATTGGTTGCGGCAATCAGTCGAACATCGACCTCGACGGTGCGATCACTGCCTACGGGTTCGAATTGGCGTTCCTGAAGTACCCGCAGCAGCTTGACCTGTGTTTCCGGCGAAACATCTCCGATCTCATCGAGAAACAGAGTGCCACCGTGCGCTGCCTGGAATCGACCCTGTTTGTCTGAATGAGCACCGGTAAATGCTCCTTTCACATGTCCGAACAGTTCGCTCTCCAGCAGGGAGGGAGCAAGAGCGGCACAGTTGACACAGATGAGCCCATTTTCTGATCGATCGCTGTTTCGATGGATGACTCGTGCCAGGAGCTCTTTCCCTGTCCCACTCTCCCCTCGAATCAGCACTGTGGTTGCCGTTGCCGCAACCTTGCCCACCTGCCGCAGCAGGCTGTTCAGCCGCGGGCTTGTTCCGCGAATCCCTTCTCGATCCAGTTGTGCCTCATTGTGAACAACCGGCTGCTGCCCGGCCTCCTGCTGCAGGATGGTGAGTTCAGCACGAAGCGCTGTCAGCTGACGCTGCTGCTCGGAAATATTCTCCATCCGACTCTGGAGTTCCGTGTTCAGGCGTGCCAGAGTCTGATTCGCCCGAGAGCTGTGCAGGGCGAGTGTTGTCATCTGGGCAACTGCATGCAGAAATGCGAAGTCTTCTGCGGAGTAGGGCACACCAGTTGACTTGCGTCCCAGCAAAATGATGCCCTGCAGCCCTTCCTGACCTTCCAAACGACAGATCAACTCTGCCCTCGTGCGATGCAGCAGCAGTTGGATGTTGTTCATCGACTCGCGATTCGCCGAGGGCTGACGCGGAATGATTGTCGACTCACCGCTCTCCTCCGCAAAGTCTGCAGCTGAAAGTGCTGGCGGTGACTGCGATGAGCCCCTGCTGCCCGTCAGACGAAACTGATCCGATGCATCCCTGACCAGCATCATCGACCATGCCGCACCAATCACATCCTCACAGGTTCGCAGGGTGAGTTTTGCCATCGCTCCGGGTTCTGTCAGGTAGGCCGCTGACCGATTCAGCTGCTGCATTGCCCGGTCAAGCTGGTACTTCTCGCTGAAGAACCTGCGGTCGACGACGGCCTGCAACTGATCCCGAACCCAGACAAGAATTCCCGCAGCCAAAAACAGAATGATAAATAACGCAATCTGCTGTGCGGTTGTGGAGTGCAGGGGAAGACTCCACGTATTTGCTGTCATCGCTCCAAGGGCAAGAATGACCGCGAATCCGCCGGATACCAGAATGGAGACGCCGACATAGCGGCGATTCCGTTCATCGACATTCTCAGCCAGCATCAGACGGCTGCGCAACATCCCGTGCGAATAAGCTGTCATAAACACCATACTCGCCAGAAACATCGGGAACTGTGCTCTCCCCAGTGCGAAATCGACGGTCTGGAAGAATGCAAGGTAAAGGGTGTAGCCGATTGGGATTGTGGATAACAGCGCTGCAGTCAGGATCGGAACAACCTGACGCTTCTCGGTCGTGCTGTCACTGTGCAGCAAGCTGGTACCGAGGCACACCACTGTGACGGCAAACGCGAGACTGGATATTGCCATGGCGACTTCCGTCAGAATTCGCAGCCACTGTAACAAAGAACCAGCGGCAACTGACGGAATCAGACCTTCTGACGATTCCGGCAAAAGCATTCGTGACAACATTGCCAGTTTCTGCAGAGATGTCAGTGAGTCGCTGGAATTCGGACCGTTGACCGCCCAGGCACTCCAGTAAATGCTGACCAGCAGGAATGTCATGACTGCTGACGGTACGACAATTCCCAGAGTGATCGTGGTACGCCACCGCTGTACGATTTGCGTTTCGCGGGGATACACCAGAAAGAATCGGAGCGCCAGCCCCGGCAACATGCAGGCGCAGATGATGAATGGGATGTTCAGCAGCGGATTTCCAATCAGAATCCACCAGTGAAATCCCGGCACGAATGCCCCCAGTGCTGTGCAGGACATGACGCAAAACGCCTGGCTGATGCGGTCGAAGGGACGATACCAGTAAGTGGCAATCGCAAATGCAAGAATCGTTGCCTGTGAGACAAACCAAACCAGGGTGATTGAGATCTCCCAGGTGGTCACGGGTCTGACCGGCAGATACGCGCGTTGAGGCAGATTCGGAGTCTGACCGTCCTCTGTTCCACTCTGGTAGACAATCTCAACCATTCGTTGAGACGGCTGTCCCTTGTCTCGCGAATTGATCTCGACCAGCGGCGGCACGCGGAGTTCCACCGGATCGGAACCAGGCACCAACTGCCCCCCCGGAGGAATCTTTGCAAACCGGAGCTTCTCGAGGGCACGTGTAAAGTCCAGGAACGTGGCGATCTTGTGCCCATTCAGCTGAAGCAAGCGGTCGCCTCGCCTCGGAACGGGATCGGTCGCCCCTTCTTCCACATCAAGGTATTTCTGGATGACGATCCCCGCACCAGACTCTTTTGAATCCGGTAGCAAGCAACGCAACCCGGCGTCTGGAAACGTCGCCACGTACCAGAGAACCACCATGCAATACGCCACAATCACACTCAAAAAGGTGATCAGCAGTCGGTGGTGCTGGACAGATCCGGCAGCGGTCTTTTGTGGCCACACGGTTGACGTCTCCGAGAGAAATCAGCGCCGAAAGAGCGCCGACACTGGAACAGAATACCCCGTGAGCGCCGACAATTCCAGCAACTGGCGATCTCGGCGCCGAAATTCCAGGGTGTCAAAGTCTTTCAGGACAGACATTTAAGAGCCCTCACGCTATGGTCAGGAGGGTATTGCCGGATTTGCAGGCTATTTGATTGGTTGATTTTGTTTTTCTTCTGTTTTGGCATGATACATGCTCAAGAACCTAGCGACCCAGAGCCCTTCGGCGGGCGAGATCGGTGTTGAACAATGTGAAACTCGCTGTCAGGTGACCCAGCTTCGACAGCCTCCCCAGTCTCTCGCGTTCATTCCCCCACCGTGCTCAGTCTTTCCGCCGATGGGCTTTTTTTACGCGCTGATCCCCTGCGAACAGGTTTGGCTGCCGCGATTCCTGCTCAGTCCAGTTCCCTTTCCGGTTGACCTCCCAAAACCCATGCGATCGCAAAGGCATCGTCGCTCAGCCCGAGTGAGTATGCGGGAAGTGAACTGTCTCCGGATCCTTTGCACCAACTGTCACTGATTGGGGGGGGTGGGTGTCGCGAGTGGTTCGCAGCCAGGTGGTTTTTTGCAGCCTTGCCCTGTGTGCCGCTGTGTCGGGGGCCCCTGTGGGGATCCGGAGCGGTGTCCAGGGAAAGATTTCAGCCCGGTGGAATCGGCGTCAGACTTTTCCATCTTCTGTTGGCGGCCTACAATCTGCTCTCCGGCCGGTCGCCAGTGGCAATTGCTGCTGCAGTCGGTCACAGCCAGCTGTCGACTCGCCTGTCGGCTTATGGCCCAGTTTTCTATCAATGTCGCGTTCGCATCGTGGCGCAAGGGAAGGCAAAGGGAATGGGAAGTATTAAGTGGACCGTTTTTGCTTACATCGCAGGGGCAGCCCTCTCATGGGGCGTCTACGTCCCATTGGTACACAAAGCAACGGCCAGTCTGGGGAGTAATCTTCGCGCATTTCTGATGGTGGGTGTTGCCTACTTCCTGGTTGCGGTTCTGGTGCCTGCCTTTTTTATCTTCGTGCTGAAGAATGACCCCACTGTCAAGAACGCGGCCAAGCTGAACTGGGCGTCCGCCAGTCTGACTGTTGGTTTGCTGGCTGGCGCGGCCGGGGCGATCGGGGCCCTGTTCGTGATCTTTGCAACCCGTGATGCGGTCGCTGCTGTGGGCCCTGTGGTTGGGCCGCTGATTGTGGCTCCTGCTGTCTTCGCCGGGGCTCCAATTGT
>JAFMMM010000384.1 GCA_017859815.1 Planctomycetota bacterium | reverse complement strand
CGTTTTGCTGCGCTGCCCGGCCGGCACTCGGCTTGCCATCTGTCCCCCGGCTTTCGCAATCACGACCGCCGAGTCGGTGGACAATTTCAAAAGCGGAAACAACAGATCCAGAACCGGCGACAGGACCAGCCCGGCAAGGAACAGGCTCACGGCAAGAATTGTGACGCCAACCGGCGAAAAATAATGGGTCAGGAATGCGCCGGATGCTGCCCCGAGGTAACCACCGCTGCCCCACAGTGAACCTGCCTGCAGGCCAGGGGACAGCAGGTGCAGTAACGCGCACCCGGAGACCGCGAGGAGCAGGATTCCGCTCATGGTCGCTGCAGTGCCACGAACGCTTTCCCTGGCGAACAGACGCAGGTCCCAACTGACAACGGCCCCCATCACCAGCCAGACTCCGGCACCCAGCCACTGCACCGCAAAATATGCAGCACTCGCCCCTGCAGTCCCGCAGAGATTCACCGGGACCAGCCGCGGTGGAAACACGATGCCAGAAGGTGGATCCGAGGCGTCGTAGCTCAACAAGGCCAGCGTCCAGAACACCAGCCCCCCGAGCAGAATCAGTGCAAACACATCGGATTTGATTCGATCGGAATTAAACATGTTCCAATCCATACTCCAAACGGACGGGGCAGGCCCGAAACATTTACCGGCAAGAGCACGCCGAAACGACCTTGAGCTGATGAAAACCTAGCACTTTGCCGCAGATCTGCTTTGGTAAAAACTGTGCCGGAGCCATAAAGACAAACGGACAGGCAGATCAATCCGATTGGGTAAAACAGGGAAACCGTCACGTTCCTTTCGCTCACGTCAGCTCACTCGTACATCTTCCCCGTAATCACCACGACCCGCATAAGCTGACATTGCTCACCGAAGTCGCCCCCCCCCATTGCCCGATGGCACATCCCGGAATCCCCTGCGAGCGCAGGCACGCAAAGTCGTCTGGCAGCCGAACGGGCGAAGGATTAGCATTCGGCCGGTCCCTGCGCTGCGTGAGCAGCCTTCCGGATTTCCAATTGGCGGGACTGCCAGTCAGCGTTCGTCCAAAATGCGTTCCTGCACTGTGGCCGCCGGGGACAACTCGGGGCGGCAGTCTTCGGCCGCCGGGATTGACCACACGCCCTTTCGCTGGTCGCAGCTTGCAACAGACGAAAAACAAATGGCCGGGTATCGCGAACACATTACGGTCAGCGGGTTGCTGGGTGTCGCCTATGGCGCTGCGGCAGTCACCGCCGGCGGGTTTGGAGTGGTTCAGGCTGTGGTTGCATCCTGTCTCACCTGGCTGGCCGGAATGCTCCCGGACCTTGATGCACAAAGCGGTCGCCCCGTTCGTGAACTTGCCACACTGATGGCGGCGTTCACGCCAATGCTGCTGATGCAGCATGCCAGCTCCATGGGAATGTCGACCGATCGCACCATGCTCTTTGCACTGATGACGTGGGCTTTCGTGCGTTTTGCCGTTCCATGGGCTCTGGGCCGATTCACCGTTCACCGTGGCATGTTTCACAGCATCCCTGCACTGATCATCGCCGGTGAGCTGACGTTTCTCGGTTATCACTCCGATGACCTGCATGTCCGCGCCCTGATGGCATGCGGCGTTGCTGCAGGATTCCTGTCCCATCTGATCCTCGACGAATTCTACAGTATTCAGTGGGACGGTTCGAAAATTCGGTTTTCACGTTCGGCCGGAAGCGCTGTGAAAATCTTCGGCAGTAATCCGGCCACCAATGGCATTGTCATGGGACTGCTGCTGTTTCTCACCTATGCCACGCTCAGTATCACCGGAACAATTCGCAGCGCTGAAGACATTCCCGCTCCGGAAATCTTCGATGTCGAGGCAGCGGTTTCTGATGCACCGTTGTTTGAGTACGTCGAGACTCAGGAGCTGCAGCCTGCAGAGAGTGTTGAGTGGCCGGACTCAGCTGATTTCTCCGAAGCGCTCTAGCTCAGCGACCAGCGCAGCAAATTCAGCATTTCAAGATACTGAACGGCTCGCAGCGTCTGTTCCAGCACTGCGTCCCGGCTGCGTCTGACTTCGACACTCAGATCAATCAAGCGAAATGGATCCAGCGTCTGAGTCTTGTCCAGAAGAGATCCTCCATGGACGACAACTGCATCATCGACGGCCAGCTCCTGCAACCAGCAGCTCAGCCTGCGGCCCGCTTCAACCAGGGCAGGGTGGTTTCCCACTCGACGAAACCAGTATGCAGCATTGCCCGCATCCGGCTCCCGACGATGCATGAGACCATGCCAGTAATCTGCAGTGCGAGGATCCCCACGCCCCTCGTTTCGCTGAGAAAACTCATGCGATGCATCCGCATGATCCGCCAGTAACAGCAGCCCTGCAGCAAGACAGTCGCTCCGATAGTCGTCCAGCATCAGCGAGTGGGCAATCCGCACTGCTGCATCATTGACAACTTGCTGTGAGACCCACGGCAGCCCCGGCTCTCCCGCCGGCAAACGCTCCGAAATGCGGGCAGCATCACCGGTATCCGTGACCACAACGGTGGCTGCTTTCGCCGTCCACGGGAACTCCGTGAGACGAGTCGATGCGAGACAGTTCCCGAGCCAGACGGCGTCGAGCAGAACCATGTCAGCATGCGTCAATCTTTGCACGGCTCCCCGTAAGATGACCGGGAGTGACTCTGCAAGCGCAGCGGGAATCGTTTCGGCGGCGAATACCATGGTACCATCACGTGATTCGCCATTGCCTTTCTGCCACAACGGAATTGCCGTCTGCAACATCCGGTCGCGTTGCTGGACATCGGTGTTTCCGCAAACTGCAGCGCAAGCGGTTTCTTCAGGCAGTACCGAAAGGACATCCGCAACAGTCAGTTGCTCCGGAGACGTGGCCGCCGTCACGACTTCTGCCAGACACGTTCCGTCGGCTGACAAAGCTCGGATCCGCATTTCTGTTCTCCCGCGTCAGGGTTCCCTGCATTTCAGAATTCGCGACTCACCAGCCCGGACAGATGCCACAGCCAATGAAGCCGACCGGCGTCCGAACAGATTTGCTGGACTGATCTCAGTAAATTGCCGGGGGAGGTGGTGAGCTGCCGTCATCATGCAGAAACCGGAAGTCACAGCCCTCATGCGACTGTGTTGTCTGCTCCTCATACAACTTTCCGTATCCTCGGCTGAACCTGGGCTCCGGAGCCTGCCACTCGGACAACCGCTGCTGCATCTCGGCGGCACTGATTTCCAGATCCAGTGTTCGAGCGGCCACGTCGAGACGAATCATGTCACCGGTCCGTACCACTGCAAGCGGACCACCAGCGAACGACTCCGGCGAAACATGCAGTACGCAGGCTCCGTAACTTGTTCCGCTCATCCGAGCATCACTGATGCGGACCATGTCGCGGACTCCCTGCTCAAGCAGGTATTTTGGCAGCGGCAACATTCCCCACTCGGGAATCCCGGGGGCCCCCAGCGGGCCTGCGTTTTGCAGCACGATGACATGATCACGCGTCAACTCCAGCGTGGGGTCATCGATGCGAGCCTTCAGATCAGGATAGTCACGGAAGACAACAGCCGGCCCACGATGTTGCAGCAGGTCCGCCTCCGCTGCTGCCGGTTTAATGACACAGCCGTTCGGTGCCAGGTTGCCTCGCAGCACGGCCAGACTGCCCGTCTCGCAAACCGGGTTTTCGCGAATTCGAATGACGTCGTCGTCGTACGATTCGGCGCCGTCGATGGAATCCCCCAGCGTCCGAAATTCCACAGTCTCTGCATCGAGATGAAGCAGATCGGAGATTCGAGCCAGCAGCGCTCTCAGCCCGCCCGCTTCATAAAAATCGCCCATCACATACTTGCCGGTGGGACGCAGATTCGCGAGGACCGGCGTACGTTGTGAGATTTCATCGAAATCCTCGAGTGACAACTGCACACTGCTGCGGCCGGCCAGTGCCATCAAGTGCACAATCGCATTTGTGGATCCCCCGAGCGCCATTAGCGCGGTCACGCCGTTTTCTACTGCCTGACGAGTCAGGATCTGAGACGGCCGCAAATCGTGCCAGCCAATCTCGACAGCTGCTCGACCGGTTGCCGCTGCCATCCGACTGTGACCGGAGTGAGTGGCCGGCACGGAACTGGCCCCCGAGAGACACATCCCCATGCTCTCTGCGAGCGCTGTCATCGTGGAAGCAGTTCCCATCGTCATGCAGTGACCCGGTGATGCCGCAATGTGATCTTCAAGTTCACACCACGAATCACAGGACAGACGCCCCGCACCACGCTCCGCCCAGTACTTCCAGACGTCCGTCCCGCTGGCCAGAGGTTCACCACGCCACGAAGTTCGGTTCATCGGGCCCCCCGGCATGACGATCGATGGAACATCAGCACTTAACGCCCCCATTAACAGTGCCGGAGTTGTCTTGTCACACCCGCCCATCAAAACCGCAGCGTCAATCGGATAAGTCCGCAGAACCTCCTCCGTCTCCATCGCCAGAAAATTCCGGTAATACATCGACGTGGGCTTCATGAAAGTCTCACTCAAACCCATCACTGGAATCTCGACAGGAAATCCTCCGGCCTGCCAAACTCCACGCTTCACCTCTTCCGCCCGCTGACGGAAATGAGCGTGACAGGAAATCAGATCGTTCCAGGTGTTCAGGATTCCCACGACAGGGCGTCCTGCAAACTCCTCCGTTGCAAACCCGGACTGTTTCTGCCGCGACCGATGACCGAATGATCGGAGATCGTCAGGCCCCAGATAGCGGTGACTTCGTAACTCATCCGGGTTGAGACGTTTTCGTGCCGACATGATTAAGCCACTTCTCCAACGTGTCCTGCAGTGAGTCAATTCTGCTGACACATCCATCAAAAAATAAAGACAAGAAACACACCCAGCCTGTGCTGCCGTTCTCGCACCACTTCGTGACTGGCCGCAGCAACATCGCCCGACAGTACCTGGTTACCTGGTTGCGATGAAAATCTCGCACCACCGTGAGCACGCTGACCATCAGCGACGGAGCAGTCAACTGCTGCACCAGCAC
>JAFMMM010000383.1 GCA_017859815.1 Planctomycetota bacterium | reverse complement strand
ATTCAGGCGATCCAGCGTCATCGCCCGCCGGAATCAGCCTGATTTTGCGACCTGGACAGGTCTGGAATCAGTGCTGCAAGCTGTCGATTGGGCCGCTAGTCTGAGATTTTTTGGGATTTTGGAGAAATCCGGGAACTTCCGGGTCCGAAGAGCGTCTGCGTGTCACAAGGCAGAGCGTTTTGCAGCAGATGGTCAGTGTTTTGGGTCGTTTCGGCCGCTTCAGAGAAGTGTTCTGCCAAGACCGACAAGAGAGTTTGTCGGCTCCTGCCATGTTATCCGCGCGAAGATTTTCTCCATGAACGTCCCAGAAGATTTGGCCCAATCGCAATCTGCCTCGGAGCAGCAACTCGGTGAGTTGTTATCTGCCGAGTTCGATGACGAACTCTCAGCATCAGAGCGGCAGACGCTGGAACAGTTGCGGCGTCAGTATCCGGACGCGGCAGACCGTTTCACTGCACAATTTGAGCGGGTTCGCAGTGTAATGGGTGGGCCGCCGGTTTCTGCTCAACAAGCCGCACTTGTCTCTGCGAAACAAGTGGCGTTGCTGGGGCGAGCGAGAAAGCCTGTCACACGGAATGCAGTCTTGCAGGGGCGTGCCTGGAAGGTTTCGGTCACAATTGCCGCGGCTGCGATGCTGTTTGCACTGGTGAATCAGTTCCGAGCCAGTTCGTTTTCAAATCCGCTGGCTGATGCAACACCGGTGAAGAGTTCGCTGGAATCGGCGATGTCGGATGTCGTCGCAATCGATGAGGAGCTGCAGCTGAAAGCGGTGATGGATTCCACTCCGGGGGCAAACTCTGCTGCTGGCGGTACGGAAGCATTCGCGGCTGATCAGGGTGCTGAGATGGCACCGGCGATTTCGGGATTCGGTGGGACCGGTGATCCCGGCGTTGGTGCCGCGGTGGCGGGCGCGGCTGCTGCACCGAGGGAACTGCCCACGCAGGTTCGGCAGACTTCAGCTGGTGCGAAGCCTCTGGCGGCTGCGGATTCTGCCGCAGAACTGCAGATTCTGGCGTCCTCCGAGGAATGGACCGTGGTTGTGGTGCGGATTCCTCAGGCGGCACCAGCAGTCGTGATGTCCGGGGTTGACCGCGTGCTGGAGCGTTATGGCCTGCAGCGGCAGCGTGAAGATGTCGCGGCGGAATCTGACTGGCTGGGTGTGGTCGTGGGAGGATCGGAAGAATCGCAGCGGAAGCTGGTGGCAGATGTCGAGGAAGAACTGAAGGGTGAAGATGCGGAATGGGACCCGGCTCGGGTGTTTCATTCATCGCGTGACGAGATACTGGCAGCGGTCCGAAAAACGCTGCAAACTCCAACAGAAGCTGAGCTGGAGCGTGGTGAGGTGTTTGTCACGGTAGAGAAGTCGTCCGCGTTGCGGTCGCTGGCCGTGGATGAACAGGTCAGTGATGGCGCATCACAGTCTGCCGCTTTGGCAATAGCTGATGCGGCCAGCGACAGCCCTGTTGATCAGGAGGGGGCTTCAACGGGGGTGGCTCGCGCAAAGTCTGCAGCAGCCTCGCCAAAGGCTCGGGGCTCTCGGCCGCTGCTGCTGGTTCTTTCGCTTCAGGCACAGCCGGTCAACGGCTGACCTCAAATTATTTCTCGGCAGCAGCGCGGGCTCGCTGCGGATGTTCAGAAATACGGCAGCGATTGCCGCCCGGTAGATTTGTGGCTGGTGGTTTCAGTCGATCAGAAATTTTTCCAGTTGAGGCATCAGTTTCTGGTCCGGTGATCTGGTCCAGCATTCCCAAACGGTCAGCACCTGCCAGCCCTGTTTTCGCAATTGTTGGCGATTGCGGCGATCGCGTGTGACGGTATCGCTCCGTTTTTTTTCCCAGAATTCCGCGTTGTTTGCCGGGCGGACACGTCCATAGCGGCAGTTGTGCAGATGCCAGAAGCAGCCATTCACAAAGATGATTTTGCCGCGAGCCGGGAGTACCAGATCGGGTGAACCAGGCAGGCTGCGATCGTGCAGCCGATACCGGCAGCCCATGCGATGCACAGCGGACCGGACGATCATTTCGGGGCGTGTATTGCGTGAGCGAATTCGCGACATGTTGTGCGAACGTTGTGCGGGCGAATGCACATCAGTCATGGAAGTCATCCTGCGGGGGCGTCGATGGTCCCGACTTGCGGCAGAATTTCTCCGTCGTCAAGCGGTTTGAGGTAGTGCCGTTCGTTTGATTTTCGACCGGTGTATCAGCGAGAATACCGGAGCATTCTGGTTGCAGAAAGTGACAACGGGTGTGCCGTTGTCTGCAACAGATGATTGTGGCGTAAGCCATGCTGGTCGCCTTGCGGCCGAAATCTCGTTGACAGGCGGGGGAGGAAATCTCAATGAAGCAAACAATTGGTTGTCTTGCAGGGCTGTTGGTGGTTTTGAGTTTTGGTGGTGGTTCACAGGCTGCGGACCAGTGGGGGCTGACTGCGGGCGATGCGGAGCTTCAGTCTGCCACAGTGCTTGCCTTTGGTCCGGAGGACATCCTGTTTGTTGGTGATGCAAAGGCAGCGGCAATTGTGGCGATTGCCACGGGTGACAAGGCTGGTGATGCCGGAGCGGCGGCAATCAATATCGACGACGTCGGTCAGGTGCTTGCAGACGAGTTGAAGGCCAAGGCTGTCATTGTCAACGACCTCGCCGTGAATCCTCGCACAGGCACAGCGTTCCTGGCTGTGACTGCTGACGGCAAAGCTGTGATTGCATCGATCGATGGTGGCGGCAAGGTGGGTGTGCTCTCGATGACAGGTGTGCGTCATTCACGTGTTCAGCTGGCTGACGCACCGGAAGACAAGGTCGTTGGTGAAGGACGACGTGCTCGCAACAATCGTGGCGAATCAATTACTGACCTCGCCTTCTTTGAGAACAAGATCCTGGTTTCCGGACTGAGTAATGCTGATGCACCGTCGTCTGTTCGGGAATTGAATTTTCCATTTGCCGAAGCGGATAGTGGGATTGCTGTCGAGATCTATCACGCTGCCCATGGCCGCAGTGAAGACTATGCAGCGATGCGAACGTTCGTCCCGTTGATGATTGGCGGAGAGCCGACAATTCTTGGGGCCTATGTGTGCACGCCGCTGGTCAAAATACCGGTTGCGGAACTTTCAGCAGCAGGCGAGCGAGTGAAGGCAACGACCGTTGCCGAACTGGGGAATCGCAATCGTCCGCTGGACATGATTTCCTACAGCAAGGGCGGAGCGGAGTACCTGCTGCTCAGTAACAGTGCTCGCGGCGTGATGAAGATTGGCACCTCGGGCCTGCGAACTGCCGCCGGTCTGACCGAACGTGTGTCCGGCGGCGGAACAGCAGGACATGCTTATGAGACGGTGGAATCAATGACGGGCGTGGTGCAGCTTGATAAGTTGAACTCCGAGTCGGCGCTGGTAGTGCTGCAGGCGGAGGAAGGCGGTCCGTTGAATCTGCGGACTGTTGCACTGCCCTGACATCGTTTTCCACGCAGGTGGCTGGCCTGACGCCAATGGACGTCTTCAGATTCGCCAACCACTGGGTTTTTTCCTGAGCGATTATTCTCCGTATGGTCGTCTGGCGGGACTTCCCGTCCGACGCCTGCGGATTTCTTCCGACTGCACGAAGATCAATGTTATGAAGTATCGTGGCTCCATCTGTCTTAAGAGTGTTGTGCTGGCGTTGATGTTGTCGGGTGTAAGCCGGGCGCAGAATCCGGCTCGCGACCAGATTCCTCCGCCGGATCCGGAACTGGAACGGGCAACATTTCGAGTGCCGGAAGGATTCGAAGTCTCTCTGTACGCCGCGGATCCCGCGATCGCCAAACCGATCCAGATGAATTTTGACGAGGACGGACGGTTGTGGATTGCCAGTTCCGAGGTGTATCCGCAAATCACTCCGGGGGCACGAGAGACGAACCGGATTCTTGTCGTGGAGGATACGGACCATGACGGTCGAGCGGACAAGACTCATGTTTTTGCCGAAGGCCTGCTGATCCCGACCGGCGTTGCGCCGGGTGACGGCGGCGTCTGGGTTGCCAACAGCACGGAGTTGCTGCATTTTGCTGACGTGGACGGTGACATGAAGGCGGATTCACGCCGCGTCGTCCTGTCGGGCTTTGGCACAGAAGACACGCATCACATCCTGCACACGCTGCGATGGGGTTACGACGGTTTTCTGTACATGAATCAGTCGATTTATATTCACAGTCACATTGAGACTCCGTGGGGCGTGCGTCGTCTGAATGCCGGGGGAATCTGGCAGTTTCGTCCCGAAACGCTGGAACTCGGCGTGTTTCTGAGGGGCCTGGTCAACACGTGGGGCCATCACTTTGATCGCTACGGGCAGTCGTTTGCGACAGACGGTGCCGGGGGCGAGGGAATTAACTATGTGATCCCGGGGGCCTATTACGTGACTGCAGCCAATGCAGAGCGTTTGGTTCGCGGGTTAAATCCAGGCAGTCCGAAGCATTGCGGACTGCAGCTTGTTGATACACCGATGCTGCCACCGGAGTGGCAGGGAAATGCCATCACAAACGACTTTCGTGGCCACCGGGTTGTGCGTTTCGTGCTGACCGAAGAAGCTTCCGGATATGTTTCTCGCGAGCAGCAGGAGGTCATCTGGTCGGACCACGTCGCGTTTCGGCCGATCGATGTGAAGATCGGGCCGGACGGGGCAATTTATATTGCAGACTGGTACAACCCGATCATTCAGCACGGTGAGGTGGACTTTCGCGACGATCGACGTGACCACACGCACGGCCGCATCTGGCGTGTCACGTGGAAGGGAGCCCCCGAACGCGAATACCGGCCGATGTCTGACCGCAGTAATGAGCAGTTGTTTGAAGCACTGCGTTCTGCAGACGGTATTGAACGACAGTCTGCGAAGCAGTTGCTGCGTCAGCGAGGGACTCAGATTGCAAATGAGCTGACAGCGTGGCTGGCACAGGTCAAGCTTTCGGCGGAAGAGCGAGATCAGGTTTTGCTGGAAGCACTGTGGTGTTATCAGACGGCTCGCAGTGTGCAGCCGGAACTTCTGAAGACGCTGCTGA
>JAFMMM010000382.1 GCA_017859815.1 Planctomycetota bacterium | reverse complement strand
CGCTGATCATGCTGCTTGCATTGATGACCTACGACTCGCGCGATCCCGGCTTCACTGGCCGCCATCCTGGCCATGACAGTGGTTTCCGTCGCATTGAACTCACAACTCAATACACCGGAGGCCGTCGGTTCTCGCAGCAATGTTGTATTGACTGTCCGCGATATGCTGGTGTCAAAGGCTGCGTCAGTGAGCCTTGCTGAAAATGTCACTGTTCACGGCGGTGTTTCCGAAGCCGCTGTGGTTGCAGCTTTGGCAACTGCAGAAGAGACGGTTGGACTGGGGGCCGGGCTTCCGCGTCCATTTTTTCTTGATGTCAGCCTGCCTTCTCTAAGTCCTGCAACTCTGTGGCTGATCCTGCCTTATTCACTGACACTGGCTGCCGTCGGTCTGATCGAGTCGTTGATGACCCTGTCGCTGATTGATGACATTACCCGGACTCGGGGATCGGGAAACAGGGAATGCATCGGGCAGGGTGTTGCAAATATTGTCTGCGGGTTTTTTGGCGGGATGGGTGGCTGCGCGATGATCGGTCAGTCACTGATCAACATCAACTCCGGAGGAAGAGGCCGTCTGTCGGGAATTGTCGCGGCCGTGTGTCTGTTGCTGTTCATTCTGTTTCTGGCTCCGTGGATTGAGATGATCCCCATGGCTGCACTCGTGGGAGTGATGTTCATGGTCGTCATCGCGACTTTTGAATGGGCTTCACTCAGGATGTTGCGAAGAATTCCGGGCTCGGATTATCTGGTCATGCTGATTGTCGCCGGATACACGGTTGTGATGCATGATTTGGCGACTGCAGTTGTGCTGGGCGTCATTACATCCGCACTGGTTTTCGCGTGGAATCAGGCTCGGCATATCGGAGCAGAAATTCGGTTTAATGAATTTGGCAGCAAGATTTATCAACTGCATGGGCCACTGTTTTTTGCCTCAGTCAGATCATTTCGTGACCTGTTCCACCCGGACGCGGACCCGGATGATGTGGTGATCGACTTCTACTTCACACGCGTCTACGACCAGTCCGGCCTTGAAGCCATCAATAGTCTTGCGGAGTTGTACCAGCAGGCCGGGAAACGCCTGCACCTGACTCATCTGAGTGCGGAATGCCGTGAGTTGCTTGATCGTGCCGGCAATCTGGTGGTGGTCAATGTTTCAGAGGATCCGCAGTATCATGTCGCCACCGACAGGATTCTTCCGACTCAGCACCTGCGTAACGCTTCTGCACCCCCGGTGAATGCCTGAAGTTCCGGAATCACGTTCAGATGTTTTCCGTGGCGAGCGGTCATCGTGAGAGCTGATTCGATCTGCTTGACCGAGCAGCAGTTTGCTCACACTGCCTACACACACTGGCAGGGGAGCCCCGCGGTTGTGTTTTGCATCCCGAGGAAGTCTGAATCGACCTGGCATGGTCATCCTGATGGGCACGACAGCAGGTAAAGACACAGGGCTTTTGATGCGGTTTTTCATCAACTTCGGGCACGCTGCGGTGTTGTGACCGCCTTGCCTGAATGGTTCGTTTGGGGCTGTTTTTCAGTGACAGACCGGCAGCGAATGTGCTAGACTCGGGGCGGAATTCTCCCCTGCCTCAACATCCCACCATTGGTGTTTCCGTGAATTTCAATCTGCGAACGATTCTGCTTGCGCTCTCACTGACCAGTGTCGCTGGCCGGGCGACTGCCGATGATTCGCCTGTAGATTTCGAAAATGACATTCAGCCAATTCTGACTCGTTTTGGCTGTAACAGCGGACCATGCCACGGGAAAGCTCGCGGCCAGGGTGGCTTTCAGCTCTCACTGCTCGGTTTCGATTCTGATCAGGACTTCAACTCCATCGTGAAGGAGGGTCGGGGACGGCGCGTCTTTGCCGCGATTCCTGACGAAAGTCTGCTGCTGGCCAAGCCCACGGGAGGAGCTGCACACGGTGGTGGCGTTCGCTTTTCCGGCACCAGTTCTCAGGCAGATTTGTTCCGCCGGTGGATTGTGCAGGGAATGCCGCGGCGAATTCCGGATGCTCCCACGCTTGTTGGAATTACGGTCAAGCCGGACTCGGCCGTGATGGTTGCCGATGCAACGCAGCAACTTCAGGTGACCGCTCAGTACAGTGATGGATCAGAGCGGGATGTGACATCACTGGCATCCTTCCAGTCCAGCGAGGCCCCATTGGCTGCGGTCAGTGACGAAGGCCTGATTCGAGCCGGCAATATTCCGGGTGAAGCTGCAGTGATGGGGCGATTTCGCAGCCACATTGCCGTTTGTAATGTGCTGATTCCGCGACCGTCCCTGGTACCGGACGCGGCCTATGAGGCACTGCCAAGAAACAACTTCATCGATGGTCATGTCTGGGACAAATTGAAGCGACTGCAGATTCTGCCGTCAGAGTTGTGCGACGATGCCACATTCATTCGTAGAGCCACGACAGACATCATCGGCCGGATGCCTACTGCAGAAGAGGTCGATGAGTTTCTCGCAGAGACATCACCGGATCGCCGCAGTCGTCTGGTTGATCGGCTGCTGGAGAATCCGGAGTACGCCGATTTTTGGGCGAACAAGTGGGTGGATCTGCTGCGGCCGAATCCTTACCGCGTCGGGATTAAGGCTGTCTTCAACTACGACCACTGGATTCGCCAGTCGTTTCACGATCGAAAGCCATGGGATCACTTTGTTCGGGAACTGGTCACTGCCAGGGGCAGTACGTTCCGTAACGGGGCGGTCACTTTGTTTCGGGATCGGCGCGAGCCGGAAGAAATCACGACGCTGGTCAGCCAGCTGTTTGTGGGTGTGAGACTGGACTGTGCTCGCTGCCACCATCATCCGTTTGAGGTTTGGGGTCAGGAAGACTTCTTCAGCTTCGCGGCTTACTTTGCGGAGGTGGGGCGTAAGGGGACGGGTTTGTCACCTCCCATTTCAGGCTCTGAAGAGTTCTTTTTTGCGGGCCGGAAGGGCGTGGTGCGTCATCCGGTGACCGGGGAAGAAATGAAACCGGCTCCATTGTTTGGAGAAGCACCGCCAACGGAAGGGATGGAGGATATTCGCGAGTCTCTGGCCACATGGCTGACCTCCCCGGACAATCATTTGTTTTCGCAGGTGATGGCCAATCGCGTCTGGATGGATTTGATGACTCGCGGACTGGTGGAACCGGTGGATGATTTTCGGGCCACCAACCCTGCTTCCAACGCAGCGTTGCTGGAGGCATTGGGGAATCATTTTCGTGATGCCGAATATTCCATACCGGAATTGATTCGTGTGATCGCCAATTCTCACGTGTACCAGCTCAGTTCGATTCCGAATGAAACGAACGAGATTGACGGTCGGGGGCATTCGCGTCACTACCGTCATCGTCATCGCGCGGAGGTGCTGCTCGATTCACTGAGTCAGCTGACAGAGATTCCACAGCGATTTGCCGCGATGCCTCCGGATACATCATCGCGTCAGATCTGGACTCACCGAACGGGCTCGTTGTTTCTGGATACGTTCGGTCGGCCGGATCCAAACCAGGATCCGCCGTGTGAGCGAACGGGAGAATCCACAGTTGTGCAAAGTTTGCACCTGATGAATTCCGAAGAGATCTATGGGATGGTGACGAATGACAAAGGATTTGTTCGCAGTTTCGCCGGACAGGATCTGTCTGCGGAGGAGACAGCCAGGGTGCTTTATCGGCGTGTTTTCAGTAGAGATCCTGACTCTGCGGAATTGCAGTTGATCACAGAACGGCTGAATGCAGAGGGTGCGGAGCGACGTCAGGTGATCGAAGATTTCATGTGGGCCATGCTGAATTCCGCAGAGTTTGTGATTCAAAACTAATTCGTTGCAGTTCCGCGCAGGTTTGGGACTCGGATCGGGAACAGATCAACAGCTACGGGAGAAGAGTCAATGTCAGTTTTTCGACGTTGTGACGGAGTAACCCGTCGTGGAGCCATCCAGTTGGGCCTGGGGGGCTTTCTGGGAACCGGTTTTACCGCAGGACTTCAGGCTCGAGCTGAGTCTGAAGACAGTAAATCTGCGGCAGCAAAGGCAACCAGCTGTATTCTGATCTGGATGGATGGAGGCCCGACACATTTCGAGACCTTCGACCCGAAGCCCGATGCTCCTGCTGAGTTTCGCGGTGAGTTTTCGGATATTGAAACCAGTGTTCCTGGCGTTGGTTTTTCCGAGCACATGGTGAAACTGGCGGCCAGCCTGGATGATTTCGCCATGATTCGATCAATCCGACACGATCAGGGAAATCATGGAGCAGGTAATCACTACATGATGACCGGAGCACCTCCGCGAATTCCTGTCGGCTGTGGTGCGTTTGTCAGTTTCCATCCGAGTATGGGTTCCGTAGCCGCTCGCGAACTGGGGCGGGACAACGGGCTGCCGGCCTATTTCAGTTTGCCGCGAATGTCTCGATCCGGCGGCCCCAATTTTCTTGGCGCAAAGTACGCTCCATTTGTTGTGGCGGACGACCCCAACCGCAGTAACTTCAAAGTGCGGGACGTTGCACTGCCGCGCGAGTTAAGTGAGACTCGATTCGACTCCCGTACGGAATTGCGTGCGAAGGTCGACCGAATGCTGAGGATTCGCAACGAAGCTGCCGGAGATCCTTCACTGGCCTTCGACGAGTACTACCGGCAGGGACATGACCTGGTCACGTCGACGGCAGCTCAGGCTGCATTCGACATCCACGGTGAGTCCGCAGAGACGCGTGACCGCTATGGAAGAGACAGTTTTGGGCAGCGTTGCTTACTGTCGCGTCGTCTGGTTGAGGCTGGTGTACCGTTTGTCACAGTGTACGACGGCGGCTGGGATCATCACAGTAATCTGTTCGGCACATTGAAGACACGTCTGCCCAACTGGGATAACTCCGTCGCCACCCTGATTCAGGATCTGAAGGAGCGGGGATTGCTGGAGAGTACACTGGTGATCGCATTGGGCGAATTCGGCCGAACTCCCAAAATTTCGACGCTGGCGGGGCAGACAAAGGCAGGGCGTGATCACTGGGCCAACGCCATGTCGGTTCTTTTTGCTGGTGGTGGTACACCGGGC
>JAFMMM010000381.1 GCA_017859815.1 Planctomycetota bacterium | reverse complement strand
ACCCGCACGTCTGCTCAGACATGTGGCTCACCGGCGCCCCCCTGCATAATCCCAAACCGGGCACATACAACTCTGTCGGGCTCGACCAGGTTGTGGCGCTGCATACCAAACAGCACTGCCGACAACCGTCGCTGGTCCTGTCCATTGATGCCGGCACTGGGTTCCTGTCTCGCACAGGCACCATTTCCTACAGCCTCGAAGGAAAACCCATTCCGGCGGAAAACAATCCCCGCAGGGTCTTTGACCGGTTGTTTCGCGGCGATCGCGCATCGCTGGAATCAGAACGGGACCAGTTGAAACGACGGATTCGTCTCGTGGACGCTGTCCTCGAAAATGCCCGCTCCCTGAACCAGCGGCTGGGCAAGTCGGATCGTAACCGCATGGATCAGTACCTCACATCCCTTAACGAAGTGGAGGCTCGCCTGATTGCCTCGGAGCAGTGGATTGATATTCCGTTGAAAGAACAGGACTTCTCACAGCTGGATCTCGCCGTCACCAATGAAAGTGAACCGGCTGATTATTATCGAAACATGTTCGATCTGATCGCTCTCGCATTCGACGCCGATATTACTCGTTCAGTCGCATTCATGCTGAATCGTGAAGACGGCATGGGAATCAGCGATACCTTTCCGCTGAAGCTCGGTCTGAGCCGCACTCATCACAGTCTGTCCCATGCCGGAGACAAGGACGGACAACTTCAGTTCGCCAAATACGACCGCTTCCTCAGCGAGCAGCTGGCTCATTTCTTCCATCGATTGCAGGGGTTCGAAGATCGTGACGGGACGGTGCTGGACAACACAATCGTGCTGTACGGCAGCGGCGCCAGCACCACCCACAATCCTCGCAACCTGCCAACCATGCTCGCCGGTGGCCGCAATATGGGGCTGCAGCACGGCACCTACTGGCGTGATGGTGAATCCCGGATGTCAGATCTGTTCGTCAGCATTCTGCGGTCCATGAATCTGCCCGTGGAATCCTTTGCTGACAGCACCGGAACCCTGGCCAGCCCGGTTTTCACCAAAGCCTGAAAACACGTCATCCAACTGCAGAGAATTCTGGATCCACTTCAGCAAAACACGCCCGAACCGGCCACAGAGCACCGAATTCCCCCGTGCCCGGCAGGCTGCCTGACCTGCTCCGGTCGACCACGGTCTGCCTGCGCCCGCGGAAACCGAATTCGTTGCCGCTTCGACTCAACCGAATCTCAGATATACAGAGACATTTGGCACTTGAAACCCTGAAACACAGGGCAAGAGTGTGGTGGGAAGTTTCATAAATCTTCTTGTCAGCACTGCAGAGATTCGCACCTCTGTACAGAACAGCGAGGCAACTCATGACTGTGGTTGGGGTTCCCAAAGAAGTGAAGTCTGATGAATACCGTGTCGCCATGCTTCCGGTAGGAGTTGAAGAACTGACACACCGCGGACATCGCGTGTTGATACAGACTGGTGCCGGGCAAGGCAGTGGAATTCCCGACGAAGCCTACCGGGCACATGGGGCAGAAATTGTTACCGACGCAGAGGCGGTGTTTGCTCAGTCTGATCTGATTGTCAAAGTCAAGGAGCCCCAGCCATCCGAATGGCCGCTGATGCGGCGCGGCCAAACTGTGTTTACCTACTATCACTTTGCCGCCAGCGAACACTTAACACGCGGCGTGCTGGAAACCGGAAGCACCGCCGTCGCCTACGAGACTCTGCGTGGCCGCAAGGGCGACCTGCCCCTGCTGACACCAATGAGTGAAGTGGCCGGGCGAATGAGTATTCAGGAGGGCGCCAAATACCTCGAGCGACCTCAGGAAGGACGCGGCATCTTACTGGGCGGCGTTCCCGGCGTCCTGCCAGCTCAAATCGCAATCCTGGGAGGCGGCGTTGTGGGAAAGAATGCCGCACAGATCGCCGCCGGCTTTCAGGCCGATGTGAGTATTCTTGACATCAGCGTCGACCGTTTGCGTTACCTGGAAGACATCATGCCAGCCAACGTGAACACGCTCTTCTGCGACCGACACACGGTGCGCGAACAACTGCAGCAGGCCGACCTCGTGATCGGGGCCGTACTGATCGAAGGTGCCCGAGCGCCGCGGCTGATTTCGCGGGCTGACCTGTCTCTCATGAAGGCAGGTGCCGTCATCGTGGACGTCTGTATTGATCAGGGAGGCATTGCCGAAACCAGTCGCCCAACCACCCACTCAGATCCAACGTATATTGTCGACGGCGTCGTTCATTACTGCGTGGCCAATATGCCCGGAGCGGTTGGGCGGACCAGCACCTGCGCTCTCTGCAATGTCACACTGCCTTATGTCATTCGCATTGCCGACGAAGGGCTGTCACAGGCCGCCGCATCCGACCCGGGAATTGAGCACGCGGTGAACATCCATGCCGGTCAGATTACCAATCAGGCAGTCGCCTCCACGTTCAATCTTGCCTGGCAGCCTTTCTCAGCCATCGCCGCATCCTGATCAACTCCCCCTTTCGCTGCGAAGACGTCGGGCCGCAAACACAGACACTGCCGGCACGCCGACTGACTCCTGCATCAGCCGGAACGACATGGAAATCGGCTGATCAGGCAACCCGAGTCGCTTCGAACTTCGTCTGATCCACGAGTTGAAAATCAGGCCCTCTCAAAACGCATAAGTCCATTCCACACCGCGTTTTCGGCGACGTCCCATGCGCTTCGCATGGTGCCGGAGCCCATGCGTCAGACTCTCACCCACTCGCCTGTTTTGGCCAGATAACCCGGATAATCCGCATTTTTTAACAACTTCCCACCTCTGCCTGACCGATGCAATGAGACAGGGGCTGATTGCGGGGTTGCCGACAACAGAGTGCGGGCAGCCTGCACGATGGGGGGTGTGCGATCAAGGCGAACTTGGGCGATTCCATGTCTGTTTCGCGTTCTGTCATTTTGATGACAACCGGAGGTTTTTTTTGTCTTCTGAGCGGCTGCGCGTCGTTGGATCTTTCAGGGACCGCTGCTCTCGTTGTTGTGGAATCGAATACGGACGCTCCAGCAGACTCTTCACAGACTCTGCGAAACGAAATACAGCCATCCCGCGCAATCCAGTTGGCGTCTTACGAAGCCGTGGAAACCGCAGACGAAGAAATTCCACCACCGCCTGCAACTCCCGCTGTATCGCCACCGTCTCAGAAACCTGTGGCTGCTGCCCAACCCCCCGAACCCGTTCCAACAACGGTTGCACCGGCACAGGAGCCAGCGTCCATTCCGGATCTGGACAAGTTGCTGCGCGAAGCACTGAAAAAGAATCGAAAACTGCGAAAGCTGCGGAACGAATATCAGGCCGCCGCGGCACGCAGCCGCTCCCTCGGATACTTGCCGGACCCACGGATTGGCACCACGATTTTCGGGGCACCAATTGAAACGGCTGCTGGCTCCCAGCAGGCTCAAATTGCAATCAGTCAGGCACTGCCCTGGTTTGGACGCCTGGACGCTGAGGAAAAGCAGGCGTGCTTTGAGGCACTGGTGGTCCAGTCTGAATATGTTGCTGAAGGCCTGCGAGTACTTGAAGACATCCGCAAAGCATGGTCTCGCATCTACGTCGTTGACCGGCAGATCGAAATCACAAATGCGAACCAAAGCCTGTTGACAACATTGATCGACGTCGCCAGTACCAGACTGGCTGCCGGCGACGGATCACCGGGCGATGTGCAACTGGCCACGCTGGAACTGGCAAAGCTGGAAGAACGGCTGCTGCTGTATCGACAGCAGCGCAAAGCCATTCAGGCTGAACTCAATCGGCTGGTCGGAAATCCGCCAGCAACAACTGTCGTTCCGTCTGCCTGGTTACCAGTGCAGTTTATTGATCTCGATGCGGACGCCATCCTCGAAATCACCAAAGAATCCCAGCCGACTCTCAAGACCGCACGACTTCGAACACAGGCAACGAGGTGGGGGATCGAAGTCGCCCGCCTGCAAAAACGTCCAGAGCTGATGCTTTCCGCCAGTTATTTTGTGACCGACTCCAACCGACCAGCTTCGCCGCTGCTCGATGTGGGGCAGGATCCGTGGGCAATTGGCCTGCAGGTCAGTCTGCCGATCGGCAAAGACAAGTACGATGCGATTCGTGATACCGCCCGCTGGAAGCATCAGTCGGCCCACGCTGACGAGGACGATCTTCTGGCAAAGTACGAAGCAATGATTCCCCAGTTGGTGGATGAGGCGGATCGAGCTCGCGCTACCTTCGAACTCTACACCACGACAATCCTGCCACAGGCAAGACAGACGCTTGAGGTTGACCAGGAATCCTACGCCAATGGAGACGTGGAATTCGACCGAGTCGTTCAGGACTACCGCAACCTGCTGACGCTGGAACTGGGGCGATATCAGGCCATTGGGGATTTGGCTGTTGCCAACGCCGGGATCCAGCGTGCCGCCGGGCGGGACTTGCCGGAAATGACGAAAACGATCCCGCTCGCTGGCGGTTATGAGGCCCCGGAACAGCCGGAAGTTCGCTGAAACAGTCGTGGATCAGATTCACTTTTGGGAGTAGACTTCAGTCTGTGGAATACTCCCAAGGGGAATTTGACTGTGGTCTCGAAGCTGCAAATCTGTTCTGGCTGGCTGGTCTCACTGGCGATGTTGGCGCAGACGTTCTGCCCGCAGGTTGCCTGCGGCTGTCAGCTGTCCGTTGTTGCTCCACAGATCTCTGCAAACCATTGTTGCCCCCCGAATTCTGAAGATTCACCATCAACTGCGGCATGTGCTTCGTGCAACCGCAGGGCTGAACCTCAATCGCCATCCGCCGGGATCGGGCTGAAGTCGGCATCCGCAAACTGCTGCCACTGTCAGCTTTCGATCCCTTCAATCCCCTCACCAGTTCCGGATGCCCTCTCAGCAGGGAAAACCGACGGCGGACAAGAGTTCAGTTCTGGCTGCCCGTCCGCGGTCATCGGCGGCAGGCTGCCATTGTCCCGCCAGCGCCAGAAATCATCGCCATTCTCGGGGCAGCAGCCCCCGCCGCGCGCGCCGCATTTCTTTCAGACTGTCTTTTGCGTCTGGCGGAATTGA
>JAFMMM010000380.1 GCA_017859815.1 Planctomycetota bacterium | reverse complement strand
TGTGCGGATCGATTGATTTCCTTTAATCAGCGGCCACACCGTGGTCATTTGACAACTGAGAATGACGAGGGAACTCCGGTTCGGCTGCGAGTTTATGAATCGGCCGAGGCTGAGGCGAATGGGATTGCCACGGAGATTGCCGAACTCAATGCCGCCGGTGAGTTGCGACTGGGAGATGTCGCCATCTTCTACCGCGTGAACTCGCTTTCACGACTGTTGGAGACTGCTCTGGCAAGGCATGAGATTCCCTGCCAGATTGCGGCCGGATATTCGTTCTTCGAACGAGCCGAGGTTCGTGATCTGGTCGCTTATCTGCGTTTGATCGAGAACTTCTCAGATAATGCGGCCTTCGATCGGATTGTGAACCGGCCAACTCGAGGGATTGGGGCGACAACAATCCGCAAGCTTCGACGGGAGGCTTCGGCACAGGGAGACAGCCTGTTCGCTGCTGCTCAGAACTGTGAGTCCATCGCTGATTTATCTGCTCGGGCTCGTAATGCTCTGTTGGGGTTTGTCGATCTGATTGAGCGAATGCACGAGTTGTCTTCCAGCGGTGAAGTTGCTCCGCTGATCGAAACCCTGATGGCCGAAATTGACTATCTGTCTCTGTGGAAGGCTGCGGACGATGAGGTCGATGTCGATCGTCAGGCCAACGTCTTCGAATTGCTGTCAGCCGCGCGTCAGTACGATCAATCGGGCGATCAGCTGTTTGGTTCGGGTGACCCTGCCGAAACGGGGCGGGAGCCAGGTTCGCTGCAGGGATTTCTGGAGATGGCGACGCTCAGCAGCGAGGCTGACTCGGTCGATCCCGAACGCGGCATGGTCACCCTGATGACGATGCATGCTTCCAAGGGGCTCGAGTTTCCGGCCGTATACATCGTGGGACTGGAGAGCGGTCTGATCCCTCATGAACGTGCTGTGCGGGACGGAAATCCGGCTTCGTTTGAGGAGGAACGCAGACTGCTGTTTGTTGGTATTACCCGTGCCGAACAAAAGTTGACCTTAACACAGGCATCTGAGCGATCCGTGCGGGGTATGCGGCGGACGACGATTTCCAGTCCGTTTGTGCCGGAGATTGCCGATCAACTGGAACGAGAGTCTCGTTCATCAACGCTGCCATCTGCTGCGCGGATTGTGGATGACCGTCTGGAGCGGGCGCGGCAGCGATTCGAGTCTGCTCAACAACGCGGTGACAACCCGCGATTGATGACGGCAGCTCAGTTGTTGCAGCAGCATGGCAAAGATCCTGAAAGGGATGCCACGGATGATCCTGCTGACGCCGGTGTCCGTTTTTCCGCGGGCATGATGGTACGCCACCCTCGATATGGTCGAGGTCTGGTTATTTCCACATCAGGGGGATCACATCGCGCGACAGTCACTGTGCAGTTTGAGCACTGTGACGAGACACAGACCTTTGTTGCCTCGAGATGTCCACTGCAACCGATCGGAAGCAGTTCCGATTTCTGATGCTGCCTGCAGAAGACGTGCGTGCAGGGTCAGAGGCCTTTCAGGAATGCTTTCAAGTCCGGATCGATGTCGTCGTCATCCAGCATCTCGACGTTCATCTGACTGGCTGACGGGGCGTCATCAGGCAACTCTGCATCAGCAAAGTCGTTGTCTTCGTCGTTGGAGAAAAGCTCGAGGTCCGGACTGGTGATTTCTCCCGAGGATGCTGAGTCCCCCGCATCAATGATGCCTGCTTCGAGGACGTCGACACTGTCGTCGGGTTCTTCTGTCAGGTCCATGTCGTTGACATATTCAACGACAGAGTCCTGTGGTGGCACGACAGACGCGCTTTGGCTACTGAGACCGGCAAGGCCCAGTTGTCCGATTTCAGCTCTGCTGTCGACTCGATCTTGCGGCTCCGGCCGCAATACGCCGTCGGCTGGATCGAGTTGCACTCGGTCAGATCGCGCTGGGGACGGCTGTAGTTTTACGTCTGGCTGCTGCTGCGGCTGTCCCAACAGACGCACGCGGAAGGCGATTGGTCCGACCGACATTTCACAGCCGTCTTCCAGTGGCTGTCTGATTCCGGATCCCACACGGTGGCCAGATACCCAGGTACCGTTACTGCTGTCGAGGTCAGCGATTGTCACGCCATCGGCGCTGACCCGCATGATGCAATGCCTGCGGCTGACCTGAGGTGAAGAGAGACGAAGATTGCAGTCTGCACCTCGACCGATCACGATATCATGACGAACCGTGATTGTCCGCACATTTGCGGCTTGGTTCTGTAATTCCAGAACAACCTTCATGTGGCTCTCGGTCTGTATTCGGAACAGAGATATCAGGTGAGAAATATCAGGTGAGGTACGCGGCCGGTGTCGCTGCGACATAAACCGTGAAAGAAAAGCTTCCAGAATACGGCAGAAATGGCAAGCTGTTCGAACAAGGATTATCCAGGATCGTCAGAGTTTTTTGCTGTTTATGCGGCAAAAGGTACCTTCGGAATATGATTGGAATACCGGTTTCGCAGTGATTATTCGGATCGAGCGGTCCTGTGTTGGAAATTTACTGCAGCGGGGATTGTGGCCGAAGTTGTGCGTCTGATTTGCTGGAGGGAATTCTGACAGTGGAGTGACCGTGGTGTGGCACGAGCACCGCTGAGTGTTACACTCAAACTGCCTGCACAGGGCTGGCTTGCGGGGCCGCAACTGGTGATTCGGTGGCAGGTTTCGGTGCTGCTCCGGGTCGTTTCCCAATGTCGTTGTCTCGGGCCGTTATCGCAACTCTTCGCTTCAGGTTGAACCTATGATGATCGATGCTCACCAGCATTTCTGGCAATTGGATCAGCCTTTTGATTACGGCTGGCTGCAGGAACCTCAGCACAGAAAAATCTGCCGTGATTTCCTGCCGCAGGATCTTCGGCCACTGCTGAAAAAATCGGGTGTCTCGCGATCGATTTTTGTGCAGACTCAGCATGATCCGGCAGAAAACTTGTGGGCGCTACAGCTGGCGGATTCGAACGATTTTCTTGCGGGTGTTGTTGGCTGGGTGGATCTTGCATCGGCGGCCGTTGAGCAGCAGTTGCTGGAATTTCGAGAGCACCCGCTGGCTGTCGGAATCCGCCACATTACTCAGGATGAACCCGACGATGACTTCATCATTGGCAAGGATGTATTGCGGGGCCTGAAAGTGCTGCAGAAGCACGAAGTTCCTTTCGACCTGCTGTTTTATGATCGCCATTTGAAGCATGCCACAACCGTGGCCCGAGAGCTTCCCGAGTTACCGATGGTTATTGATCATCTTTCCAAACCACGTATTCGTGACGGGGCGATTGAACAGTGGACGCGAGAGATTCGTGCGGCAGCTGAATACCCGAATCTGTACTGCAAGCTGAGTGGGATGGTGACCGAAGCCGACTGGGACAACTGGACAGCGGCTGATTTGCGACCGTATGTGGAAACAGCGCTGGAGGCATTCGGTGCTGAACGCTGCATGTATGGTTCGGACTGGCCGGTTTGTGAACTGGCTGCTGATTACGGTCAGGTCCGCCAGGCTCTTGTCGATTGTCTGGGCAGTTTAACCCCAACAGAAGAGCGGCGGATCTTTGGAGAGACCGCCGTGGAGTTCTACAAACTGAATTGCGGTGATTGATTCAGCAGTCGGTAATGGGGTGCAGCGGCCGATCATTGATTCAGCAGGGGGTGTGCGAGCACCGCAAAATCTGGCAGGCGGTTCGACGGTCAGGCCGCAGGACAGAAGGCAGAAAGACAGTTAGTCAGGGGGACAGATGAGAACGTTGATTCGGAGCGCGAAGGTTGTTCTTCCGGAGTCTGTTGAGGCCGTTGATGTGATGGTGCAGGACGGTCTGATCGCAGCCATTGACGCTGCTGTCCATTCCGCAGCTGACGAAGTGATCGATGCGGCGGGCCTGCATCTGATTCCCGGCGTCGTCGATGATCAGGTTCATTTTCGGGAGCCGGGACTGACACACAAGGAAGATCTGCAGACGGCCACACGGGCTTGTGCTCGCGGTGGAGTGACTTCATTTCTGGAGATGCCCAACACAAAGCCGGCCACGATCAGCTGTGATGCCCTGCACGCGAAACTGGCTCTGGCAGCCGGACGCTGTTTGGTCAATTACGGCTTTTACATCGGCGCCACGCCGGACAACGTCCGTGAACTTCAGCGGGCGCAGCGGACACCCGGTATCAAGATTTTCATCGGCTCCAGTACGGGAAATCTTCTGGTCGATGAGCAGGAGGCTCTGGAACGCATCTTTGCCGAAACGACGCTGCCTGTATGTGCTCACTGTGAAGATGAAGCAACGGTACGGGCCAATGCCGCCGCTCTGAATGGTGGTTCTGACTACTCAGACCACAGCCGGATTCGCAATAACGAGGCTGCCATCATTGCCACCCGACGTGCTGTGGAACTGGCCGAACGACATCATCATCGCTTCCATGTGCTGCATGTTTCAACAGCTGAGGAGATTGAGTTTCTGCGGACAACCAGTGATCTGATCACCGGCGAAGCCTGCCCACATCATTTGTTCTTTTCCACGGAAGACTATCCTCGTCTGAAGTCGCTTGTGCAGATGAACCCATCGATCAAAAGCCCGGAAGATGCTGCGGCGGTCTGGCAGGGGCTGATCGATGGTGTGCTGCAGGTCGTGGCAACCGATCATGCTCCGCACACGCTGGAAGAAAAGCAGCAACCGTATCCTCAGTCGCCGTCTGGCCTGCCAGCTGTTGAGAATTCCCTGGCCCTGTTGCTGAATCAGGTTCATCAGGGCCGCTGCAGTATTTCGCAGGTTGTCCACTGGATGTGTTCAGAACCAGCTCGAGTCTGGAACCTGAAGAATAAAGGGGCCATTCGGGAGGGCTGGGACGCGGACTTGGTGCTGGTTGATCTGAACCGCAGCCAACAGGTGCGCAACGAAGAACAATTGACGAAGTGCGGCTGGTCGCCATGGCATGGTGAAACGTTGACAGGCTGGCCGGTCCGAACCATGGTTCACGGGCAGACTGTCTGGCTGGATGGCCAGCTTGACGAGTCCGTGCGTGGCCGCGAGATCGAGTTTGATCGACGGTG
>JAFMMM010000379.1 GCA_017859815.1 Planctomycetota bacterium | reverse complement strand
TGAGGAGAGGGAGATGGTTGCAGATTTGGTTGTACGGAACACTTCACTTCGGCACGGCGGACAGATTCCTCGGGCTGGCAGCGGGGATCGTCGACTGCTGTCGTTCTTTGCCATGCTGATCTCACTCTGCATGTTTCAGACTCCGGGAGTCGCACAACGAGCTCGCTGGGAAGCTCTGCGTGAAAACATGGTTCAGACCGCACTGGAAGCTGAGGGCATCTCCAACCCTCTTGTGCTTGAGGCCATGCGTGCTGTGCCGCGGCACGAATTTGTTCGATCTTCAGACAGAGCCCGTGGATACGACGACTCAGCGCTGCCAATTGGATATCAGCAGACGATTTCTCCGCCCTATGTCGTGGCTTATATGACTGAGGTTTTGGATCCCAGTCCCGAACATCGTGTGCTGGAAATTGGTACGGGCAGCGGGTATCAGGCCTCTGTGCTGGGCCAGATCTGTAAAGAGGTCTACACGATTGAGATTGTGCCGCAGCTGGCAAAACAGGCAGCTCGCCGCCTGCAGGATCTCGAATACACAAATATCGAAGTTCGACACGGCGACGGTTATCTGGGGTGGGAGGAGCACGCGCCCTTTGATCGCATCATCGTCACCTGTTCGCCGGAAAATGTGCCTCAGCCCCTGGTTGATCAGCTCAAAGAAGGCGGAAGAATGATCATTCCGGTCGGGGAGCGATATCAGCAGGCGTTTCATCTCCTGACTCGTGTGGATGGAAAACTGCAGACGGAGAAGCTGATCTCGACTTTGTTTGTCCCGATGACCGGCGAGTCAGAGGATCGGCGACTGGTCCTTCCCAACCCGCGGAATCCTGTGCTGGTGAACGGCAGCTTCGATCAGGACGAGAACGAAGACGGTCGGGCGGATGGCTGGCACTACCAGCGTAACACATCATTTGCGTCCGAAGATGCAATGGATGGTGATCAATATGTGCGATTCGAGAATCAGTCTCACGACGCCATCAGTCAGGCACTGCAGGGAATGGCGATCGACGGCCGGGTCATTGGTGCACTGGCGCTGCACTACTGGGTTCGCCACGAGTCGATTGTGCCCGGGCCCGGGATTGGTGGCCAAGCCGGCATCATCGTTCATTTCTATGACAGCCAGCGACGAGAGTTGGGGTCGCAGATGGTCGGCCGCTGGCGCGGGACGCTGGGGTGGCAGGACGTGCGATCTCTGATTGCAGTTCCTCCCGCTGCCAGAGAGATGATCATTCGAATTGGTCTGAACAGCGCCACCGGTTCGCTTGATATGGATCATCTGCGGATGGTTGCTGTGCCCCGCTGAGTCGCAACGACGGCCGGACCGAAACCGTCTGGGTTCCCTTCTTCGCGGTCTATCATTGCGGCGGAAAGGTGCATCGGCCCCTCCCTCTGCGCAATGGTTCCGTTGGCTGACTCGCCACCACAAGGCTCGGTTGGTTACAATTTCCGGATCGTCTTTGCTCGCATTGGCACTCTTATTACGGAAGCTCCTTTCATGCCCGCAGATCGTCCGGTTCGCTTGCTGCTGACACTGTTGACGTTGATTTTCCTGGTGCACTCTGCGGCAGCCGAAGCTGCGGTTCAGGATGAACCACCTGCGGGGGAGGAAGCGGAGTCGGGGCCACTGGAGAATCCTTTTCCCAGGGCCGTCAAAATTCCGGACGGAATTATGGATGGAGGAGCGGCCTGGCTGAACACCTCGCGGCCGCTCTCACTGGAAGATTTGCGGGGCAAAGTCGTCCTGCTGGATTTCTGGACGTATTGCTGCATCAACTGCATGCATATTCTGCCGGATCTGAAGTATCTGGAAGAGAAGTATGCGGATCAACTGGTTGTAATCGGCGTACACTCGGCAAAGTTTGATAACGAAAAAGACTCCGTGGCCATTCGCGAAGCCATGATGCGCTATGAAATTCGCCACCCGGTGGTGAATGACAATGAGATGCTGATTTGGCGGAAATTTGGCATACGCGCCTGGCCAACTGTGGCCCTGATTGATCCTGAAGGACGATTCTGCGGATCGCAAAGCGGGGAAGGGCACCGAGAGTTGCTGGATGCGGTGATCGGTCGTCTGGTGGATTATCACCGGCAGCAGGGCACCCTCGACGAAACGCCGGTCCTGTTTCCCATGGATGCGGATTCCGCAGCCCCGACACCACTGCGTTATCCCGGGAAAATCTGTCTGGACCAGGCCGGCAGTCGACTGTTCATTACTGACAGTAATCACAATCGGATTGTGGTTGCAGGGTTGGATGGAAAACTGCAGGCCGTCATTGGAAGCGGTCGCGAGGGTGCGCTGGATGGCAGCTTCGCCGAAGCTGAATTCAGCCGTCCGCAGGGAACGGTGCTGGTGGGTCAGACGTTGTATGTTGCCGATACGGAAAACCATCTGATTCGAGCTGTTGACCTTGAACAACAGCAGGTCGCGACGCTTGCCGGAACCGGCAAACAGGGTCGTCCCGGCATGCCGCCGGGAGACACTCTGCTGCAGACAGCTCTGAACAGTCCCTGGTCAATCGCGCACACCAACGAAACACTTTACATCGCCATGGCGGGGCCGCACCAGGTCTGGTCACACAAACTGGGTACTCAGGCGATCGGCGTCTATGCGGGCAGCGGAAGGGAAGATGTCACCAACGGCCCGCTGCCAACCTCAGCGTTTGCTCAGCCGTCGGAAATTGTCGTCGACGCTGGCGGAGAATTCCTGTACCTGGTGGACAGTGAGGGGTCTGCAATTCGCCGAGTACCGCTGGACCCTGAGGGTATTGTGACAACGGTTGCCGGTACGTCGGAATTGCCGCGTGGTCAGTCCTTATTCGCGTTTGGTGATCAGGACGGTCGAGGGGCCGATGCAAGGTTTCAGCATCCTCTTGGAATTGCCGCTGAAGGCGACCACCTGATCGTGGCGGATTCCTACAATCACAAGCTCAGGAGAATCTCGCTGGAGTCATCCGTAGTGACGACATGGCTGGGAGATGGCACTGCAGGCGACGAACTGGAGCCACTGCAGTTCAGCGAGCCGGGTGGACTTGCGGTGGGGAACGGCATACTGTGGGTGGCAGACACGAATAACCACCGCATTCTCAAAATCCTGACGGAAACTGACGCAGCCGAGGTCTTTGAAGTTGAGGGTTTGGAGCCGCCGCGTGTCGTGCCGCGATCGCAGTTGCCGGATCCGGCTGACATTCTGACGGTCGCCGCTCAGCAGCTTGCTCCGACTGAAGCCATTGAGATCGAGATTCAGTTGCAGATTCCATCCGGCTACAAGCTGAATCCTGATTTTCCGTCGACGTGGTCGTTGTTTGCAGACTCAGAACAAACGCTCGTTGGCCCGGAATTCCTGGCCAGTCGTCAGCAGGCGGAAGTGACAGCCGGCGGGCAACTGCGGATCCGGATCCCGGTCATGGAACAAACCGGATCGGCAACACTGATTCTCGAAGCATCCTACGGCTATTGCGACTCGGCGGATGCGGGACTTTGTCGTCAGGCAACGGCCAGCTGGAAGATTCCATTTGTGTTCAACGAAGCCGCGGAACCCGGGAGTGTGGTGCTGAAATTCCCGCCACCGGCGTCGCCGCTTGTGTTCGATCCGGGGCAGTGATCATTGCGTTTCTGCAGGAGTGGCAGGAAGCTCACGCTGATTTCCGGAACCGGAAACTTCCGTTCATTTCTCGGGAATGTCCTGTCGCAAGTTTGTTCAGGTTCGATGCAGCTGGTGAGATGCAGCCAGTACGTCTGCTGTTGAGGTTCCGGCGGGGTTTGGGTCTGCCGACGGCAGCGGCGACGACAGAATTGTTGGGGCGGCAATGAGGCAACGCGGCAGGACGGCGGGGAAACAGGCGGGAGGTCGCAGGCTCAAGTCTGATTCCGACCGACTCATCTCGGATGTGGCTGCGGAAATTTCCCCGGGGCCCGCGCTGCTCGTATTACAGCACGGAACAACTCTGGCCGCGGCAATTCGGGAACACCGCCCGGATCTACCGCTCACCTGTTTCACGACGGAACATTTCTTCAGCCGTACGCTGCATGAATTTCACCCGGACGCCAATCAGCAGACGGAAAGCACCGACGGTGGGATTCGCATTGTCTGTGCGGCAGATCCTCCGGAAGAGGAGTTCGCCTCGGTACTGTTCCCGACTCTTCGAGGAGATCCGGCCGAAGTCGCTCAGGAGATGTTTCAGACTCTGCATCAGCGACTGCAACAGGGCGGACTGCTGTATGTCTCGACGAACCAGCTGAAATGCCGCTGGATAGAAACCCGTTTAAAGGCGTTGTTCAGTTCGGTTGAGGTTCGCAAGTCTGCACGCGGAATTCTGTTCATTGCACGCAGGACAGGGACTCTGAAGAAGCTTCGTGGATTCCGGGCTCGATTCGGGTTTCGTCAGCTTGACCGAGTTTTATTGTGTGAAAGTCGTCCGGGAGTTTTCAGCCACCGTCGTCTGGATGGGGGGGCGCGCAGTCTGATTCGGTCGCTGGACCTGACAGAGACAGCGAATGAGCCACCGCCACAGCGGATTGTTGAGATGGGGTGCGGTGCCGGGGCCGTCAGTGTGGCCGCTGCTGCTCGCTTCCACGGCTGTCGGGTACTTGGCGTGGACAGTGATGCTCGGGCGGTCGAGTGTACTCTGGCCAGCGCAGGCCTGAACGATTTAGCAGATGTTTCTGCGATGCTGAGTTCCACTGGTGAGATTCCGGAGCCCGGTTCGTGGGATCTGGTGCTGGGGAATCCTCCGTATTATTCAGACTTTCGCATTGCGGAAGTATTTCTGCAGGCGGCTCGCCGCGCCCTGCGACCCGGTGGCTGGGTGCATATCGTCAGTAAGCCGACGGAATGGCACGAAGCCCGCATTCGGCAGCTTTTTGACAATTACGCCGCGCACGAGATTGGTGGATATACAGTCTTCCGTGCGCGGCAGCGAAAGCCCTGGTCATGAACAGGAGGCCGGTCCGAGTTCTGGTTATTGAAGAACTGACCGCATGTTCTGACACCTGGCCGGGCGCGGCCGAGACGATGAAAGAGGAAGCCGCAGCAATGGTGATCGCG
>JAFMMM010000378.1 GCA_017859815.1 Planctomycetota bacterium | reverse complement strand
TCCCATCGACGGAACAAAACCATTCGTTCACGGCGTCCCACTGTTTGGGACTCTGATCGGCATCGAGCGAGGCGGCCGCATGCACGCTGGCGTTTGTCATCTGCCGGCAATGCACGAGACCATCTTCGCCGAGGAACAGGGAGGCTGCTGGTGGCAGATTCAAGACCAGCCACCGCGCCGCACAACTGTCCCGCAACAGACGAACATTGCAGAGGCCCGAATGATGTTCACCGAACCCACTCACTGGTTGCAGACCGGTCGATTTGATGCCATCGTCGAAGTCATGGGCCAGGTCCGCGTTGCCCGCGGTTGGGGCGACTGTTTCGGGCACATCATGGTCGCTACGGGGCGAGCGGAGATTGCTGTCGATCCGCTGATGTCAGCCTGGGATATCGCAGCTTTAATCCCCATTCTGCGGGAAGCTGGCGGCAGTTGCATCAGCTGGAAGGGACGTGAAGACATCTTCGGCGGCGATGGAGTCTCTGTCATTCCATCGCTGCGGGAGCATGTCCTGGAAGTACTTGGCAGGGCACCGAATCTTTCCTGATCGCAGTCCCTGTGAACCCACAACGGCTCCCGCGCCGTATCTGCAAACTCGATTCACCGCTCTGCACAGTAGACCTGCATCCACTCCGCCATTCGCTCGAACACGTCATCAGGAACAGCGTGTCCCTGCTGGTGATTCAGCAATCCCAGACGGACTGGCTGACCGAAAAGATCCCAGACGGGGCGAGCCGCATTGAGCAGCACCCACGAGCGTTCTCCGTCGGCAGCGCCTGGTCCGGACTCCCCGCCAATGACGAGGAACGGCCTGGGCGCAATCAACGCCAGCAACTCATGGTGATTTCGTGGAAACTCCGGCTGATGGATCGCGTTTCCCAGATACCATGGCGCGTCCCAGTTGGTTGATCGCAACCCCATACCACCCTCGCTAAAAACGCCGCAGCAGACGCGATCATCAAAAGCTGCGAGGTAAAGCGTCTCTTTGGCTCCCAGCGAATGCCCGATCGCCCCGATCCGGTTCACATCCACATATTCGAGCGAACAGAGCATGTCGACACCTCGTTGAGCATCAAACAGCATTCGAGCCATCCCCAATGTCCGGGGATGCTTCTCTCGATGTGCGGCGACAGCTTCGTCATAGCTGGAGGCATCCTGCCAGAGAAAACATCGAGGACAAAAAACGACAAAGCCCCGTCTGGCCAGCTTCCATCCAATCATGGACTGTTCTCGCCCACGTACGCCCGCAATCTCATCAATTGTTGCGGAATTTGTTGGGTGCAGAGCGACAACCGCCGGCAGACTTGCCGCTGGCTTCTCAGGTCTCAGCAGATAACCCTGAACTCGCTGACCAGCTTCTGCATCGTATTCAATCAACTCGCGACGAATCCCTTCCACCACTTCGCTCTGAAGCACTTTTGCATTCAGGTCACCGCGGTCCGGCATTGGTCCGAGGAACTTGAACCACTCGCGTCGCAATGATTCTCGCTGGACTGACCACTGCTCCGGCGTCTTCACTCCGGAACCTGGCAAAGGTCGAATCACACCCGCCTCGGGTAATTCCGGCGATTGCGGGGAGACCGTGATTTCACCGAGCCAGCTCACATCATCGGCCTGCAGATCAGCCGAAAGACAAAGTGCGAGAATCAGTGCCGTTCCCGTAAATCGTGTCATTGCTGGCTCACTTTCTTCAAGGCGGGCTCGTGAGGCGCGCGTCAGTTTCGAAATTGTCGATGGCATTGTTTGCACCCGGCTGACAGCTTCTGCAGACATTCTGTCGCTCTCAGATAGTCGCGACTTTGGAGAGATTGCTTCAACTCCAGCGTATTCTCAATCTGCCGCCGCATCAGCTTGTCAAAAACATCATCATAAGTCCCTGCACTGGTACGGTCAGATTCCCTCAGTCCTTCCTCCAACAGCAACGCCGCTGACGAGATCGAGTCTGCGCCATCGAGGCGGTGTTCCTGCCAGCGGTGGCGACCGTCCTGCTGGAGTTTCTCAAACTGCCGCGAAAGCATTGCCATCTTCTCTGCCAGCGTTGTTGTCTTTGCGACTGCCACCAGGGCCGGCAGCGACGTCCCGGCTGCAGGACGCCGATAGGCGGCAACGTCTCGCCAAAGTCCACGATAGTCCGGATTTGTTCCGGATTTCCGCAGAAATGCAGCGGCTTCCGCAGAAGTCATCCGGCCAGCCGCCATACAGACCACTGCTGTTGCAGCAGGACCACGGTGATGGCCGTGGTGACAGTGCAGATAAATCGGTCCGTCTGCTTCATCCGCGAGGCGAGTCAGCATTCCCGACTGTTCCTCACTGATCCCGTCATATCCCATCGGGATGTGGACGTAGCGCATTCCATATTGTGCGGCAAGTACAGTTTGCGGCGGGATCCCATCAACGCTGGCGATCGTGCGAATCCCCTGCTGCTGCAGACTGCGAAACGCTTCCTCTGTCGCAGGTTCGCTGCCACAAAAATACCCGGAAACCGGTTGCTGCACGAATTGCAGCCCATCCCATTGCCGCTCGTCTGCCAGCATCTTCGTCGGGAAAATGTGCAAGAGGATCCACAGGCAGAATACAACTGTCATGCATCGTCGATATCTGTAGCGGTTTGGCAGGCACCAGCCGCCAAACGAGACTGTGCGATAGTGTTGATCAGTGAAGTTCCGCAATTTCAGGCCCGCCGTTTCGTTGCCCTATCGTTCCTTTGGAGTGAGATCCCGATCAGCACTGCGTCCGGCCTCAGCAAGCATCTCGGCATTCGCCAGATTGAGCAAATGGCCGTGATCTGCGGTCACAATCAACAAAGACTCACTCCAGTTACTGTTCGCCTCCACCCAGTCGGTGATCACTCGCACTGCCCGATCCCCGGAATTAACGGCTCCGATGGAGTTGTCGAGGTTGTTGTCATGGTTAGCCCAGTCGACATCTCCCGATTCAACCATCAGCCAGAAAGGTCGACCATCCTGGCGGCCGAGGTAGTTCAGGGCCGCCGTTGTCATCTGATCCAGCGTGGGATTCTCCGCTCGATCTGCTGCGGAGTACTTTTCTGCGGTCCCGGCTTTCCCTTGAGCACAGTTGCCTGTCCCATCTGCCGTTTCGAAGGGCAGATGCCCGTTGTAGGCCCCAACACCGAAAAATCCAAACACCCGCTGGTTGCCGGCGACTGCACGGGTCACAGCCTGGTTCAGCAAGTCAGCACCGGAGCGACCAGCTGTGCGCACTGCGGTGACATATCGGCCACCATTACCGGAATCGATCTGCTGCAAATCAGCGTCTGCCAGATACATGTTGCCAGCAACAAAGTTTTCGCCCTGACTGCTGATCCCGTCCTCCTCCTTGAGATTCTTCCCGTGGCCTCCGCCAATCAACAAATCAACCCCCGGCATCGGCGTTTCCGGATGCTGCACCGAAGGCAGCCCGAGAAGATCACGAGTCAGATCCTGATAGTCGTTGCGAGTGACATTGTGGGAATAAGCTGCAGCAGGTGTGGCATGACTGATTGGCACGGAGGAAACGACGCCGATTCTCCAGCCCGCTTCCTGCAGACGGTGTGCAATGGTCTGCACAGGACTGCCTGTGGCATCGACATTAATGGCCCCGTTGAAGGTCTTGATTGCAGCAGTCATGCTGGTCGCCGACGAGGCAGAATCGGTGTAGGCATGCACTGGTCCTCCCTCCGCAGGCGTGCTGATCAAATAGCCCATGTCAGCCGGAAGCGACCATGGAGTTGTCCCACCGAGCGTGGCGCTGTATCCGCCCCGGGAAGTCCCACCGGGATTCTCTACCGTTTGATGATTCACGGAAACCCTTGACCCGGCATTATGCGGACTGGTTACCATGAAACCGTATTGCGAGGTGCCATCGGCGGTATAGCGTTGCAAGTGCGTTCCATCGCCCCGTCCTTCACGGTAACTGACGGCACGCTGATTCCAGATTCCCGCTGCCTGAGTTGTCTGCCAGTCCATCCCGTCAAAGATCACCAGAAAAATATAGCGACGCCCGGCTGCTGCAGCCGCTGTCTGTAAGTCGGCAATATTGGTCTGATCCAGCCAGGTGGCTGTTTCTGAAACAGTATCCACAGGCGTGTAACCATAGATTCGGCGCAGCTTATCAACGCTGCGATACGCGCTGTTCTCGCCCTGGTAATCGGCCAGATTCAGTCCACTCCCGACAGCGGCGTTCCCCGTGCCGTAGGTGTACACAGGGATCAGTCGATTTGAATGACTGCTCCAGCCAACATAAACCCCAGGATCCTGCCCCCACCATGCCAGCGGCGAAGTCTTGTTCGTAATCGCTTCTGACTGCAGTTGCTGCAGCGGGTCCGAGCCGGGCGGCTCCTGACCGAGTAAGGCCGCGTTCAGCCAAAGAATCATCACCCCCCAAAAAAACTGGGCCATGCAGGACCTCTCATGCTTCTTATTCAGTAATTCTGATCAGGTGCCGACTGTTCCGGATGCAACCTGCGGTTCAGGCTCCGAA
Source organism: Planctomycetota bacterium (assembly GCA_017859815.1). Taxonomy (GTDB): domain Bacteria; phylum Planctomycetota; class Planctomycetia; order Planctomycetales; family Planctomycetaceae; genus SXXK01. The sequence goes on along the minus strand of JAFMMM010000378.1, from coordinate 573 downwards.
GGATAGCCACTATGGCTGCAGCAGTTAACTCAACGGCAACCAATTTTCCTCACCATTCAACGCTTGCCAACCAACGGTCATCGCCGCAGCCCCGAACTCAACCGGCAGGAATCATCCGCTCTCGCTGGCAATCAGGGAATTTCGGCCGAAGCAGCGGGGGCTGAAGATCTGCCCGAGCTGAATTCCGCAGGCTGTCCCCATGGATTCCCAAAGAACCGGAACAGTTTCGGTCGAAGACTTGCCCAGCAGGAACGCATTTCCTGCTCTCTTCCGCTCTTCACTGAATCAATCAGAAACCGGCCATGTGCCGCGAGGGGACGCATCCGGGAGAAGAAAAGCCTGAGGGAATGTCCCGACAGGCTTTTTTTTTGCGCGAACTGATGAGCGAATTCCGGCTTCGTCAGAGCACGTTCCCGATTCGCTGCAGTGCTTCCTGAACATTGGCAAGACTGTTGAATGCACTGAGCCGGAAATACCCTTCGCCTGCGGCCCCAAATCCGCTTCCGGGTGTCCCCACAACATGAGCCTCGCCCAGCAGGCGGTCAAAAAAGTCCCAGCTGCCGGAGCCAGCGG
>JAFMMM010000377.1 GCA_017859815.1 Planctomycetota bacterium | reverse complement strand
TCACTGCCGAACAAAAACAACTGCTGACCAGTCTGGAGAAACGCAGCGAACCGACGATCGACGCTGTCACAGCGGCGTTGCGAAAACACGCGGGATCGCGTCCCGAGGCCCCGACAACAAAAGCGCGAACTGTGGCGGCACGGAAGGAAACGCGAGAGACATGGGTGCATGTGCGGGGCAATTACAGACAGCGGGGGGACACTGTGACTTCGGACACACCGGCCTTCCTGCCACCGCTGCAGAAGCGGGCGACAGACGCAGATCGCCTGGATCTGGCGCGATGGGTTGTAAGTAAAGAGAACCCGCTGACGGCACGCGTCACTGTGAATCGCTGGTGGAGTCATTTGTTCGGCCGCGGGCTGGTGGAAAGCGTTGATAACTTTGGTTCCGGAGGATCGGCTCCGTCACATCCCCAGTTGCTGGACTGGCTTGCCGGGCAACTTGTTGAACGTGGCTGGAGTCGGAAAGAGATGCTGCGACTCATGGTGACATCGTCAACGTATCGCCAGTCGTCAGCAATGCGGGAAGATTTGCAGCAGCGTGATCCGCAGAATGTTTTGCTGGCTCGCCAGGGGCGGTTTCGAATGACTGCCGAACAGATTCGCGACGCAGCTTTGGTGGCATCCGGACTGCTGCATCGTCGTGTCGGCGGTCCGGGTATTCGGCCACCGCAACCCGACTATGTCGCGGCGATCAGTCGCAATGTGACCTGGGAGGTGACAAAGGGGCCAGACCTGTACCGTCGCGGTCTGTATGTGCTGCTGCGTCGGGCAACGCCCTATCCGATGCTGCAAACGTTTGACGCGCCGGACAGTACCGTGGCCTGCGTTCAACGGGAACGGACGAATTCCCCACTGCAGGCGCTCACGCTGCTGAATGATCCCGTGTTTGTGGAGTGTGCCGATGCTCTGGGGGCAATTCTTGCCGGCGGGATGGAAGGGACCAATGGTGCTGCGATGGATGTCACAAAGGCAGACATCCTTGTTCAGGCATTTCGTCGCAGTTTGGGACGTGAGCCGAGCACTGAGGAACAGGAAACCCTGTTGAGTTATTACCACTCGGAGTTGCAGGGGGCGGAGACCAATCCGCAGGACGCTTTGGACGGTTCGGATCCTGCGATCGTTCCTTCGCCGGAACTGCGCGCCTGGACGGCTGTGGCACGAGTGCTGTTGAACCTGGACGAGTTTATTACTCGGGAGTAAATCGATGTTGCAATGGACCAGCCAGAACCGCTCAGGAATGTCGGCACTTCCCGGTGCGATGACGCGTCGTCGGTTGTTGACCGGCGGTTTGCCAGGCGCGGCGGCCGTTGCTCTGTCGGGGCTGCTGCAGGCTGACAGGGTCAACGCTGCGGAGGAGGATTCTGGCAGTGCTACGCCACCGACTCCGGCGATGTTCGCACCAAAAGCGAAGCGGATTATTTACATTTATCTGGAGGGTGGGCCCAGTCAGATGGATCTGTTTGATCCAAAGCCCACGCTGAACCGATTGCACGGACAGCCGCTGCCGGAGTCAATGCTGGAGAATGTGCGGTTTGCCTTCATCAAAAAGGAAACTGCCACCCTGATGGGGACACCGCGAAAATTCGTGCGTTACGGCGAATGCGGGATGGAGATGAGCGATCTGCTGCCGAATATTGGTTCGTGTGCGGATGACTTGTGCCTGATTCGCAGCATGCACACGGACCAGTTCAACCACCTTCCCGGCCAGTTGTTGATGAATACCGGCTCAGCCATTTCCGGCCGGCCCAGTATGGGTTCGTGGCTGGCCTATGGATTGGGAAGTGAAGCGAGGGATCTGCCGGCCTTTGTTTCCCTGGTGACTGTGGGTCGTGGGATTCCCGGGGGATCTGCCAGCTGGTCCAGCGGATTCCTTCCCAGTACTTATGCGGGAACGCAGTTTCGGAGCGACGGTGAACCGGTGCTGAATCTGAATAATCCCGCGGGGATTTCAATGCAGCAGCAGCGCGATGCCATTTCCACCATCAACGATCTGAATCGTCTGCATCAGCGTGACGTACGCGATTCTGAATTGGCTTCGCGAATCAGCGCCTACGAGCTGGCGTTTCGCATGCAGACATCGGCACCGGAGCTGACGGATCTGTCAGGAGAGTCGAAAGCGACGCTGGAAGCCTACGGACTGGAACGGGAAGAGCCGGAGATCAAGTCGAACCTCGGGGGGACCGGACTGTTCGGCCCGTTTGCAAGAAATTGTCTGCTGGCACGTCGACTGATTGAACGTGGCGTGCGGGTTGTGGGGATCTTCCATTCGTCGTGGGATCATCACAGCTACCTTGACAATCAGCTGAAACATAACTGCCTGATGGCTGATCAGCCGATTGCAGCCTTGCTGAAAGACCTGAAGGCACGGGGGCTGCTGGAAGACACTTTGGTGGTCTGGAATTCTGAATTTGGGCGCACGCCATTGGGCGAGAATCGCAACGGCGGCGGGGCAAAGATCACAGGACGCGACCATCATCCGTACGTATTCAGCAACTGGATGGCAGGCGGTGGTGTGAAAGGCGGCCAGGTGATTGGCGAGTCTGATGAAATTGCGTGGGGAGTTCACAAAGATGGTGTTCACGTGCATGATCTGCAGGCCACAATTCTGCACCTTTGCGGTCTGGATCACACTCGCCTGACCTATCATTTTCAGGGCCGGGACTTCCGCCTGACCGACGTTGGCGGCAATGTTGTGTCGCAGGTGTTCAGCTGATGCGGCTCATTTGGGAACCGGCTTGTGCAGTGCATCTCGCAGGCGACAACCCGTGAGCGCCCGAATTCCCATCACCAGACAATCCGCGTTGACTTCCGCCCCCGCTTTCGTCGTGTGGGTCCAGTCGTCCGCGGTGAAAAACCGTTCTCCTACGCTTTTCTCACCGGTGAGCTCGTATTGCTGAGCGACAATTTCATTCAGGTCGATAAACCATGTGTCAGTCTGTTCCGCCGCCTCGCGAGCCCAGAGTGCGTAGTCGGCTGCAGAGCGAATGACGCGGTCATTTTCCCAGCGATCGCGGGGGACCAGGGATAACACAATCGGCGTCGCGCCGCGGGCTTTGGTGTCGGCGATGTACTTGCGGAGGTACCAGCCGTAGCTGTGGACAATTTCCGGTTGTCCGGTGCTCTCCACGACGCCGCTGATTGTCTCGTCGGAGTTTCCTTTGATGGAGGCACGCGGACGACTGCCGGAGAACATCTGCCCGCCGTCATTATGTCCGAACTGCATCACGATAAAGTCGCCCGGACGGACACGTTCGAGAGACTTGTCCCAGAGCCCCTCTGTCAGATAGGTTCGGCTGCTGCGACCGCCCAGAGCGCGGTTCTCGACCACAAGTTTGGTACTGTCGAAACGTGACTGCAGCACCTGGCCCCAGCCCCACAGCCCGCCATCGCCTCGGCCGCTGCCATTCCTGACCGTGGAGTCGCCAATCAGAATCAGCCGCCTGGGCGTGCCATTGGCATCCGCTTCATCGAGGCTGGCGGCAGGCCGGTTGGATGCCCTGTTCCGTGTACCGGGCTCTGGGGTTGTGCTGACAGCATAGACGTGGCGTGCACCGTGCATATTCGAACGGAAGATGATCCAGCGACCATCCGGGCTAAACACCACGTTGGGTTCCAGATCGTAGTCGTGCTTTGAGAGATCCACTAGTCGCGTGCAGTTGAGCGTTCCTTTGGACGCTGGGTGTCCGCCGAAGTGATCCGGCTGCAGTTCTGTTGAGGGGTGAAACAGAGAGATCCACTGACCGTTTTGTGGGGGATCCAGACGCCGTTTCTGCGGCAATGGTGTTTGGTTTGCGACGGAATTCGGACCACCACCATCGCCGGCAAACATGGTCCCATCGCGGGAAATGTTGTAGTGCACCGACCATTCGTCGCGTTGCAGGCGATAACGCAGCCGCTGACCATTCTGCAGGTTGACACCTGCCAGCCAGAATTCAGTGGCTCTTGGTGTTTGCAGGTCATACCAGATCCATTGTCCATCATGGCTGAAGAATTCGTGACCGGCGATTTCGTATTGCATCTGGCGGGCGTGCTGCAGTGTGGCGTTCTGTTCCCCAAAGCGGACTGTCCAGATGCGATCGACATCCTGCCAGATGCCTTCATGACAGAACAGACCCTGCTGCGGGTCTGTCGGGGAGCACTGCAAGTGATTCAGCCATGCCGTCGATTGATGAAACCGGTTGATGGTCCCTGTTGTGAGATCTGCGGTGAATAATGTCATCGAAGTTCGCTGCGGACGCTGTGTGCGGGATGATCGCGCAGCGTACTCGCTGAGCGTTCCAAAGATCATCGTCTCATCAGCATTCACGCCGTTGAAGCTGGCCCCGGAAGGAAGTGTGATCAGTTCCTGCGTATCAAGCGTATCAATATTGGCTCGCAAGACCGTGGTGCCGGTCAAAGATCTGCGGGCGTAATAGACAGATGGTGTGCGTCGTCCCATCTCGATACCGCTGCTGCCGCCTGCTCGGTATTCGCTGCGGGGCACGATCAGTTTCAGTTGACGAGTCTTCAGGTCGACGGTTTCCAGACCTCGCGGAGTGGAAATCAGCAGTCGCGTTCCGTCTGCTGACCAGGCATTCTGGTGGAAATACAGACTCAGACTGCCGGATTGTTGCGAGAGCCGAACGACACGGTGGCCGGTGAGCGGTTCGATCCACTCCTGCGGCACGATACCTTCGCTCAACTGGAGAGCGGTGGGGGATGATTGCAGGGGCAGAAGTGCCAGCAAAAGCAGTAGTGGTTTCATACCGTGTCCTGGCAGACTCGCTGACGGCAGATCGCGTCAATGCGTGCGGAGGAGATGTCCGTAAGAGACGAAGCGTGCAGGCAGCCAATGATCGAGACGGCGTTCCGCGCTCCGAAAACGTCAAGGAAACAATGGACCGCCCGTGCCGAGAGTGTACTTACTGAGACCACAATCTGCCACGAAGGTCATGACGTGAAGTGCCACCCAACATTGTGCCCGGCTGAGAGCCGGTTTGTGCCTTCGGCGAATGGTGGATTGCCCGGCTGAGAGCCGGTTTGTGCCTTCGGCGAATGGTGGATTGCCCGGCTGAG
>JAFMMM010000006.1 GCA_017859815.1 Planctomycetota bacterium | reverse complement strand
TCATCGAGGAAGGTGAGGACTAGTCCTGATGCGAATTGCACTGGACGCAATGGGTGGTGACTACGGGCCGACTCCGAATCTTGAGGGGGCTCTGGAAGCGGTCGAGTTGAATCCGGATCTGCGAATTTCGCTGGTCGGTGATGTCGAGCCGTTACAGGAAGCCGTCGCAAAAGTTGGGGAACTTCCGTCCGCCATCACGATTGTGGAGTCCGAAGGCTTCGTCGGGATGGACGAGAAACCCACGACAGCCCTTCGCGAAAAGCCGAACTGTTCAATTGCCCGTGCCTGGCAACTCCTGGCAACCGGGACCGCTGACGCTGTCGTCAGTGCGGGTAACACCGGTGCCGTTGTGGCGGCGGGATTACGCACAAGAAGATTCCTTCGCGGCGTTCGACGTCCGGGAATTGCAGTTCGTCTTCCAACGATGAATGGCTCCTGCGTGCTCATTGACGTGGGGGCTAACCCGGCTGCCCGCCCGGAGCACCTCGTGCAGTATGGCCTGATGGGCGTGGTTTACGCTCAGAAAATGCTGGGAATTGAGTCACCTCGCGTCGGGCTGATGAACATTGGCAGCGAAGACGGAAAAGGCACCGATCTGTATCGCGAAACGCACGCGGGACTGCTGCAATCAGTCATCCGCGATCAGTACATCGGCAACATTGAGGGAAGAGACGTCTACCACGGCAATGCAGATGTGATTGTCTGCGAAGGGTTCGTTGGGAACGTCGTCCTCAAGGTCAGTGAGAGCATGGCAGAGTTCATGCTCAAGACTGTTGGTCATACGCTGGTACAGGAGTTGTCAACCGAACGTGACCTGGCTCGCCAACTGGTGGGGCGTCTGACCGATCAGTTCCACTATCGCGAGTCTGGCGGGGCACCATTGCTGGGTGTTGATGGTGTTTGCATCATTTGCCACGGGTCCAGCGACCCCCGATCGATTCGCAATGCTCTGCGAATGGCGGCGGAATTCGACAACCAGCACATCAACGCTCAGATTACCGAGTTGTTGGGGCAGCCACGCAGTGTGCCCGGTGAGACCATCTGAGTAGACGCGTCTGGCCGGTTCTCCTGGTTTCTGCGGGAAAAGTGCAGAACAGGACCTCGATCAGCTGAATTCCTCAGCCTGAAACTCAGAATGCACCCAGAGTAGAAGGCTGGGACCTGGGCAGAGCACCTCTGTCAGCGGTTTTGCCTGTCTTCAGAGGGCCTGCTGGCCTCAGGCGGCTGTTTGATTTGCTGGAAGAATCGAGGGAACAAGATGTCAAGAATTGCGGTGTTTTTTCCTGGCCAGGGCGCTCAGCACATCGGTATGGGACGACGTCTTTGCGAGACGATTCCGGCGGTGCGTGATCTTTACAGCAGTGCGGCTGAGATTCTTGGCTACGACCTGGCTTCGCTTTGCATCAACGGTCCTGCGGAACAGCTTGATTCCACGGTCATTAGTCAACCGGCATTGTTTGTGACCAGTCTGGCAGCGCTGGAGTTGTTGAAACAGGAGTCACCTGACGTACTGCTTTCGTGCGAAATGGCAGCCGGGTTAAGCCTGGGGGAATATACAGCTTTAGTGTTTGCCGGTGCCATGTCCTTTGAGGATGGGCTGCGGGTTGTGAAGCGGCGTGGCGAGGCGATGCAGGCTGCTGCTGACGCCAATCCGTCCGGGATGGTCAGCATTCTGCTGCTGGATCGGGAGCAGGTTGAGCAGATTTGCGAAGAGGCGTCGGCACACGGACCGATTCGCATCGCGAATTTCCTGTGTCCTGGCAATCTTGTGGTCAGCGGCGAAAATGCTGCCTGTGAGCGAGCCGCCGAGCTGGCTGCTGCAGCTGGTGGTCGTGCGATTCCTCTGGCGGTGGCCGGTGCCTTTCACACATCGATTATGTGTCCGGCAGACGAGGCACTGGCGGAAGCGTTGAGCACCGTGGAATTACGGACTCCCCAGATACCGGTCGTCTCCAACGTGGATGCTCAGACCCACACAGACCCGGAAGAAATTCGGGATTTGCTGGTCAGGCAGGTTATCAGTCCTGTCAGATGGGAGGATTCTGTAAGAGTTATGCTCGATAACGGCTGTGACGATTTTTACGAAGTTGGCCCCGGCAAAGTCCTAAAAGGCCTCCTTCGCCGCATCAGCCGCAAAACAGCCTGCACAACGATTAACGATTCATTCGATGAAACCGGCGGAGTCTGAACTCCGCAGCGTGTTCATCAACACTTGAAACCCTGCACAACAGACTCCACCTCCGAACAAGGATGCTCGGAGTCTGTTTGTATGTGAGCCCCGGCTCGATTGTCAGGGAGGGTGTCGGGTGAACGGGATCAAGAGATCGATTCTGAAGGCACTGGATTTGTCGATGGCCCCGTTCATGTTGCCATCATCGGTGCTGATGCGAGTCTTGCGGAGGGCTGGCGTGGAACGCATGCCGCTTTGCCGGCGGGCTCTGGACATAGCGGGAGTCTTCCCGATTTCCAGCCATTACTACGAGCCTCTGATTGATTTTGATCAGTTGCATCAGGAATTGGATCAGCCCCGGCCCCTGCCCGGCATCGATCTGAACGAGGATGGGCAGTTAAGTTTGCTGGAGCAGTTCAATTCCGGTGAAGAGCTGCAGGAGTTGATGTCGGAGGGCCCCGAGGAAGTTGGTGGCTTACGGGTTTATCGCCCCGGCAACGGCTTTTTTGATTCCGGAGACGCGGAATTCTGGTACGGCATCATTCGGCACAGGAAGCCCCGCCGAATTGTGGAGATTGGCAGCGGTTTTTCGACGCTTGCCGCTGTTGCTGCAGTCCGACGAAATCGTCAGGAAGACAGCACCTTTGAGTGCGATCACGTGTGTGTAGAACCCTACGAGAGACCGTGGCTGGAACGCAGTGGTGTGCGCGTGTTGCGCGAACGAGTGGAGACTGTGGATCGGGCAGTCTTTGACAGTCTGCAGGAGGGAGATCTGCTGTTTATTGATTCCTCTCATGTCATCAGGCCACAGGGTGACGTGCTGTGCGAATACCTGGAACTTTTACCGCGGTTGAATCCCGGGGTCATTGTGCACATCCACGACATCTTCACACCCCGTGACTACCTGAAGGAATGGGTCGTTGACAAGGTGCGATTCTGGAATGAACAGTATCTGTTGGAAGCATTTCTGAGCGGGAATTCCAGTTGGAAAATCGTAGCCGCTCTCAATTTTCTGCGGCACGATCATTATTCCGAACTGCAGCGTGCTGTTCCGACACTGGATCAGCGGTCAACCCCCACCTCGTTTTATATTCAGAAGGTGGCCTGAGGGGGACACGCTGTTGGGTTGCCGATTATCCTGCGATGATAATCGGCAGATCCTGCCGCATCTGGCTCGGATTCACCCATCCGAAGGAATGATCTGAACGCTGCGATCACTAGATTCTTTCGAGACTGTGTCTCAATTTGGAATGGCAGGAATTCGGAAGCAAAACGAGTCTGGAAAATGCCGAAATCGTTGGCATATAACACGTGTCGCGGGGTTGCCAACCAGGAACCCGCGTGAATGATTACAACACCGGCATCAATGCCGTGAATCTCTGCTCCAGGCCGTCAGGCATGAAAGGTCTCCGTTCATGACTCATGTTGTTGCTGAACCTTGCTTCAACTGCAAGTACACAGACTGCGTCGTCGTTTGCCCGGTGGAATGCTTCTATGAAGGTGAAGCGATCCTCTTTATCCACGCTGAAGAATGCATTGACTGCGAAGCCTGTGTGCCGGAGTGCCCGGTCGCGGCGATTTTTCACGAAGACAATCTGCCGGAAGAGTGGGCTGCTTACAAGGAATTGAATGCCGACATGGCCCCACAGTGCCCTGGCATCACGGAGCAGAAGGCTTCCATGGCGGAAACAGACGGAACCTGCACAGCAGAGAAGCGTTCCTGAGCAGACACTTGCCATTGAAAAAAGCTCTGGCTGGATCGCCAGAGCTTTTTTTTTGAGTTCGATCTAACCAGGGTGGCAGAACCACCGGCAGGAGGAGCCTTCGAACGATGGACGTGACCGGTGCCCTGCTGCCAGTGCTGCAAAACTGGAGTTGCCACAACTGTGGCGGCTGCTGTCGCGAGCACGAAATCAATATCTCTGTTGCAGAGAAAAAACAGATTGAGCAGCAGTCGTGGAATTCATCGCATGGAGTTCCTGGAGATCGTCCACTCGTGGTTCCGCTCGGTGATGGCTGGCGGTTGAATCACCGTGACGACGGAGCGTGTGTCTTCCTTGATGAATCCGGGCTCTGTCGTATTCACTCAAGATTTGGAGAACCGGCAAAGCCCCTCGCTTGCCGTCTTTACCCGTACGCAGTTCATCCGGCTGGTTCGGGTGTCACGGTCAGCCTGAGATTTAGTTGCCCCTCGGTCGTTTCGAATCTTGGATCGTCTGTTTCTTCGCAGCGTGAGATCGTGGAATCGCTTTGTCGGGAAGTGGTACCCGCGGAATTCGGCACGCATCGCACGTTTCTGTTTTCGCATGGGAAAGAGGTTGGTTGGGCTGACTTTCGGATTTTGCTGGCATTCATGGAACGCGGCCTGTCCGACATCACTCTGAGCTTTCGTGAACGCCTGTTGAGAACACTGGCGTGGATGCAGTTTCTGGAGGGGGCTGCCCCGGAAATGTTGTCGGCGGAAAGTCTGGGCAGCCTGCTGAAGGTTCTTCAGGAAGCCGCTCGCAGAGCCAGGGTCGACCGAGCTTTCGGAAGCAAGCCCCCAAATTCCATCGCTCGAGTCATGTTTCGGCAGTTTGTAGCGCAGCTCATTCGGCACGACACAAGGGCCGTCGCGGCGTCTGGCTGGTTACATCGGCTGAATTCGCTGTCGGAGGGCCTGCGTTACACGCTTGGAATGGGCAGGATCCCGCTGCTGGAAGACCCTGATTCGGTGCATGTTGCCTTCGGCCGGGAACATGGTTCCGGGACCCTGCGAGCCAGTTTTGCAATGGCGGAACAGCTTTGTCAGGATGTTCCTGATGGTGTCGACGAGTTGTTTGGCAGGTATTTTCATGTGAAGCTGCAGGGCCTGCATTTTTGCGGGCCGGCGTTCTACAACTATGGGATTCTTGACGGTTTTCGGTCTCTGGCGCTGATGTACCCGGCGACGATCTGGACCGCTGCTGTGCGGGCCCTGCAGGCCGGTGAGCAGGCCATCCGCCTTGCAGATATTCACTCCGCTCTGGCGATTCTGGATCACAACTTTGGGTATTCCCCTGTGCTGGGGATGCGATCCTCCCGGAATCGCATCCGGCAACTCTCGCGGTTGCAGCAAATTGAGAATTTGTGCGCCCATTATGGGGGCGGTGCGTCAGTGGATTCCGGGGATTGATGTTGTCTGAATCGGCGAACTGCCGATCATCAGAGATGTCAGGCGGATCTATTGCCATGGTTGGTGAAGTGCACTGCCCCAAAACGAAAGTTCTGGAGCCGGGGCCGAAAGCTTTTAGAATTCGGCACCTGGCGAATGTTGTTTGAATCCTTGGAAATTGGTTCCACTCGGGAAGCGTCATGCGCAGCGAATCAGAAGTTCTGTTTGAGGACAATCCATTTTCGATTCAGGTTGCGGAGCGGGTGAAGAGACTTCCCCCTTATCTGTTCGGGGCCATCAACAAACGCAAGCACCAACTGCGGGTTGCCGGCGTGGATGTGATTGATCTGGGGATGGGGAATCCGACAGATCCGCCGGATCCCATGATCGTCCAGAAGATCGAAGAAGCGCTGGCTGATTCCCGCAATCATCGCTACTCCGTTTCCAACGGGATCGGAAATCTGCGGAAGGAAGTTTCCAGTCGTTACCAAAAACGCTACGGCGTGACACTCGATCCCGCCAGTGAAGTCCTTGCCTGTCTCGGGTCCAAGGAAGGCTTCAGCCACATGTGCCTGTCGCTGATGGGCCCGGGGGATACTGCAATTGTCCCTTCACCGTCTTTTCCAATCCATGTGTATTCCGTGATGCTTGCTTCCGGAAATGTGATCACCCTGGATGTTCGAGACCCGCAGGCATTTCTGCGAAACGTTGCTTATACCTGCGAGAACCTTGTTCCGAAGCCGAAAGTTGTCATCGTCAACTTTCCGCACAATCCCTCTTCAACCGTGATTGAGCAGGACTTCTATGTCGAGCTGGTGGGTCTGGCGAAGAAGCATGGCTTTCTCGTGATCAGTGACTTCGCCTATGCAGACATCTGTTTCGACGGTTATCGGGCGCCGAGTTTTCTGGCCACTCCCGGGGCGCTGGACGTCGGGGTGGAAATGACGTCGATGAGCAAGTCATACAGCATGGCCGGCTGGCGAATTGGATTCTGTTGCGGTAACCGGGAGATGGTGCGGGCACTGGCGACGATCAAAGGGTATTACGACTACGGAATCTTCCAACCAATCCAGATTGCTGCAATCGTGGCCATGAGGCACTGCGACCACTTTATTGAGGAGATTGCGGAGGAGTATCAGATTCGCCGGGATGCACTGTGTGATGGCCTTCGCCGAATCGGCTGGAATCCAATCGTGCCCAAAGCAGGCATGTTTGTCTGGAGCGAAATCCCGGAACAGTGGAAGTCGATGGGATCGATCGAGTTCTCCATGAAGCTGCTCAACGAAGGCGGGGTCGCAGTGAGTCCGGGACGCGGTTTTGGTCCGGATGGAGAGGGGTTCCTGAGGCTGGCGATTGTTGAGAACACTCAGCGTTTGCGGCAGTCTGTGCGACAGATTGATCGTTGTCTGAATTCAGACAGCAATTCTGTTGTTGCAGGGAACGGCGATGAATAATTCGGATCAGGGCGCGGCGGCAGTCTCGTAGAGTCGGGACAGCGGCACCAGCAGATCCTCGAGTCGCTGCAGGTAATCTGTTTCATCCATTTCTGAGCGTCTTCTTCGCAGGTCACGCAGGCGGGCTTCCAGGGCATCGCGGACTAACCGCTGTTCGGCCGACATGCGGCGTTCGGCCGCGCTGCGAACAAAGCAAATGGTTGCCGCAAGCGCTCCGTCGATCTCGGAGTCCTGCTGACTGTCGGTGGAATCCAGTGCCTCAGCACGAATGCCGCGTTGATCACCTGTGTCATCCAGTAGTGAGTGTTCTGTGGCCAGACGGCCATCTTCCTCGTAGAACTCCGCGGTTCGTCGAGAAGCATATCGCCAGGCTTCCAGAACGGATGTTTGCCCGTCCTGGTCACGATCGGCTTCGGTACTCGTGATGGCCGCTGAGAACGCATCTCCAAATCGGCTGTACTGACTCTGCGTACCGTCTCGGGTTGCTGTGATGATCACCCGTCCGCGAGCAGACAACGCGTTCAGAAACGGAGATGAGCTGGAAGAACAGAATGCGGCAATAACCGGGCGAGAACACCCTGCCAGCGCCGCTGCCATTTCGTCGGCGGAGACATCCGGACCATTCAGATTCAGCCTCGCGGTCTTCTGGTCCCATGTGGCATGCCCGATAAAGATCAGCCACAGAGGCTCCCGCGATTTACTGATCGATGCTGCCGCTAACGCATGCAACAGCCGATCGCGCTCCGTTTCTGAGTTCTCGCCGTCGAAAGTCGTGTCCGTTGACGGTTCCGTGGAGGATGGCAGACCAACTGTGACAAGGTCAGCATCTGCAAGTTTTGCTGCAGTGATCCAGCGATCAGCCCACTCCCGGAAAACAGGCTCATACTCCCGCAGCCCGGGTGCACCCATTACGAGCAGCAGTTCCGGCCTCGTTGAATCCTCACCCCGCAATCGGGTTGTCTGCAGAGGCACTGACAGTACACAGACCAGCAGAAACACGATCTGCAGAATGGCAGTTCGACCGCTCATGGCATTCCTCCTCGTCGACGCAGGGTCCAGTCTGCGGAGAGCAGCCCGACAGCAAGCAGGAAGACTCCCCATGTATTCCAGATTGGCCACGACCAGACTTCGGACAGTGGCACCGCTTCTCCCGGAATAAAATCGGTCAGTTCATCCACTTCACTGGTGGTCCAGATGCGGCCCCCGGTGGCCGAGGTTAACTCTTCAAGGAAAGGGCGATTAACGGAAGCCCGAGCCATTTCCTCCTGGTCGGGCTGGCTGGCCCAGCCTGACTCCGCATTAAGAATTTCTGCTTCGTCGCCTTCGCCGGTGGTGGCCTTGACGGCGACGGACCACTGGCCTGCTTCAAGCGCTGTCAACGGGGCCTCCCAGACGCCGCTGGATGTCTCCGAAGGAGTGCCGCTGAGTTCCAGTTGTTCGCCTGATGGCGAAGTAACGACAAAGTCCACCTCGGCATTGTCGCTGGGTTCGAAAACACTGCTCAGGACTTCGGCTGTCAGCAGCATCGCCCCCGTGCCGATTCCACTGTCCTCGCGAACCGTGACGTTCAGGCGTCGGGGAACGTCGGCAACCAGCCAACGAATCATCTGCCGGCTGGCTCGTGCATGATCGCTCAAATCATCGTCCGCAGATTCGGCCGTGGGACTGACACTGGTCTCCAGCGGCAACGGACTCTCCATTGCGGCCTGGTACTCGTTCAAGCCCTGACGAAGCCGCCATCTCCAGAAGTCACCGACACAGAGTGCACCTGTCCGGCCTCGCCCGAATCGCTGGGTCACCAGGGCGGGCCACCTGGTTCCGGTGGCGTCTTCAACATGTGACATCACAACGGCACCCGGACGCACGTACCCGGTCGGATTGAGGGTGAGAAATTCCGGCATCTCTGCCAGTCGCTCCTCTTCCAGTTGTTCATCGTCCCGCAGCCTGACCCACGGCTGAAGCCAGCCATCGCGGGTGAGTGTGATTCGCAGGGGAGTATCAGGAAAGTCGGCAGGGCGACTCAGATCGACCGGCAGCAGTTCACCGATCTGTGTGCGATCGAAATTCCCCTGGCGGAATGACTCCTGACCACCCAGCATCAGAAAACCGCCACCCCGGCGGGACACAAAATCGTGAATCAGAGAGTGTTGGTCGGCTGTGAAAAAGTCAGCTTCCACATCATCAATCACCAGTGCATCGTATCGGAACAGCTCTTGTGCAGTTTCCGGGAAACCACCGGAGAGTTCGTCGCTGTCCTTTGTGTTCAGACGCACCATCACCGCCTCGTCGTATTCTTCTACCGTATCCGGGTCGGCACGATCAAAGCCCCGAAACAGTGAGTTCGCAGACTCTCCCTCGCGTCCGCGGAAGTCAAAGCGGGCTTCCTTGCGAGCAATGCGGATGAGAGCAACGAGGTCCAGCTGCGTATCGGTCTGCACGGCACGACGCAGGAATTTGAAGTCCCAGTTTGGCCGACCGGAGACGTAGAGGATTCGTCGAGGCTCTGAGCCGCGATCGACACTGATCAGACGGCTGTTGTTGATCTCCGTCGCTTCCTCGACAGGGGTGCCGTCCGACTCATTCAACAGCGCAGTGCGGACTCGATAAAAGACAGTCCCCCGCTCTGTCGGTCGATGTGTGAAGCGAATGGGTTCCGTTTCTGCTGCAGCGCGTATTTGAGTCTCGAGCGGCACGCCGGATGCGTCTTCCAGGGTGACTGAAATGCGACCGTTGACCTGACCCTCTGTGTGCGGAGTGACGAGCACGGTCAGGGGGGCATCATCAAATGCTGACTGCGAAGTGCTGATTTCGCCAACGGAAATGTCTGGCAGCTGGTTGTTCTCGCCGGGCACAACCACGTGGATCGGTGGCAGTTGGCGGAGGATATCGGGGTCCGGGACAGCGTCTGTTGAGTTCCCGTCGGTGAGCAGGACAATGCCCGCCAGAGGTTGTCCCTGATAACGCTGCTGCAGACTCTGCAATGCTGTTCCAAGAGACGAGGCCGCACCGTCGAATGTGACGTCTGAAAGCTGTTCCAACTGCAACAGACGGTCGGCAATCGTGTAGCGGCGAAGTTCGAAGTCCTGGTCGAGTTCGGTCAGCCAGCCCGCGGGCTCTGTTCGTTCGCCCCGTTCGAGGGTTGCTTTCAGTTCATCCGCGCGTGTTGAGGTGGCGTCCTGAACGCCGATCAGATGGCTGCGACTGACGTCCGCAACAACCGCCAGCACATTGGCTCCGGAACGAGGTCGTGAACCACTCCAGAGAGGATTCAGCAGACAGACGCAGAGCAGCAGCCAGGCGGTTAATCGCAGGCATGTGCCGATCAGCTGGGAACGAACCTGCAGACGATGGCGATTCAGCCACAGTGTCAGCAGCAATCCGGTCATGGCAATGGCAGCGGCAGGAATGATCCAGCGCTGATCACCAATCACCAGACTGGCAGGACGAATGATCCACATGGTTGTCTCTGACTCAGACTGAAGGACCAGGCAGGCATTGACCACGAACTGATTGACAGGCCTGCACGGTGTGTGGCGATAGAGCTGACAGAACCGGGTTCGTTTACATTGCAAACTGTCTCAGGCTGGCAGTCAAATGTAAATCCAACGGCCCAAACACACTGTGACTTCAAAACGCTGTGTAATTGGGATGTCAGAATCCGAGAGGCTTCTTGGAGACCTTCCATGAATTCTGCAGATGTCCGGCCAGTCGACTGACAACATCCGGGTAGATTGCAGCAAGATCTTTTCGTTCAAACGGATCACTGGAAAGATCGAACAGCTGCGGTTTTGGAGGACAGACGCTGTGGACCACAGCGTAGCGGTCCGCCGGAGCCTCATACGACAGAATCAGTTTCCAGTCGCCCTCAATACACCAGCGAGTCTGCAGGCTGATTTCCGGCTGTGCAGGATCCGGGATGTCGTGCGTAAAGCCTTCTCCCAGAACGATGTTGCGATCCAGTGGCTGGCCGTTCAGAACCGCAGGCAGCAGATTCAGGCCCGGCAGATCGTCCCTGAATTCGAGTCCGGCGGCTGCCAGAATCGTGGGGTAGACATCCAGTGTTGTGACCAGTTCCGGTCGATCGGCGGGCTGGATATGTCCCGGCCAGCTGACCATGAAAGGAGTGCGAGTTCCACCCTCGTATGTACTTTGCTTTGAACGGGGGGCAAAGCTCTGCTTCCAGTTGTCCGGCAGATCCATATCGGGAGTGCGCTGAATCCAGCCATTATCAGTGACATAAATCACGATGGTGTTTTCAGTCAGTTTGCGGTCGTCAATGTGGTCAAGAATCTGTCCGCAGGACTCATCAAACCACTCACACATCGCGTAGTACTTTGCCAGTGGTTCGGGGCGATTCTCCTGCTGGTATTTTTGCAGCAATCGCTCCGGAGGATTGTGAGGTGTGTGTGGCAGGAACGGTGCGTACCAGATGAAGAACGGCTTTTCCTGCTTCACACTTTCATCGATGAAATTGTAAACCGGGTCCATTCCAGTGCGACCGATCTGCAGGCCATCGTCGCCGTGTCGGCCGCCCGGCTGTGGAAATCCGCGAGTCATCCCGTGTGTGAAACCACCGCGTGACCAGTTGCCTTCCCACCACTTCCCCGTTTGCAGGCTTAGGTAGCCTCGTTCACTTAGTCGGCGTGGAATCGTCTCCCAGTTGTCGACTCGAGCGATCAGATCAGCACGCCGTGCCGCCGACTCCTCCTTGCTGAGCGAACGGTCGGGTGTGGGGTCGTTGCCGATAATTTGATGCTGATGTGCGTAACGTCCGGTGATGATTGACATGAGCGACGGGCGACAGAGCGGGGTCGGAGTATACCCGCGGCGAAACAGGGCACTGCGAGACGCCAGCTGGTCCAGTCGGGGAGTCTGAATGACGTCGTGATTCATGAACCCATAGTCGGTCCACGCCTGATCGTCAGAGATAATCAGAAGCACGTTGGGGGGTGTTTCTGCTTCCGGCTGAGCGGCTCGAAGACAGGAACTGTTCTGAAGCAGCAGGGCCGCAAACAGAAAATGGGAAAATGCTGATCGCATCTGGAAGGAATCCCTTTCACATAAGTGATCGTCTGTGTTCAGTGCGGCAGGCCGGAAGCCTGTGCCGCGCAGCATCAGTGTATGCAAACGGACGCTGAAATCCACATACCTCAGGAATTCGCAGTCTTGGGCGACGCGTCGGTCTCTGCAGATGCGTCGTTAGTGGGTGATTCCGCGTTGGCTGCCAACAGCCCGTTCAGTTCTTCGTGCAGACGATTCGCCTCCTGCTCCGGAGAATACCACCAGTCCGGAGACCAAATTCGCAATACCTGCCAGCCGAGTCCATGCAGGACTTCGCCGCGAATCCGATCCCGATCCCTCGCCGCTGCGGCATCGCGGTAGACTGTTCCATCACACTCGATGCCGGCCAGAAACCGCTTGTGATCATGCGGGTGGACGACGCCAATGCCAATGCGGAAGCGTGAAACACCCACGCTGCGACGTAGTATCCAGCCGCGTTCTTCCAACGCCCTGGCCACGGCAGTTTCCAGAGAAGATTCGGTCACGTCAGATTCTGAGACAGAGGATTCCGGAAGTGCCGCGACTCCGCGTTCCGCATAGTCGAGAAAATTCTTCAGATGACTGACTCCGATGTGTCGAATACCGTCGGTGCTTAACTGCTCCGCTTTGAAGGAGGAGAAGACTCGCAGTTCTCTGCGGGCGCGGGTGACAGCGACATTGAGTCTGCGCTGACCTCCCTGCCGATTCAGTGGGCCGAAATTCCGGGTGAGTCGCGCAGACGAATCCGGGCCGTAAGTAATGGAAAACAGAATGCAGTCTCTTTCATCCCCCTGAACATTTTCGAGATTCTTGACCACGAATGGCTCTTCCCGTGCTTCATCAAAAAACCATTCAATTTCCGGATGACTACGGCGTGCGGCATCCATCAGGTCCTCGATCAGTGTTTGCTGTTGCACGTTGAATGTAATCACGCCAATGCTCAGCCGCTGCGGTTCGGGCAGCAGCAGCATCGCCAGCAGCCTTTCCGTGCAGTATTGTGAAACAGCTTCGGCTTCGCGGCGATTGGTCCGCGATTTCCCGCGATCAAAAACTCCATCTTCCACGAAGTTCAGGGCAACGGCGCTGTCGGCTGTGACAGCCGAAGGGAAAGTCAGCAGCTGATTTTCGTAGTAGTGGCGGTTGGAAAACGCAATCAGCGATTCATGACGGCTGCGGTAATGCCAGCTGAGCTGAATCGCCGGTAGTCCCGCGGCCTGAGCCTCATCAAGAATGCTCTCCAGATCCTGCTCAAAGTAGTCAAGTTCGTGACTTTCTTCGTCACTTTCATTTCGGCCAAAGAAGTTCGTTGGCGGCAGCTGTTTGGGGTCCCCTACAACGACGGTTTGCTTACCGCGGGCAATCGCGCCAATGGCATCCCAGGTCGTAATCTGCGAGGCTTCGTCAAGGATAACGACGTCGAATCCGGTATGGTCTGCCGGCAGATACTGAGACACCGACAGTGGCGACATCAGCAGACACGGCGCCAGCTGAGTGAAGTATTCAGGCATTGATTCGATCACTGTCCGGATCGATTTACTGGGCCGCTGCAGTTGCATCTGATGCCTCAATAGTCCCAGTTCAGATCTGCGAGGCACTTCGCTGATCTGCGGGATTTTCTTTCGTCCGGCAGAGAGAATATGTGGAACTGCCGCCTTCCGCACTGCATCATCCAGCCGGCGAAACTCAGACACTGCTTCCTCATGTGTGAAGCCCCGAAAGCTGCACAACAGAGCATTTCGGCTGATTTCCTTTGGAAGCCACCAACGGATCCACGCCAGATCAAACCCTGACACTGCCTCGTCCACAGTCAGGTCACCGTTCAGGAGCGCGTCGCTGAGAGGGGCAAGACCCAGTCGCGCAGCCGGCTGTGAGACGGCATTCCACGCGGTCCAGTCTCGCAGTTGATCGCGGTGCCTTGTCATTGTTTCCGCCGCATCGATGACCTGGTCAGACAGTGCGGCAGATTCAGAGGAAACCGGCGACCCGCCCAGCAATCCTTCCCACGCGGACAACAGCCTGTTCAAAATGGCCGCGGAGTCGATGGTGCTTTGCAGCGCATCCCGGAGTGACGGCACGGTCTCATGGTACATCATTTCTGCAAGAGACCGGCAGGCGTCCCGAAGACGACTTCCAAATCCGGACAGAGACTTGTGCAGAGCAACGGTTTCATCAATCCATGCGACAAAGTCGTCTGCAGACTCGAGCCAGGTGTCCTGAAACGGTGTCAACTTCAGAACACCGCTGTCTTCAACGCGGTGGATCAGGGTGGAAATTTTCAGCAGTAACGGCAGGTCCTGTTGCGGCTGGGCGGGCGAGCCATCCGTCCAGGTCCGTAGTTTCCGCGCTGTCTGCCACTGGCGAAAAACGGAAAGTGGCCAGAAGGCGGCAGCGGCTGCTCGGTATTCCGCTTCCAGCTGCTGCGCCGGTAATCGCAGCAGGTTTGGTGGCGGATAATTGGTGCTGAGCCGCTGCTGAAAAGCTCTGATCTCAAGCGCCTGCTCCCGACAACTCCGCAGAACTCGAATCTGACGATCTGCATCAGTTTCCAGAAGAAATGCAATCTGCTGCGGCTGTCGTTGTTGCAGGTCCCGCAGGAGCTGGCAAAACGGATCGAATTCGGATCTGAAGACAGTGCCAATGACCGGGAGTGCTGTGGACGTGGCGATCTGCTGAAGAGCTGTCGAGAATTGCTGCGCTGCCTTCGCAGTTTTTCCGCTGGCTTCGAGTAACCCGGATTCCCATTCCGGAGTCCACTCGTCGTGGCAGAGAAACTGCGGGATCCGCGGACTGCGAGCCGCGGGGGCGGCAACCGCAAGATCCTGCATCAGACCACGCATTCGCTCCAGTTGTTCGGCGTTGAGTTCGGTTGAGTCGGGCCAGTTCAGCTGAGGCAGTTCTTTGTCAGCATGAAGAACGCTGAATCCCATTGCCTCGAACAGGCTCAGGCCGCAGCTTCTTGCCTGATGCAGTTCGTTGACGTAGCGATTCAGCTCTTCCCGTTTCAGATGCAGCCGACCGCAAACTGACTGCCATTGCCCGTCCTGAGAACGGCTTGCCGATTCCCATGCATTGCGCATTTGCTCGAGAAATCTGCGGCGGTCTGCTCGCGAAGAATGAAGTTCGATGCAGAGTTCAGACAACCCCTGTTGGCAGAGCCGGCGGTATACGACGTCCAGTGCCGCGGTTTTTTCAGCAACGAACAGGACTGTTTTTTGGTGTGCCAGGCAGTGCGCAATCATGTTGGCAATCGTCTGGCTCTTCCCTGTTCCTGGCGGGCCAATAATGACGAAGTCCTGCCCTTCGGAAGCAGCAGCGATCGCCGCCAACTGGGAAGAGTCGGCCGGAAGTGGAAAGACCAGCTGATCCGGTGAATAAAGTTGATCAAGAGTGTGTGGTCTGGGCAGGCTGCCTGTTCCACCTGAAAGAAAAGCCATCTCCGGATTGTCGGCCAGGTGCCTGACGACGCGGTTCTCCCGCAGCAGTTCGCTGCGATCCATCAAATCTTTCCACATCAGATATTTGGCAAAAGAGAATGTGGAGAGTGCGGCATCTTCAAGAACTTCGAATCCGGGCAATTCGCGAACATCGGCGCGAATCTGCTGCAGCAGTCGTTGAACATCAATCCCCTCATCGTCCCGAGGAAGATCAGATTCGAGGTACTGCAGATCTGCGGAAAAATCCTGACGGAGCATCTGCAGAAGAGTTGAGTTGACTCGAACATCGTCTTCGTGACTGACTAGCTGGAAAGCTGATCGTGCATTCCGTCGCTTGAGGCTGACGGGAAGCAACAGCAGAGGGGCAACGAAAGAACGCTGGTCCGTTGTTGATTGCTTCCAGCGTAAGAACCCAATCGCCAAAAACAGAGTGTTTGATCCTCCTTCGGCAAGATCATTACGGCTGCGGCGATACAGGACTGTCAGGCGACGAGTCAGTTCCTCCGGGCTCAGGTCCGCCGGCAGTTCACCTCGACCGACAGCATCCGCCATGAAATGTGGATTGGTGGCCGCTGCTGACAGAGACTCCTCGTGATCCTGCGTGGCTGCGGGGATGTGATCCGAGAGTGAAACCAGCGTGACACGACGTCCGGAAGCCAGACGATCTTCCAGGCGGGACAGCGGCGGGCACAGGAACGGGACCGAACTTCGCCCCGGGCGAAAGTTCAGCAACTGGTTTCGCAGTGTCAGGTCAAGGAGCTTACGCTGCCATCGATCCAAACGCTGGGCTGCAGACCGGGGCTGATCGGATGCATACTCTGAGGGCAGTTGATCGGCGGATGGCAGCGGGGGCAGCGGCAGGTCGAATTCTTCGGGCACAGCAGGATCCGGACTGTCGTCGAACCCTGGTTCGACCGGCGATGCCATGGGAAGAATTCTGGCCATTCGAGCGCGGCGCAAATCAACCGCACAGAAGAAGCGAGCATCATGCTGCAACTGCAATGCTGCCACAGCGGCCTCGCGGGCCTGCGTCAGTGACGACGGACTTTCTCCTGTGAGCAGTGTTGTTTCCAGCAGCAGCAGTTCGTTGGCCGTTGCCGCTTTACGAATTTCTGCCGGTTCATGTTCAAGGAGGCTCGCAAACGAGCGGTCAACCAGCCAGACGCCAATCAAACAATGACTGTCCTGCAGAATCACCGTGGTGTTGAGACCAGCGGCCTCGCAGGCGGAAGCCAGCAAAACGGAGAGATCGAGACAGCAGGCCTGCCGGCACTGAAGCACGTCAGCAACCGAACGGATTTTCTGTCCCGTGCGTTCAAAGCTGCCGGGGGGATTGACATAAGTCAGACGATGACTGGCCAGTGCAGACCAGATTGCAGCAACCTGCAGCCAGGCTCGGTGAGGATTGCCGGACTGATAGCCTTCGAGAGAATTCTCCTGACCTCCCGCACTCAGTCTGCGGGACGCCTGATTCAGGAGTTCCGAAATCCCGGGTCCGTTGGGCCTGACAAAGGCGGCGAGCGTCTCGGGTGCGGTGTTGCCCCCGGTCCACTCATCCCGGGCCAGCAATCGGACGTCCTGGTGCCAGGTTGCCAGTGTCCTGTCATTATCCTGCAGTCGCAGGGTGACCGTGCACGTCTGTGCCTCATTCAGCGATTCGAAGAAGTGGCCGTTGATGGCCGGGTTGCAGTCTGCGACAGAACAGCTTTGGCTCGGCTCCAGCGTTCCAATTCGCCATTGTCGCGGGAGCAGGAATTCCGGGCTGGCAAGGAGATCGATCGTCAGCTCCGAAGTTGGTTGTGTGGTCGAATTGTTGACCTGCAGAGATTTGAACAGCGGAATGTTGTTTTGCCAGCAGGCGTAACTAAAGCGTTGTTCAAGCGCAGCGGATAATCGTGGTACTTCCGATTCCGGAGCATCGCCGGATTCAGGGAATTCACTACTGGAGTGTTCGGAAGACATGGTGATCTCGCGAATTCTGAATTGGATACAAACGCAGTCTGACGCAGATTAGTGCAGCAGGTGACGGGAGTCATTGCAAACATGCTTGACAGCCGTGTTTAGCAAGATCCAAACAGCATTGGCGCAGCCAGCGGTGACAAGCCACCCGGGACATCGTGTGAAACAGGGCGGACTTTAGCGATTCTATTGACACTATTGGTTGTATTGTTTGTTCTGAAGATGAGTTTCAGTTTGATTGTTGCAGTTACGCGGTGCGTTTTGTCGATCGCTGGGTGTCACAATACGTTTTGATCGCAGCACAAATCGCCATGACTGGAACTCAGGATCCATGAGAAAACGTCGACCCGCAGCCAAAAGTCTCCAGTGCAGAATATGGCAAACGATTCTGATTCTGGTGGCTGCTGGCTGTCATGTCGTTCCCGATCCCGTGCCTGCAGCGTTTGTTCCCGGAACGGCAACGATTGCCGATTCGACCAGGATGCCAGAGGCACCAGGTTCTGCAGCCGTGGATCCTGAAGCCGTTTCGGAGGAACAGGCGGCGGGCAGTTTTTTTCAGGTCCCCGGGGTACTCCCTGGGGCTCGTGTAGCGCCATTGAGCGTCCCAGTGCCTGATCCAGGGCAAACTCCGGAAGAACGCATGGACGTGATGACGGAATTCTTTCCGCCTCCTCAGGCACCGCCAGAGCAGTCAGATTTGGAGTTGCCGCGAATATCACTGAGTCAATTGCAGGGGCTGGCCGTTGAGTACAGTCCGATCCTGCATCAGGCAGCAGCTGATGTGGAGCGTGCCCGGGGGCTGACCGTCCAGGCTGGCCTGAGCCCTAACCCAACGATTGGTTACCAGGGCGATACCATCGGCACCGCCGACTCGGCGGGATACAACGGCATTTCAATGAGTCAGGAGATTGTCACGGCTGGCAAGCTTGGGCTGGCTGAGTCCGCTCAGTGGCAACGGGTCATCGCTGCTGAAGCAAACTTCAGGAAGGCAGGAATCCAGTTGGCAACAAGTATTCGCCGAGGATACTTCAAGGTGCTGGTTGCCCAGCAGGAACTGGAGTACTCGCGGGCATTGCTGCAGCTGAATAGAGAATCCTATCAGGCTCAGGTGAATCGTGTTGCCAGCGGGGAGTCCGCACCCTACGAGCCGCTGCAGCTGCGTGTGAATGTCGTCGCTGCGGGGAACAAGGTGATTCGAGCGGGCAATCAACTGGAGGCGGCGTGGCGTCAGCTGGCTGCCGCCACCGGCCGACCTTCGCTTCCACGACACAAGCTCAGCGGATTCGTGGGAATGCCAGCTCCCGAAATCAGCTACGAAGATGCCGTTGCCATGGTGCAGGAGCATTCAGATCTTCAGGCAGCCACCGCCGGTATCTCGGCGGCTCAAAAGAAATTGCTGCTGCAGGAAGCCGAGGCCACACCCAATCTGCTGTTTGGTGCAGTCCTGCAACATGACGACACCACGCCGGATGCCGGGCTTTCCACAAATCTGATGCTGTCGACAGAATTTCCGGTTTTCAATCGTAATCAGGGAAACATCCAGGCGGCTCATGCAGAACTGGTGCGAGCAAAGCAGGACTACACCGCAATACAAAATCGGTTGATGTCTGAAGTCGCGGAGCGTTTTGGTCGCTATCAGACGGGCCGAGCGGTTTCTGCAAGCTACCGCACAGAGATCGTTCCCGATCAGGTGCGGGCCTACCGCGGGATCTACAACAACTTTCTGATCGATGGGCAACTTGTCGATTTCACGGGGGTCGTGAATGCTCAGCAGACACTCGGGAATGTGATCGAGGACTACACTCGTTCCCTCGATGAAGAATGGACAGCTGCTGTGGATCTGGCGGAGATTCTGCAGGTCAGTGATCTGCTGACTATGGACGGGGCGGCAAAGCCCGCAGCTCCTTAGACAGATCCCTTCGCGATGCTCATAATGCGGCGATTCAAAGCCGCAGGACATCTTCAGTGTGGATGCAAACGATGAGCGACCAGGAGAACGGCGAACTCGATCATAGTCGTGACCGTCCCGGTGTTCATGATGTTCAAAAAGGCCAGGTTGTCGCTGCGTCCTCACACAGTTCGCTGGTTTGGGATCTGCTGAGAATTCCAATGCGGTGGTTCTGCAGCAGTTGGCTGCGAATCACGGCTTCCGGCACTGAGAATATCGATCCGGACCGCGGGGCTTTGTTGCTGATCAACCATGAAAGCTACCTTGATCCAATTGTCGCAGGGGTCAGGTTGAATCGCCCGGTCTGTTTCCTGGCGCGGGATACACTGTTTCGCGTACCTGTTCTGAAGTGGCTGTTGACATGGACATTCGTCATTCCGATCAGTCGTCGAGCGGCTCGCAGTAGTAGTATCCGGGCTGCCGGGGAGCGGCTTCGCGAAGATCACCTGGTCGGGATCTTTCCGGAAGGAACCCGCTCCGCAGCCGGCGCGACGCTGGAGTTTCGCCCCGGATTTCTCGCGATCGCCCGTCGTACAGATCAGCCGGTGCATCCGGTTGGAATTGCTGGATCGGGACTCGCGCT
The DNA here is from genome assembly GCA_017859815.1 of Planctomycetota bacterium. Lineage (GTDB taxonomy): Bacteria > Planctomycetota > Planctomycetia > Planctomycetales > Planctomycetaceae > SXXK01. The sequence continues at coordinate 36,817 of JAFMMM010000006.1, read as the reverse complement.
GCCGCGAGACAGCTTCTGGCTGAGGCCTCGTCGAATTCATGTGCACTATGGTCCGTCGCTGTCAGCCGAGATGCGGCAGCGGATCAGTGCCGGTGACGACGATCAGAAGTTGTGCGAGGACGTTCGGTTGCTGGTTCAGGAGCAAATGCGACGATCAGCGGAGCAAATCAGAAGTTGAACGCTCAACGATAGATTTCGCTGCGCAGCTGCCGCAGTGAATAGAAGGAATCACGCCAGCGAACACCGCCCTGCCGCAGTGTGATGACAGCCGATCTCCAGTAGGCGAAGGCCATCAGCCACGGGCCGGCAAGAAAAAACGGCACCATTCGCAGTCCTTTTGGCATCGAATAAACCAGCCACAGAAAGAGCAGGTGCCACGACAATCCTGCTGCCAGAAAGCCGGAGGCCGTTGACCAGTCGACCAGTCCGCCGGCAGCGGCCAGCGGGACTGCGAACGGCAGCACAAAGATGGCTGTGAAGAGAACGGTGACAAGGCTGATCTGGATCAGCGAATAGTTGAGCGACGCGAAACCGTTTTTCTCGAGTCCACAGACCACACCCCACAGCGATGGCTGCCATCGCACGGAGAGCCAGTCTTCCGCGAGCAGGAAATCACTGTTGCCCCCCGACCGTTTGACGAGCTTCCCAAGTTTGACGTCATCGAGGACATCCATGCGGATTGGAGTGTGGCCTCCGCACTTGCGATAGAAGTCCGTTCGGATCATGTTGAATGCGCCCACGCCCGCGTAGGAAAGCGGAAACTTTGTGCGAATGAGATGCAGCTGCATTCCGATGGCAAAGCACATTCCGAAAAAGGTGGTCAGGACATTCTCGATCAGGCTGCCGGGGATCATGCGCGGAAGCAGGCATAAATGATCAAGCTTCTCCCTCGTCTTGTATTGCAGTGCAGCAGCAATTGTCTCCGGTTGATAGATGATGTCACCATCCGTAAACAGCAGGTAATCTCCTTTGGCCTGCTGAGCTGCACAGTGCATTGCATGGTTCTTGCCAAGCCAGCCATCCGGTAACTCGCTGATGTGAATCACCTGAACTCGGCCGTCGGTGGCCGCAGCGGCATCCATCACTGCCCCGGTGTTATCGGAAGAGCGGTCATTAACGGTGATCAGTTCGAGATTCACGGATGTGGATGCGAGGATCGAACGAATCGACTCAGCGATCATCTCACCTTCGTTCCGTGCCGGCATGATCACAGAGACCAGCGATGTCCTGTGGTTCATTGCATCCGGATCAGGATCGCGCATCCGACGGTTTCGCAGTGCCGCGATGGGGGGCACGGAAAGAATCAGAATGCCTGCGAAGATGGCCCACCCGGTGATAAAAGCAAATGTCACCACGACACGACCCCGCAGGAGTTGCGTTAAGGGAGAATTCGTCAGGTCCGGAGAAAACGGACACCCGTGTGCTCCCGCAGGAGCACGCCGGGATTAACCGAAAACTCACTCAAACGCTGATGGGACCTTCGGCCCGCGCTTTGCTGTACTGCATCTTCCATTCTGCAGATCCGTCGTCCGGAATCAGTCTGGTATCTGCTCCCGTTTCGAAATAGGGGTACAGGTCGTTATTTGCAGCCTTTAGCATGAAATTCACAGAGCCATTGCTGGCTGTGAGCATGCGGCGACCGTCGGGCCAGGTCGTTTCGATCAATCGTTGAGGTTCAGGTCGTGATTCCGGCCGATCAACTCGATTGTGCGCAATAACATCGCGATTGACTTCGTAACCAAGCCCCGGTCGATCCGGGACATCCGCGTGGCCATCGCTCAGCAGAATGGGGGCTGTGAGCGTATTCTCCTCGAATAATTGATGGCAATTGACTGCTGGCCAGAGAGCCTGCTCCAGGACGCCTCCAAAATGCAGCGAGAATGCAGCAGTGAGACCGGTGCCGACAAGCTGCAGCCAGAACGGGAGTTCAGTCTCTCGACAGAATCGCCCGGTTGTCATCAGGCGAGAGGCTCCGCCGCCGACGACGAACCCGTCACAACAGCCGGTGGAGACAACCGTTGATGGTGATGGATTTCCATAGTGCATCGCCACGTTGACATGAGTAGCCTCTGTAATCCGCCGGTTTCCTTCGACATCTTTTTGCGGAATCGGCGTTTCAAAAATGTCGACCTGCGGGTGTTTCCCCAGCTTCTTCAGGATCGGCAGCCCGCGGTCTGCGTCCAAAAGTGTGTCGTTAAAGTCCATGTCGATGCGGAAGTTCTCCGGTACTTCCCGGCAAGCGGTCTCGACCTGGTGGAACACGTCGAACCAGGGACGCCCCTTGGTCTTGTAGGACATGTATCCCAAACGAAGTGCCTCGCGACATTCCGATGCCATATCCGCAGCGGATGTGTCGATGTTCCACCATGAAAGCGGAGTACGCTGGTGGACTTTGCTGCCAAGAAGTGCATGCACCGGAATCTCTGCGGCTCGACCAACAGCGTCAAACAGTGCCATCTGCAGACCCGCACCGAGATCGTCATCCCACAGCAGTTCCAGCGCGCTGCGACCGACAACACGCTGGATTGATTCGTCGGACGGGACACCCCACGTGTAGAACAGAAGAGTTTCTCCGCTTCCCTGCACTCCACATTTCAATGTGACGTCGATGACTTCCGCGTATCGCCAGTGAGGTATCTCGCGATCCATATTGCGTCGGGGAACTTCGCGAAACTCCAGCTTGACCGTTGTTCGTTCAACGCGGGTGATTTCGAAGTGTTGTTCAGAGGCGACCGCTCCTGCGATTCGCAGGGCAGCCCTGCTTGCCGATGTCAATGATGGCGCGAGGGCCAGGCTACCGGCAGCTGTGAGAAATCCGCGACGACTAGCAAGCATTTTGTTGGCTCCGGGGGGGATTCCGGGCACGCCGCAGCGGTGAGCTGATACAGGGTTCAGTTCACCGCCTGCAGGAACGCGTGGCGTACCGATCTCAAGATACTGCCGTGAGCTTAGTTCAAGTCGTGTTGGAGAGGCAACCGGAGGAGGCATGCGATCCGTCAACAAGCGATGGCATGACCGTGTTGCCGTCGTGCTGCAGATGCTGCTTCACTGGAGATCTGCTGAGGGCAGAAAGCGACCGCCACTCAGAAACATGCCTTCATCACAGGGCGTACACCACTCAATCTGAACACGGTAGAAGTAATCCCGGCTCTCACTGGCAATGCGTATTGTTACCTCATCCAGCGGGATCGATCCGCGATGCAACAGACCAATGCCGGAAGAACTGATTTCCCTTGTGATTGCCGGTACGGTGCCGCCTCGTGGCGTCTTAATTTCGGCCGGGACTGCAAAATTGAGTCGCTCTGCCTGCCGAGTATTGACCCCACCGCCGGAAGATGGTTCCAGCGCTGCGATAACCCGCTTCAGATCTTCTGAGGTGGGACGGCTCCAAGGATCAGATGTCATGCCGCGTTCCGAAAGTCTCGATTCAGTTTGTGTTGACTGGTTGGATTGGTCGTGCGGATTAACCTCAAGCCAATCTCCGGTAGCTTACTACGCAAAAAACCTGCTGGTTCACAGGTGCAGGAAGTGAAGAGACAAAATCGCGGTTACCCGCCAGTTGTAGTGATTTTGGGGGCATTGCGAGTCATCTGAAAACTGCGTTTCTCGCATGCAACAGATCTGAGGCACTCAGGTTGCGAAATCAAACCGTTGCGTCACTTCCGGAACTCGGGCCCCCTGCGGCCACGTTCGGCTCGTTACGACGAGCAGGCAGATACAACCCCATCAGGATCAGCCCGCATACGGCGATTAACGCCCAGGTGCGATCGGAAATTGACTCACTGACCGCGCCGGGATCGACTGCTGAATGAGCCTGCGGTGGCACGGGGGCCATCTCTTCCGGTACAGGCATTTCCCAGCCCGCTGCCGGCTCGGAAGTCCGGGGGGGCTGAGACATGATGGTCCTCACCAGATCAACTTCTGCAGCTGGCTGCTGCTTCTTAACCGGCAGGTCCTGCAGTGCCGCCGGAGCGGGCAGCGACCGAACCATGGAAGCGGAGAGAGCTGCTCGGCGTCGCGGCAGCACACGCGTTTCGGAAGCAGACGTTGCGGGGATCGAATCCCGCCCCATGGACCACGACTCCTCGGACGCTGTCGATCGGGTCACCGTTTCGGTTGTCACAGTGTCTGCAAATCTCTCTTCCGTACTGTCACCCTGCGGTACTTCCTCGATTGGCGGCTGCTCTGGCTCCCAGGCAGATTCATGCCTTTGGGAAACAGCGGCTGCGGGCAGATGGCCGGCTTCCCCAGCATCTTCATTCTCGGTTGTTTTCAAAGATGCCGAATTCATCGAAGGAATCGGAGGAATCGGTGTGGTGGGCACCGGCGGAACAGGGCTTTGTGGCTCCGTTTCAATCTGATGCTGCGTAATGGCTGGTTCCGCAGGCTGGCTTAACAGGTCTTCCAGTGTTGTGAGATCCGGCAATTCTGTGTCATCTGCCTGACTCGCGCCCATCAGTCTGACCGGGCTGGTATCGGTCGAATTTGCACCCTCAATCCACCGTGTTTGCGTGACCGATGATGCGACAGCGAGATCTGCAGGACTTTGTGAAAGTCCGCTTCGGGCGGCGGTGTTATGCTGGGATGTGGCCAGCATCGAATCAAACTGCTCTGAACCGTCGGTCGATGAGGTGACCTCTGCAGCGTCACTTTGCTGAACCGCTCCGAAATGCCGGTGACTCTCAACTGTTGCAGGTTTGGCTGCGGATTGTTGAAGCAGATGGTCGAGCTCGGCAAGATGCTGCAAGTGATCAACCTGTTGCACCCGCAAGCTGCTCTCATCCGGCGACTGGACTGCTGCTCTTGAAGGGGCGGCGGCAATTACGGAATTCTGTTCGTCCGCTGCAGAAGGGGGAGCAATCTGTTCAGACTGATCGTTTTGGAGAGCTTCGGCCACAAGAAACGGGTCCGGTGCCATCATCAGTGATAATTCAGGCTCCGAACCCAAATCGTTACCGTGATCTCCTGAAGTAGCAACAGGCTGCTCAGTTTCAGTTTCAAGGCGTGCATCGTAGGACGGTTGCGGTTCTTCAACGCACAGATCTGAGGCACGGCCACTGAACAGCTGGCGAAATCGAGCTGCAGAACATCCTGCCGTCGAAATCAAAAGGCCGGAAAGAATGACGACAAGCATGCCTCGCGCGTCGCACCGAATTCCCCGTTTGTCTCTTCGATCCTGTTTCACCGCCGCTGCTCCCCCAGTTTCCATTCCGGAAGTCTTTCAGACAAGGTCCTGCAGACACGACAGTAACCAGTCATCCGTTTCGGAATGGACAGCCAGCAGGCGATACCTGGTCGGTCGCCCCTGGATTCTCGGACAGTCAGAATATCGGTTGGCTTGAAGCGTCCGGAAAAGCCGGACAAGGCTTACTGTGATGCAGATTGCAACAAAGTTGGTGGTTCTGCGGGTTCGGAATTCTGGGCACTTTGCGGTACCTCGGTGTTTTTTGCGGGCGGGAAGTCCAATTTGGGAGGTCTGTGCCTGCATGTTTCAACGTGCAGCAGGCTTGGCCCGATCTGCTGCACGTGATTTCTGGCTGCTGCCGTCATCCTCGGGCTCAGATCTGAACGTGATTCAGGGCTTCGGCGGGTGTCATCACGTAACCAAGATAAAAAGGCCCGAACTCAGCATATTTCGCTGATGCTTTGTCGAATCGCATCCCGTACACAATTTCCTTCACGTGTTCAGGTGCCCGGCTCCAAAGAGTGACTCCCCATTCCCAGTCGTCAAATCCCGTCGAAGCCGTGATCAGCTGGGAGACACGTCCGGCAAACTTGATACCGGATGTGGCATGTTCCGCCATCAATTCACTTCGAGCACTGAACGGTTCCAGATACCAGTTCGCATCCGGAATACGAATCTTGTTCATCGGGTAGAACGTCACGACAGGAAACGGCGGGATTTCGGGGTAAAGTCGTTGTTTGTTCATTGCGGGCAGTCGCTGTTTGTAGGCGTTGATTTTCGCCTCAAAGGCCGGGTCATCGGTCGCTGTTCCCTCGCGCTGCAGTCGTTCCGAATACTGCTCCACAGTCGGGACGTATTCGCTGATTTCTGTGATGGAGACAAATGACCATGCCGGCTCCAGGACAGCGCCAAGTCGGCTTGCCCGCACTCGCTGACGCAGCGTATTGATCTTTAAGGGGTCAGGATCCATCATGATGACACCAAGATCGGCCCGATGTCCGGAGATCGCAAGCGTCTGCAGGCGTTCAGGGGCGTTAGCCGCTGCAGGGTTCAGGATTTCGGCAACCTCCGCTCGACCAATCGCAATATTTCTCCCCCTCATCGCCGCCAGAGCACCCTGGTTGATGCGATAGTACATATGGAGACAGTGCCATCCTTCGGTCATCTTCACGGTTGGGTCTGGCAGTTGTGTTTGGTGTCCCGGAGGTCTTCCCACGATTGTGCACCCTTTCTTTTGGTGAATACCTGACTGGACTCTTTTCTGCAGCTGTGAGCATTTCAGCCTCACCCAGCAGCAAGTTGTTTCCCGTGAGTCCTGAATAGTTCAAGAATCAGTTCCTGCAGCTTTCGGCCGCCGCGCTCAGCGACAGCGATGATCTGATCGATATTTGCTGGTTCCAGTGCGTCAGGAAGACACATATCCGTCACAACAGAAAATGCGGCAACCCGCATTCCCGCATGCACTGCAGTGATGCACTCAGGAACCGTCGACATACCGACAATGTCTGCCCCCATTTGACGGAGCATGCGATATTCCGCACGTGTTTCCAGATTTGGTCCCGGAACAGCAACAAGTACTGACTTGTGTGCCGGAATTCCCAGTTGCAGTGCCGTTTCACAGGACAGATTGATCAGCCTGCGGTCGTAGGGCTGGCTCATATCGGGAAAGCGAGGCCCCAGTCGATCGTCGTTGGGACCGCGGAGTGGATTGTCCGGCATCAGACAAATGTGATCCTCGATGACAGCGATGTCTGCCAGTTCGAATTGCGGGTTCATTCCACCGACCGCACTTGTCAGGACAAGTGTCTGTGTCCCCAGTGCTTTCATGACCCGGACTGGAAAAGTTACTTCCTGCAGAGAGTAACCTTCGTAGTAATGAACACGTCCCTCCATCACCATCAGCGGGACATCGAACAGAGTACCGCAAATCAACTTTCCGGAATGGGAAGGAGCAGTAGACCTTGGGAAATGCGGTATTTCTTCATACGGGATCTCTGCCTCGACGGAGATTTGCCTCGCCAATTCGCCCAGTCCGGTTCCCAGAATCAGCCCTGCTTGCGGAGCTGTTTCCCAGCGAGCTGCAATGAAGTCCCTGGACTCCTGAATTCGGTCCCATAGTGCCTTCATACCTGCTCCCCCGATCGATATCGCCTTGACCTCTGAAAAAAAAGGCACTTCATTTCTGAAGTGCCTTCCATGGCTTCAATTGCAGAAACCTGCAACAGTCATGCTCGCTGTTCAACTGATGATTCAGAAATCGTCGTCATCGTCGTCGAAATCATCCTCGTCATCCTCGTCGTCATCCTCGAAGTCGTCCTCGAAGTCGTCTTCCTCCTCGAAGTCGTCCTCGAATTCTTCTTCGAAATCGTCCTCTTCTTCTTCGTCGTCATTGTCATCGTCGTTGTTGTCGTCATCTTCAAAGCCCGAAAATTCTTCTTCGTCATCATCCAGACTCAGTTGAACTTCCGACGGCCACTCCTGAACATCAGTTTCGGTGAACGATCCTGTAAGCAATGACACACCACCAACGGTCTCAATTGAGCCTTCACCAGCAGTCAACAACATGGTAGCAACCCTTAACTTGTGACCCATTATCCTGACAGGGGTTTTTAAACGAGCGTGTGATAATGACCATTCGAAAGATTTGTCAACCCCCCGAGCCACAATTATTGCAGAGGCTAATTCGGAGAATGAACTCACAAATTGCGTTTTCGTCGGACCGGCAGTAAATCATGAATCTCTCAAGAAAAGCGGAAAGATTTTTCCTGAATTGTTGCAGTCCGACAGACTCCTGGTTTTCCAGAAGAACTCAGGGCAGATTGACGTCGATTTGAGCTGGCTGATCGGTGGCTTTCAGGCCAGTAAGTACCTGTTGACCTGGCTGATCCCGTCCAATTCTGACGGTCCATGTTCCGTCGCCATAGACAGGCAGACGACATGTTTTTCCGGGCGTTCGCACCGTGTAAAGGATTTCACCGGACTGTTCTGAGATCACCTGAACAACAGCATTCTTCGCATTAGAAAAGCGGATGTTCGGCAACCATCCTGCAGGCTTACGACCATCATTGTCATCAACGGAGATTGTGACGGGCCAGCCGGGAAACTGTGCCCGATCTCCGTCTTCCACACGGCTAAAACGAGGCCAGCACTCCATGACAATTTCACGGCTGCTGCGATGAAACCGTACTATTCCATAACCGTCGGACCGCTTCATCTCATCCATGCGATCTTCCGGGTTGGCGTAGGCAACCATGCGAATCTGATTACCAAGGCCGTCGAGGTAGTCTCCGGTCCACGGCAAAGGGCTGTCGGGAACGGCGTTCGGCCCGGCCTGCTCATTTTCCGGGTGCCACCAGCGACCGTAGATTGTGTTCACGATGGCCGGGGAGGTAAATCCCCATGGGCCATCTCCAAATTCGTCGATCCCATGCTGCACGACCACGGCCAGATGCTGGTCGCCGCACAGGTGCAATGCACGTGCCTGTCGCAACAGTCGCAGAGCATCACGTCGAGGAGTCTGGGGCCAGCCATTGCAGTCCAGATCGGCCAGCAGCCGATTGTTCGGACTTCCATGCAGGTGCACAGCTCCACAGAATGCCGTCTGGGAAAGTACGCATTTAATGTCAGCGCCTTTCCAGTCCTGCGACCAGTCCTGCAGAAATTTCATCTGCCGTTCACCCAGCAGTTGCAGCCCGGGCAGATCAACGGCTTTGCGATCATAAGAGGGATCATTGATGTGGTCCGGACGCGGCCCCAGCGGCGGAATCGTTCCCTCCGGGCCGGTCTTGAATTTCCGGTCTTCGAGGATGGCGAAGTCGATGCCACCGACCCGCAGCCGCGTAAAGTACACACCAATCCCCTGCTGAATTGGTTCCGGGTCAACCGGATCCGGTAAATGCCACGTCTGACAACGCTCCACCATGTTGACGTAGGCCGCGGGGTAGTAATAACCCCCGTCGGAACCGGTCTTCTTCATGGTTCGAATACCGTTTTCTCCCCAGATATTCGGGTGCCCCACATCATGGTCATCCGGAATGGTTACGGTTGGACGATCTCTCAGAACATCGCGAAACTGCATTCCCCACTCAATCCACCCAAACGTGTGCTGTGTGTGGTGATACGATTGGTCTCCTGCGAAGAACAGCAGGTCCGGATCCTGCGCCCGGAGGTTGTCAACAATTGTTTCCCGTGGTCCGGGCGTCCGACTGGAGTTACAGGACAGGACTGCAACGCGAATTTCATCTTTTTCAGATGGATCCCGGCGGATCACTCCCTCAAAATTCGACAAGTTCTGCAGTCGCACGCGATATCTCACGCTGCTGCTTCCATCCCAGTTCTCGACTCGAAAATGCGCAGACCAGCCGGGGTAAATCACCGGTTCCTCAGCCTGCACCTGCCACTTGCCTTCGCGATAAAACTCCAGAGTGACCGTGCGGGGCTCATCAGGCTTGAGAGGGTACAACTGAGCCGAAAGCTTGAGGATACCCTGATCGTGCGTGTAGACAGCAAACGCCATGACCTCATCACGAGGCACCAGCAAACGTGGAGCACCGGTCTGCCCTTTCCTCTTCCCCGTGGTGATTGGACGGGGTTTCCACCATTCCCCGGTTGCATCAGAATCGAGGCTGGGAAACTCCGGGCCAAAGGGCTGCGCGGGTTCGTCTGCCTGCAGGCATGAGAGGGACAGAATCCCTGCAACAATCAGAATGGGGGGCATGCAAAATCGTCTCATGTGTTTTCTCCGGATTGCAGAATTTCTGAATCGTGCCCTGCCTGAATTCATGAATAGTCAGCCTGCGAGGAAATGCTGCGTGACGATTTCAAGCACTGACTCGTGCAATAAACCGTTGGATGCGAGGATGCTGGTACGGCCCAGTGGTAATGTCTCTCCGGTGCACGTGCTGACATGCCCGCCAGCCTCGGTCACCAGCAGCATGCCGGCGGCAAAGTCCCATGCAGACAACTGGTACTCAAAGTAGGCACCATACTGGCCGGCTGCAACACTCGCCAGATCGAGGGACGCTGTCCCGCAGCGACGAATTCCGTGGATATTGCGGCGAAAACAATCACCGATCGCCGCCAGGGTTGCCTGCATCACAGCGCCGCGATCATAGTAGAATCCAGTGCCGATCAGTGTGTGGCTGAGGTGTTCTTCAGCGTTGACGGAGATGGCTGCTCCGTTGTGAAAAGCCCCCTGCCCGCGGGATGCCACATACAGATCCTCGTGCATCGGATTCCAGATCACTCCAACCTCGGCCTGTCCGCGACAAAGGCAGGCGATCGATACGGCAAAGTGCGGGATGCCGTGGGCGAAATTTGTGGTTCCGTCGAGCGGATCAATCACCCAGAGGAATTCCGCATCCGGATCGCCACGCTCCTCTTCCTCACCCATGATGGAGTGATCCGGAAAGGTTTCCCGCAGGATTTCGGCAATTTTTCGTTCGGACGCAATGTCGGCGTCGGTGACAAGGTCGACCGGGCCCTTGTTTCTGACAACGGTCCCCTGTTCAAAATGAGTCCGCAGGATTCTTCCGGCTGCCTGGGCAGCCTCAACTGCTGTCGACTTTAAATTCATAGGGCAGCGGCTTCGCAGTTGGAAAAAGTCAGAGGCGATCGGTGTGGAAATGCTCAGGCCCCGGAGCAGGAAAGCTCACGCAAATTGCCCTCAAGAACGGGCTGAGGGCACGACCAGACCAGAAAAAACAGACTCTCTCGAACAGCCTGCTCAGCCGCATGTCCCGACACATAACCGGCACCCTTTGTTGATGCCAGCCATGCCTGGGAAACTCGCATGACAAGGGAGTTGGCACGCTGCCGCAGTACTTCCGGTGCAAGTTCCGGAGTTGGCTGGTCTGCTGCGATCGCTGCTGAAAAATCATGCCCAAGGTTCAGAGCTTCCTGCTGAAGTGGCTGCAGATACTGCTGCAGCCCCGGGCGGGAGGTGATTTCCTGTTCAAATCGTTCCAGATATCCTTCGGCACTGCCGAGCGCAACAGCGGTTGTTCCCAGTGAACCTGCGCCGCCTCCGGCCCCCTGAGACATGACTCTCTCGACGGGGCCATGAAGGATCTCATCTGCCGCTATGCGAACGTCGTGCAGAAGAATTGAAGCGGTGTGCGAGGCACTCATCCCCAGCAGGCTGACCGGCGCCTGGACTTCCATCCCAGTACGCACTGTTGGGATGGCGGCCAGTAACTGAGTACCATCTGGCAGCGTACCTCCTGTCACGACCACGTCTGCTGCAGTGACTGCAGAAGCCCATGGCACAGTTCCGTTCAGCACATAGCTCTCTGAAGAAGCATCATGAACGACCTGTACGGGAGGTGTGCTGAGGTGCTGTCGCGAGGTTGTCAGGTGAGAGATACCGACGGTTGCAAACAGCTCACTGCGAGCCAGCCGGGGAAGTAACTCCTCTGCGAGCGCGACATTTGTCGAACTGATAATTCTCTGACAGGCTGCGTTCCGCTGGGTCAGGATGAATGTCAGTAGCAGGCTGCCCCGGGATAGCTGCCGATACAGCTGTAATAACTCAGGGCCCGCAAGTCCGTCTCCTCCAAACTTCGTGGGGATATTCCAACGGTCGGCTCCCAGCTGACGCATTTCCGCAAGCTCTGCAGCCGGCCATGAATCAACCGTGTCGGGAAGAACACGCGACTGGATTGTTCGGACAAACGCTTCAACAGCGGCCCGTTGTTCAGCGGAGGGCACTTTTATCCATCCTGAATGTGAAGGAAGATCAGGTGAGAATCCACGGTCGCCGGTCAGTGTGAAGCGAACCACTTTTCAGTCACCGGCGGCCCGTCGAGTCATCAAACTTCAGCTGCGGGCCCCGGCATAGGCCATCGGCAGCCACGCTCCGTTCTGCTGGCTGCTGGCAACGCATTGCTGAATAAAGAACATGCCTTCCGCACCGTCATAAACGTTGGGGTAGATGGTGTCGCGCTTCTCAAAGGATTCTCCTGCGGCACGAGCAACCATCGCGTCATATGCAAACCGATAGACGTTGGCAAACGCTTCGAAGAATGCCTCCGGGTGACCGGATGGCAGGCGACAGGCGGCCCTGCCCATATCATTCATGAAGGGGGCGTTGGGATCGCGTGTATACATTTGATGCGGGGACCCATTCTTCCGCACGATCATCACGTTGGGCTCTTCCTGTCGCCACTGCAACGCACCTTTCGTGCCGTCAACTTCAATGAACAGGTCATTCTCGCGACCGTGTGAGATTTGACTGGCAGTTACTGTGCCCATGGCGCCGTTTTGGTAACGAACAACTGCGTGGCCATAGTCGTCCAATGCGCGGCCCTCTGCAAAGACATTCAGGTTGCAGGAAATTTCTGCCGGCAACAGCCCGGTCATGTAGCGACCCAGGTTGTATGCATGAGTTCCGATGTCACCGAAACAACCAGCAGCCCCGGACTTGGTGGGATCGGTTCGCCACGCTGCCTGCTTTTGATCCTCGGATTCCAGTCGAGTCCGCAGCCAACCCTGAATGTAATTGGATCGGATCGCGTTAATCTCCCCCAATTCACCGCTGAGGATCATTTCCCGAGCCTGTCGGACCAGCGGGTAGCCCGTGTAGTTGTGGCTAACAGCGAACACGACATCACTCTGCTCCACCGCCGAGACCAACTCTTCTGCCTGTGCAAAATCGAAGGTCATCGGTTTGTCACAAATGACATTAAAACCGGCCGCTGCTGCGGCTTTGGCGATTTCGAAGTGAGTGTGATTCGGGGTTGCCACGCTGACGAAGTCAATTCGCTGATCTTCCGGCAGAGCTTTTTCCGTTTCCAGCATCTCGTCAACCGAACCATAAGCTCGCGACTCTGGAATGTCGTAGGACGGAGCACTCGCACGAGCACGCTCGGGATTGGATGACAACGCTCCGGCAACCAAAGCGGCACGATTATCCAGCACGGCTGCCGTCGCATGAACTCGACCAATGAATGATCCCTGACCCCCACCGACCAGGGCCATGCGGAGCTTACGATTCAGACTGCCATTGGTTGTTTCTGTCATTTTGGTCCCCGGATCAAATCTCTGTGTCGAGTACTTCCGAGAGTTCGACTCTCGGTAACAGCGGAAATCCTGATTGTCTGCGACTGGCAGGGCTCACTCAGGACCTCCGGAATTCTTTGATTCTGTTGGCAGGCAGAATACCGCCTGTATTTCCTGACTGCAAATCGACCGGATCATGGCGGGAGTGAATTTGGATGTCAGCGAACAGCCCAAAAAAAAACTGTTCCCCGAAATTTGGGGGAACAGTCTGTGACTCGTTACGTTGCTGACGCAACCCGGGGCATTTTGCATCGGCTGGGATGGCCCGACAGGGAGCCTGCACCACGGAAGGTGGGCGTTGACTGGCGGTCTCAGCTGACGAAGGTCTTCTTTTTCAATGCAGCCAGGCGTGACTTCACTCGAGATGCAGCGTTTTTATGAATCAGGTGCTTGGCTGCAGCCTGATCTAAGGCCTTGACCACTTGAGAAAACTGCGTATCAGCTTCTTCCTGGGACGCTCCCGATGCCAGCAGTGATCGAAACTGCTTCAAGCGTGAACGCAGCGCACTACGACGGTGGCGATTCCGATCACGACGAATCAGAGACTGACGGTGAGCCTTTTCGGCAGAAGCTGAGTTGGGCATAGAGCTAACGCACTTGGGAAAATACTGAAAAATCGAGTGTGTTTACCCGACGCCGGGCAAAACAGAAGGCCTGCGCAAGACAGACCCGGGCCGAGCAATTTACCGGGAATCTGCTGGAAGTTCCAGCCTCATCGGCAGATTCCCATTTCCGCTGCAGGAAAAAGACTGCTGGGACGGAGTTTCACATGATCGGGGATGCCCAAATTCCATGCATCCCTGTCACGAAACCATCGCGTCTGATGAAACAAATCAAGTTTGTTCCGGCTGCCAGACCACCTTGGTCCCGGTCATCTGGTCCTGTAACGCCTTGCGGTCCGTTCGGAAAATACAACTGAGGAACGGCAGGAATACAAGAATCAGAGACACCAGTGACCAGACGGCCCGTTTCCATGCCAGCTTGCGATCCAAAGGAAGGTTGTCGTCTCGCATGACGACTGTACCAATACTCCACTTTCCGAGCGTTGCACGCGCGGCCCCGGATTCTCCGAGGGCATAGTACATTCCCCAGAGGATCATCGAGGCAAATCCGCCCAAACCAAGTGATACCGGGCTCTGATGCGGGCCACCATACATCCCATAAACAAAGCCGAGGAACTGGCCGACGACCATGCCGGGTACCGCGAGCAGGACCATGATGATGATGTCGACGAGGAATGCGAGGTAGCGCGGCCCAAATGTGGCCTGCTCAAAGTCCGCAAATTCATTGGCCAGTGACAGATCCGAACGGAAATAGAGTCCGAACAACCCAATCGCACGCAGCATGAAAACGAGCGGGAAGGAAATCAGCGAAAACAGAATTCCAAATGTGACGAAACAGGCGGAGAATGTCAGTGGCATCTGGTAAAACGCGAATCGCCAGGCCCCGTCGCCCATGTCACCGATCGTCCCCTTCAGCCAGTCCAGTGCGGCAGTTTCCTGTCCGGTGAGGAATGCTGCAAGCTTCGTATTCATGGCCGCTGCCGCGCCAGCGATCCCGCCAGGAACCAGAAGGACCAGACCGAAGAACATGGCAAAAACATACAGAGATGCGCCAAAGGTGCGGCCAAGGTCGCGCCCCATCCACGACAACAACCACGCGCGGTAGGAATAATTCTGAGCCATGTGGACAATGGCAGACGGCAGGGCAAGCACGGGGAAGATCAGCATGACCCCGGCAAGAATTCCCGCAATAAGAGGATTCACCGCTGCAAGACCAGCAGGAATCAGTAACAGCGGTAACATCAGGATCGTCGGCCATGCATAAAAGCGAACGCCAAGAGTTAGATTGGCGAAGAAGTCAAACTGGAAACGCTTGATCTTCTTCTCACCTGCCATCGTCGTTCGGGCAATGGTTGTTGCGATTGTCCAGAACCAGCCACCGAAGCCCAAAGAGAATACTGCTGTCATGCCAGTCCAAAACCACGCCGGTGGTTCATACCAGGGCATCAGATGAGGCGCCGGAAGCACCGCATTTTGCTGGTAGAATTTATCATCGAAGTCCACCTTGGAACCTTTGCCTTCCGGAACGGTGATAAACAACCAGTTGCCGGAGACTTTGATGTTTGTCGTATCAGCCGCAACTTTTGCCTGCAGGTCTGCTGTGCGAGAGGTCACGTAGAAGTGCAACGCGTACGCGCACGTAAGAGCCATGGAAATACACATCGACCAGATCACCGCGGTTCGCACCGCGTAGCTTTTATGCTTCTTCAGAAACTTCCAGCTGTTTGACCAGACCTTCTCATAGAATTCTTCAGGTGGTGGTCCCTGACGCTGACGGCGGATCTTCTGACGATCGCTTAGCGCGCCAGTAGCGATGTTGACGCCGCATTTCGGGCACTCCACCTCTTCATCACGCACCGGATTCGCACAGTTTGGACAAATCTTTCGACGAGTGTCCTCGGCCTGGTCGAGATCGACGCCAGCGAAAATGTCATCGGCATCTGCCGCTGCCGCGGCAGGACGTCGGCGGCGCTGAGGACGATCCGGCTTCCCGGATCCCCCCGGAACGCGGACGCGAGTGCCACACTGGCGGCATTTAATCGCCTTCCCAGCGGCCTTTTCAGGGACCTTGTGGACCGTTTCACATTCCTGACACTGGACACTAATTGGCATCGTCTGCCCCGCCGAGGATTCAATTGAAGACTTGTTCCGCTGCTCCCCAATGTACCCCAAAACTGGGCATCATGCACCTGCATGGCCCTGATCTGTAAGGAAGCACAGGATTGCTGTTTCGGAATATCGATTCGGCTGCCAGTGCTTCACGACCGTCACCGCTGTGACTCCGTGACGGTGGGTCACCTCCGGGAAGCGGCGTCAGTCATGCCCCGGGGCGGGTCTCAACTCAGATATCGCGTGTTGACATCCCTGGATATAGTGGTTCAAAAAGTTTTGAGCACAAAATCGGCGAAGTTGTTTACAGGCACTTTCTGCCGATCTAACCTTCGCCCCGTCGCCTGTCGGCTGAGCCGCACAGGACGACTGATTCCGCAGGCATTCCTGCAGAATTCTGTCCGAAAGTCCGGGAAGGCTTGCGGACAACTCCGAATGGATTCGGTTTTAACAGCAGAAAGGAGTCTGCACCTGCCTGAAAAGCACACCTGATCAATGGTGTTTCAGAGTGAGATCGCGTCTGGCGCGATGACGGCTGCCGCCGGCATGCGACTGTCAACATGGTCTCATATTGTCTGAAATCTGCTGGAATTCTGTCAGGCAGTCGCCAACTATCGGCCGCCGCGGCAGATCCCAATGCGACGCCACGGTGTAAAGCCGCAATGCGACGCCGCCGTTCATTTCAGGTCACTCATGCGTGCGATTGCTGCTCAATATCCCCGAGCGGACGTCAAACCGTGGTTTCGATTTCCACTAGCGATGCCGAAATGCTGCTTTGAAGCCAGTTGCAGTTGACAAGCGAAAGACTGGTGCCGTTGATTTTGCGACTGCCCCGGCATTCCTGCCGTGGTCATATCGGTGAATGATTCGGTGACGCTGTCGACCCTGCTCTTCAGAGCGGGGCTGCAGAAACCAGACTCCACGCTTGTATGAACTCTGCCTCCGCTGATCTCCATCCATCGGATGAGTTTCCTGGCCGTCAAGGCCATTACGTTACTGATCTAAGCGGGAAGGAGTCCGTTTCATGAGCACAGGCAAGCCGTTGATTGGAGTTACGGGAGATTTTCGTCCGGAACGTTACAACGGAGCAGCACTGAGCTGGTTTAATACCGGCTATTACGACAGTGTGGCGAATGCAGGTGGATTGCCGTTCCTGATGTCGCCCCTGGAGGACGACGAAGCAATTCAGGAAATGATGGATCAGATGTCCGGGGTTGTGCTGAGCGGGTGCAATCTTGATCTGGATCCGGTCCGCATGAAGCTTCATCCGCATCCGTCTGTTCGAGTCATGCCCAGACGGCGGGAAGATTTCGATCGTCGCGTGGCTCAGATTGCAATCGATCGTCGTATGCCAATCCTTGCCATTGGTTCAGGGATGCAGCTTGTCAATGTGTTGTGTGGAGGCAATCTGTTCCAGCATGTGCCTGAAGATGTGACTCGTTCGCTGCATCATCGCGATGCTGTCGAAAAGAACCTGCGTCATGTTCTGGATGTCGTTCCCGGGACGAGGCTGGATGCGATCTACGGCCCCGGAGAAGTGCGTGTCAACAGTTCGCATCACATGGCGGTGCGCGATCTCGCTCGTCAGCTGCGTGTGAGTGCCACGTGTCCCGATGGTGTCATTGAGGCTTACGAATCAACCGAAGATGACTGGTTCTGCATTGGTGTTCAGTGGCATCCGGAAAGCTCTACGGCTTCAGCGCTGGACCTGCAGATCTTCGAGGCGCTGGTGGATTCGTGTGCTCCGGTAACGGAGTCCAGCGATGTCATTTCGATGGAATCAGCCCGCCGGCGTGCGGCCTGAGCCGACATCAACGGAGTAATTTCAGCAGCAAGCCGGCTTCCGGAGATCTTCCCGGAAACCGGCTTGCATTATTCCTGGCCGAGTGCCGAACTCTTTGCCTAGAGATCAAAGTCGGCAAACAGCTGGTCGAGCACAGCCAACGCCTCAGAGCTCTTCAGACTGACCGCATTCAGAATCCTCTGCGGGTCATCCCAGCCGTTCGCCAGGCGTACGACAGGCTGGCGGTGCTCGGCCGCGAGGTTCGGATTCCATGAACCATTCCAGCGATGCAGATCGCCGTCGCGGGTGACGAAATACCAGCTGGCATCGCGGCCGCGTAACCACTCCACTTCGATCCCGTTGAATTCCCATCCTTTGACTCGTCCTCGTGCGAGGTCGAGATCAAAGGATTTGGTGGCAGCGTATCGAAGATCGTCGTCGGTGAGTTGCTGTTTCGCTGCAGTGATCATTGCGGGATTGTGATGGAAGCGGGAGTCCAGTCGGGCGACAACAACTCCATTGGCCCCACTCTTTCCATCCCAGCGGTGAACAGTTCCGTCCGGCGAGATGAAGAACCAGCGATTGTCTTTTGAGCGAATCCACTTTTCCTGGCGGCCTCCCCAGTTGTCCCACGAATCATAGCCTGTTCGGAATTGTGCCTCGCGATCCAGCTGAGCAGCCATGACAATAACGAGGTCCTCAGAGACCGACGTATCCGGAGCGGGGGCCGCATTGTGTAACAGTTCAGGCCTCAGGAAGAAACTCTCGTCCAGTACGGCAACCTGTGGGCCATCCGGAAGATTGCTGCCGTTCCACTTCAGCAATTGCCCGTCCGGCCGCAGGATGTACCAGACATTGCCTTCTCCCAACAGCCACTTTTCTCCTGTGCCACCCCAGTTCAGAAAGTCGTCGGAGGCGGGGCGAAGTTTCAGCGACTGATCCAGTTCGTAAGCTTCCCGCGCATTTTCATTAATGGATCCCAGCTGATTCAGATCGGGTTCGGTGAAGATCCCAACCAGACTTTCACCAATGGAGATGGCAGAGTTCAGGATGGAGGAAGGAAAGCCGGTCGGAAAGGCATGCGCAGGGCTTTCAGAATCCAGTTTGAACCGTCCCCCACCGCGAACGTTGAACTGAATGGCTCCGACGGTCAGATTTCCAACTTTGACCGGCACCGTTGTTCCTGGCTGTCCTCCCCAAACCTCAGCTTCAAATTCGCGTTTGATTCGCCCTGTTTTTTGAGAAGTATACTGTTCCCAGGTGACAAAACCTTGTTCAGCACCATTGCCCGTGAGTCGCAACTGCAGGTGCAGGCCATCGGGAGTCAGGGCGTCGCGGTCATCCTCACCCGAAACAAATTGTGTGCTGAAGAGATTGCCTGCAGTAAGGCTGGTTCCCTGCTGAATGTCGGGAAACTGTTCAGGAAATGGGGCAAAGCCACGCTTGTCGCGAGATGAATACTGCAGCACTGCCGTACCAAGACTGTTACTTTTCAGTGTGCCGATTTGAACTCCATTGATCAGCACCGGCATGGTTGTTTCAGCCGGCAGGTTGTAGCCAGTCATCCGAAACTTTCGTTTCAGGACACCGTGATCAATCTCGCGCTCATATCGCGCGGTCAGTACTGCGCCCGTGGCCGTCAGTTGCGATGCAGCGAAATGATCCTCCGGAGTCTCCTCGTCCGCGTCTGTCTGCATGATACCACTGATCGCGGCAGAACCATTCTGCGACTCCGGCTGCAGCCGGATCACACTGCCCGAACTGACTCCCGGCCACTGCGGGGGAAACTGAAATTCCCATGCGTCATCGCCACCTGTTTCAGAAAACTCGACCTCGCCGTAGTTTCCCCTCGTGCGAGAGAAAACCTGCAGCGATCCAATCACAACGTCGTCAACGACCACGGAATAAATTCCGGGGGTGGCGTTGAACATTTCAATCTCAAGTTCGTCTCCGGACTCGTCCTGCGAGAATTCGGCCTTCGCCATAACGGCCTGAGATCCTGAGAGTACTGCTGAAAGAGTATTCTCTGCAGACAGCAGTGTTCGAGATTCGGGCAACTCAATGATCGTGGCAACAGATGCGGCTTCAAGACAGGCGCGTCGTCGGCGGGCGTATCGGTACATGTGAAAGCTTCCTCGTTGAGAAAAGGCGATCGGCTGGCCAGTGACGGGTCGATTATTGGCAGCGACATCAGGGGAATACACCTGTTATTTGTTGGGCCTCAATTCTTCTTAAGCTAATTGTCAACGATGGGGACAAGCAGCAATTCTGGTGAGGCTGGCCTGTCCAGGAGGCGGCAAAGCTTTGGCCGTGAAGCAAGCCGAGTAAGAGACCGGGGTGTAAGACGGACTTTCCGTCACAGACGTGATTACCGGACCGCCGTTGGCGGCGAAAGGGGAAAGATCTGCACGTATTGGACGCTGCGACGTTAGTCAATGGCGGGCAGGCTCTGCTCTTAAGTCGCGCAGCATGGATGCACTTCACCAGTTGGTCCGGCCGTCATCGAAAAAAATCAGCTGGCCGCCGGATCCGCAGGAAGAGAATCATGCCTGAGGCGATCCGCTGAAACCAGCTCAGGCATCCGGATCGGCTGCATCCCGCGATGGTTTCGCGCGAACCTCGATAATCCTCGGCCGGCCTCGCTGCTGTTGAAATGTGGATGTGTCGGTCGCGTGAGAATGCGCTGCGGTTCCAAACGATTGCGAGCTGGCTGCATTGGCGTCTCCGGGTGCGGACCACAGTCTCCGCAGGGAGTTATAAAGACGCATTACGAGGAATAACGTCAGCATTGCCAGAAAGGCAAAGACGGCGATGACGGCGACGGAAACAAAGACCACTGAAAGGACCACGGTGAACAGAAGTCGCATGACCGGCGACGAACGCCGACCGGAGAAAAGCTGCGATCGAAACGCCTCGTTCATCGAATTGAACCGGGCTGTGAAAAGTGGGCGATGGCGATGGTCGAACAACGCTTCACTCCTGATGCAGTGCGACGCGAGCTAACGAGGAGTCAACACAATTTTTCCGGACAGCGTTCCGGCGTTATTCAGAGTATTCTCTTCCTGCAACCGATGTGCAGCGGCCGCTTCCGAGAACGTAAATCCGGCACCTATCGGTGGATTCCAGGCTGTACTGGCAAGCAACTCATTAAGTCTTACCGCACTTTCCCGCTGCTCCTCTGAAGTTGCGTTGAACATTGCAAATCCAAGCATTCGAAGGTCCTTCACATAAAATGGACCGACGGGGAATTCGGGTCTTGCGTCCCGGCCGGCCATCAGCACCATGCGACCTCGTCTGGCCAGCAGCGGGATGCTGTTCATCGGCTCCGGATTCCGCAGTGTTTCAAACCAAAGATTGATCAGACCGATCTCTGTTGTCATTTCGGTCAGACGAGCAATGACGTCTTCACTGCGATACAGAATGACGTGGTCAGCGCCGGATGCGCGACATTGAGCAGCCTTGTCTTCCGAACCGGCCGTTGTGATCACGGTTGCCCCGGCTGTTTTGGCCAGTTGCACGACCGCAGATCCAACGCCACCGCTGCCGCCATTTACGAAAACTATTTCGCCAGGCTGCAATCCGGCATGCAGAAACAGGCCGAGGTGTGCAGTGATTCCGGTGAGCGCTCCGGCTGCGGCCGATTCAAAGCTGACGTTCTTCGGAATGGGGTAAAGCCACTCTTCATCGACAGCGCAGTATTCGGCGAATGTGCCCTGTCGTCCGAACAGACTTTGATTGCTTCCCCAAACCCGGTCGCCGGGGCTGAACGCTGTCACGGAGTCGCCGATGTTCTCCACAGTGCCTGCCAGATCGCATCCGGGTATCGCAGGATTCGTCAGGTCCGCAGCAACGGCTCCAGATCTGATGTAGGTGTCAATCGGATTGACTGAGACGGCTTCGGTACGCACCAGAACCTGGTTGGGGCGAATCTCAGGCTTCGGGAGAGTTCCGAATTCAAGAACATCCGGGGGCCCGGTTTGGCGATAAAATACACCCTGCATCGTGCTCATAAAACGAACCTGGTTTCAAGGGACCAATGTCCGGTTGGCTGCCGCTCCTAAAGCGGAGGGTCTGCAGCATTTCAGCTCATAAATGTCACGTAGTAGAACGCGAGTCCGGTGACACTTGTCAGTGTGATATCAATCGTGGAGGCCCAGCCCAGCAGGCGATGAGTGCGGCTGTGAGGCCCCGGTTTGGGCTGCCTGCTGAATTTACGCAGGGCAAGCACCATGGTGATGATCCAAAGAATCGGCGTGGTGACAGCAAAAACGAGATGAACCAGCAGCCACGGACGACTGGCGGCAATCTTTGCGGCCAGCGCCGCATCGTCCAGTTGCTGCTGTGCAACAATCTGCTCCCAGCCGCCATGGACAATCTGAACATCAATCTCGAAAGCGGAAACGGCGACAAGCAGGATCACACCGAGGGTAATCTGGAGCTGCATGTGCAGCAGGTAGTTCCGCCGCACCCGCACCTGCCAGAGGCTGAACAGAAGCAGTGGAACGACCAACAACAGTGCGACCACCACGAAATCCAGCATGAACGTGGTTTGGTAGCCCAAAAAACCCGTCTTGAACATCGCCTGAGTACTCGCTGCTGGTGCTCACCGGTAATCAATGAGCAGGAACTGAATCTGCAGGATGCAGCATTTGAGGCCCTGTCCAGCCAAATCCTGCGGCTGAACCCATCCTCTGGCGGGTCGCCGCAGAATGAAGAACGGTGGACAGGATTCAGCGGTTGAGCAGCGTTCGCACAGCAGCGCTGATTCCCTCGGAGTCGACGCCCTGATATCCCATCTGCTGCCACAGCCCGCCGGAGCCTTCCCGGTGTGTGCCGATATGATTATAGGCGCCGCGGAAGCCCCGTTTCAGAAGTTCTGAACCAAATCGAGAACCCAGCCCTGTATTGACGTTGAATGACTCGGCTACGAGGACCGCCGGAGCAGCTGCCAGTCGCGTCATCATTTCTTCGTCACAGATATTCAGGGTCGCTTTGTTAATCAGTCCCACGTTGATGCCCTGTTCCCGCAGATTTGTGACTGCATCGAGCGCGCGATAGGTGGTCTCTCCGAAGGACACGACATAGCCGTCACTGCCCTCTCGAACGAGGTCGTCGCGGCCCGGCTCGAACACGTAGTCGTCGGAGTACAGGCGTTGGCCGTCTTCAGTCAGCAGGTCCGGAACCCCGGATCGCGTGGAGAAAATGAATCGCAGTCCGGAATCGCCGTAGATCCGCTTCAGGCAGGCACGGAACTGATGCTGGTCTGCCGGGAAGTACAGCCGCGTTGTATCCTTGCCCTCATTGGGAAGTCCATTTGCGGCGTACATATTGTTCAGGCCGAAGTGACAGGTGTTATCGGCCATGTCGTCACAGCCGGCATGGGAGAAATGCGCCAGCACATTGGAGTCGTTCAGCCGCGCCATCGTGATTTCGGAAACCACCATTTCGAGGAACGCGGAGAACGTCGCAAATATGCCCTGACGACCGGCTTCGAATCCGAAACCAGCGGCGGCGGAATAGTTACCGCGTTCCATGATTCCGCCACGCACAAACACTTCAGGATGCTGAGCACGCACGTGGTTCAATCCACAGGATCCTTCCAGGTCACTGTCGAAGACGCGTACGCTGGCAATCCGCTGCTGCTCTGGAATTTCGTCCAGAATATCATTGAGAATACGGCCGAACAGGTCACGGTTCTTGCCAACGCTGGAAGCATCGGAACCCTTGTGCTGCGGTCCTGACGGCCCCTTGGTGACCGCTTCCAGATACTCCACCGCGGCCGAGTGTCCACGACCGGTCAGGTATTCCTTCGCGGTGCCCACCTTGATGACGTCGTGTCCATGAGCACTGCCTTCGAGCCCCTCGATTCCCACGCACATCTTGCGGCGATTGATCAGGGCAACTGGCCCGCTGGCGGTGACAGCAGCACACATGCGGCGGTACAGCCCGTCGATATCTTCACCGTCACCAATATCCGTCTGCAAGCCGTGACCTTCGAGCGTTTTGGCAACACTGAACCCCTGCAGGTAGTCGGAGGGATGTCCGGCGATTGTGACGTCGTTGTCATCAATCAGCAGTTTCACATTCAGTTGCTGCGCGACAGCCAGTCGAGCCGCTTCTGCATCGTTGCCTTCCATCTGCGATCCGTCAGATCCCAGCATGAAGACCACTTTGTTGGGGTTGGCGATTGCGACACCATTGACGAATGGCCACATGTGGCCAAGACGACCTGACGAAAATTTTACGCCCGGTGTAAACCCGCGTTCCGGATGGCCGGGAAGATGAGACAGATACTCACGGTAGTGATACAGTTTTTCGACAGGCATGTCCCCTTCAAGAACAGCCATCAGATATTGAGTGGCAACGCGATGCCCGGCTTCATCGAAGAAGATTGGCAGAACGTCGGGAGTTCCCCCCTGAGCCGCATGCTGCATGAACGCATGCATGATGCAAACTTCGGGCACCGTGTCGAAAGGACCTCCGGTGTGACCACCCAGGCCTTTCGCATCGGCGATGGCCGTGAAGAAAATGATGGCATCGCGACAAATGCTGATATTGTTCTGCAGGATCTCTTTCTGTTCCGCTGACAACTCTGGGTTGGAGGGATCGAGTGCGATCGCCCGATACTGGTGAAGTGGAATCGGAAAGTCAGCCGAAACAGCCATGGGGTTCTCCCTCGGGGCGGTCTGCAGCCGCAAAAGCGGCAGGCGTCCCGTTGTGCGTCAAATATCATCAAAGAGCGGTCCGACGGCGCACGCTTTACGCACGACCCTCACCGCTGAAAAACCAGCCCTGCGGAGTATTCAAATCTGCCGGAACAATTGCAAATGCAGGCCCCGGCTCACCGGGTTTCGGGGCTAATTTCTCAATCCCATGAATCAGAAACCCCAGTGTTTTCAGTATGCTGCGATGTCAAAAACGGCGGTCACTTCGCAGGCGGATCGTGCCGAACCAGCTTTTGCGCCCGCTTCCCGATGATATCACCAACGTAGATATTGCCGCGGGAGTCCAACGCCATTGCGTGCAGCCAGTTGACATCGCCGGGTTGTTCTTTTCCGTCTTCTCCCTTCGGCAGTGTCCAAAGCTGCCTGACCCTGCCACCGGTATCGAAACGCAGCAGGATCTGATCTTTGGGAGGACAGCTGAGCGGTGCACCGGGATAATCGGGGTGTTCCAGCCATGGCATCGGTGAACAGCCGCAGACCCACAACTGATCATCGGCGGTCATCCAAAAACCCCACGGGATGATGACATCTCCCCAGCTATCCAGCAGTTTTCCTGCCTGGCTGTACACCTGAATTCGGGTGTTGTTTCGGTCTGCAACATAAAGCCGTCCGGTGGAGTCCATAGCAACAGCATGCGGGAGACTGAACTGATCCGGGCCATTGCCCAGACTTCCCCATGCCTTCACGAACTGGCCCGCCGCGTTGAAGTGGACAACTCGATTGTTTCCATAACCGTCGGCAACGAAAACGTCACCGCCGGGAGAAATCGCCATGTCTGTGGGTTTGTCCAAATGGGTGCGGTCGTTTCCAGGTTCACCGGGTGTGCCAATCGTCAGCAGCACTTCTCCCCATGGGTTGAATTTTCGAACGATGTGCAGGCCGATGTCGGCAACCCATACATTCCCCTCGTGATCGATTTTCAGGTGATGAGCCGTCCTGATGGTCTTGCTGCCCCAGGCACGCACCAGTTTGCCTTCCGCGGTATACACCTGAATCGGGGGTGTGGAGCGGGTGAAGGTCCAGATCTGATCTTTGTCGTCAACCGCAATCCCAGGCATGGCGGCCCATTCAAAGTCTTTGGGTTTCTCAGGCCATGCGGGATCAACGCTGTAGACCGGTCCGGTCACGGTCTGCGGATAATCCGGGGAGTTCCCCTTTGCTTCGGGGCTGTCTTCGGCCAGCTGCGCCCATGCAGAAGCAGAACTCGACAACAGCAGGACCGCGTTCAGGGAAATCCAAACAGGAAACCGACGGGACAACGACATCGTGAGGGCCTTTACAACAGAGGATGGGAGCTCCGGTGAGGTTGCGATCAATGCGACGCAGTCTTTGAGCATACGGTTTGCTGCTGCGGGCGTCGAGTCGCTGAAAACAATCACAGTCCTGGCTGGGGCTGGGCGATGTCAGGATTCTTCCGTGCCGTCCACTTTCGATTTGCAGCGATGCTGGCTACGATCCCGCAGTCGCAGGAGATCCCTGCATGAATTCACAGAAAAGATGTCACTTAAGAGAAACTGCATCAAGGTCTGCTGCGAAGCGATCACAAGTTCCGTCAGGCTGAACAGCGATGCGGTCGAGGAGAACAACATGGCTGACGTGAAAATAGCGGTACGTGATAACGGTCCGTTTCTGGTGACCGGCGCGGTGGAGGTTACCGATGCCGATGGCAACACCTTTGATCTGAAGGGCAAGGAAACCATCGCACTGTGCCGCTGCGGTGTCTCAAAGAATCGTCCGTTCTGTGACGGTGCACACAAGGACTGCAGCTTTGAGTCCGCAGAGCGGGCCGGATCCTGACGTCACCGATTCCTCTGCGGGCTGATTAATTCGGAGGCGCCGGGATTGGCGGGCGTTGCTGCAGCCCGCGTGGCGCAATCTGCTGCAGGCGATCGTTGGCTCGAAACCGGAAACCGTCGATCACCAGCACACATTCGTGCGTGTGCTCAAAGGCGGCGGTCTTCGCGCCCAGTCGCTGTGCAGCGGCCCCGTCTAAAGTCGCTTCCCCAGCCAGCAAAGTGCTGATCAGCATCGCATCAAAAGGGGGCTTCAGCTGTTGAACAGGTTGTCGCAGAGGCAAGCGCTTGTTGACTGTCTTTCCTGACACAGAAGTACGCTCAATCCGGAGCTGCAGGGCTGGTGCTGCGGGGGCATCATCGGTGAAGTCTGAATCTGCGGGCAGAACGAGTGGCAGAAATCGACCGCTGCCCTGCCTCATGCTGGCGGCCACCTGGCCGGAATCATCCTGTCCTGCCTGCCACGTCATATTCCATTCAACGATCCCGGAACTGCCCACGCTGTCTGTGAATGACACATCCCACGGTTCTGCATCTGAATTGAGCTGTTCCTGCTGTGGAATCAGAAAGGGGCGACCGAACCACGACGAGTAGATTTCTTCGGGACATGATCGCTTCAGATACTTCAGGATGCTGCGGTCGTTGCCAGCCAGATGCTGTAACAGACCCTGATGCATTTCTGCGGACTCAACGCGCACATGACCATCCGGCTCCACAATGATGCGAACCGGATATTTTCCAAGATTGCTGAGCGTGGATTCGGGAGTTTCGAGACTTCTGACGTCAGCATGATCACGTTGAGCATTGACGATTGTGATGCGGAAATGTGCGTCGCCGTTGGATGAGACACGTTCAAGACGGTAGGTCATGGAAAGTCGGTCGCTCGAACGTACGATGACGGGTTCGCGATTCTCGATGCTGAGCTGAGTCGTTCGGCTGTGATTTTGAGTAACATTGAACTGGTCGCCCTCGCTGAGTCCCCAAATGACCGCAGGGGGTTGTGCAGAAACAGAGGGAAGCCACCGGGCCAGCAGGATCAGAAGGATCGCGGGAGTGATTGGTCTCATGATTTCCCCTTGCTGCCGCGCTACCGATGAGGCGACAGTCCTGCAGCAGTGATTGATCCGACGACTGTTGATGTGATGATCTGCGATGATGTGACGTGAATGTTAGTCCCGCTTGCCACGGATTTGTCCCGGACATCATAGGATTGAATGGCCAAAAAACGAAACTCTGACCGCGTTGACAGCAAAAGCCTGTTGCGTTTGTTTTCCACCAAATCGCACTGCGTTAGACTGAACGGCAACCAAAGTGAAAAGATTGTCGCTGAATGACCATCTTCAAGCTCTTTGTTTGCAAAGCGGCCCTGCTCAATGGAGCGTTGAAATTGAATCCCCTGAGAGAACTGGAAGAACTTCTGGCGTTGTTCGCCGAGCCATCAGATGCCCCTCTGTTTTCACGGGCCGAACATGTGGCGAAAGAGACAACCCCCGAACCCTACCACAGAATGCTGGTTCACGATCACCACATGACCATTAGTATGGAATCATGGCACGGTTGTTCGGTCGATGTTCGGGTGCTGGACTCCCGTATGTCAGACGGGCTTTACTGCCGAAGAATCCAGCTGCTGCGAGGTGGTACCGAAGATGTCGTCCAGTTTGGATACGTCAGATTTAATCTGGATCTGGTTACGGAGCAGGTCCGGAAGGAAATCCAGGCGGAAGAGATTCCGCTGGGGCGAATCCTGATTCAGCATAACGTGTTTCGACACGTCGATCTGGGCGCTATTCTGCGTTTTACCGCCGGTTCTGGTCTGAAGCGATTTCTGCCAATGCAGGATGGTGAGGTCACGTTCGGCAGGCTGGCTACAATTTTCTGCAACGGCGCACCGGCAATTGACTTGCTGGAAGTTTCTGCACCGCTGCTGCCGCGGTGAGTTCACTCAGGGCTTTTCACTGTCCGCACAGACGCAGACCATCTGCTGACATCCGGGGCAGCCGTTGCCGTACTTCAACTGCACGGCTTCCGTGAGGCTGATTCCGGCCACGTTGGCAATTGTTGCCAGCCACGCCAGCACATCCGCAAACTCGCGTGCGGTTTCTTCTCGCGGTGAATTGTCCCGCAGTGAGGCAGCCAGTTCACCGACTTCTTCCATCAGCCACATGAACGTGCCCTCGACTCCGCGCGCCTCGTCCTTGCGCGAATACATGCGGGCAATCATCTCCTGGAGTTCTTCAAGCGTCATGGGTTCTTTGTATTTCTGACTCACTGGAAGACCGTTCTATGAAACAGGCCCGCACCGGAATCGGTCGGGCCTGAATCGACAACTTGTCCTGATCAGCAGCGGCTCAGTATGTCCAGCTCAGACCGGCATTCAGCGTGTGCTGGCTGAATGTATCCCGACGGGATCTGGCCTTCGGGAACATGTTGAGCTGTGGGTTGGATGTGTACTGAACCGACTGCAGTGGATCAGCAATCTCTCCGATGATGAGGAAGGTCCAGCCAAGGCGAAGTTTCGCTCCGTCAAGAATACGAACATCGGACAGAACCGGAACACGGTTGAAGAGCGGGATTTCGGCAACCAGCGACTGTTCAAACAGTGGTGACAGGTGCACGGTGCTGGAACTGCTGGAGTAAGCGTTGGCCGAGGGCCCGTTCAGGTTGTTGGTGTCAAACCCATCAAGGGCTGGAAACAGCCCGGTGACCGGGTCCGGCGTATCAGCGATACTCATGTGATTGAACAGATTGTCACCGAAGACCCGAACCTGTTCGTTGTTGAACATCAGTGCGAACTTGGAGAAGCCAAGAATGCTGATGCCTTCGTCTTCATCGCCGAATCGATAATTGAATCCAAACTCCGGACCGGCGAGATTACTGACGACTTCAGACTGGTGATAAGCGCGAACCATGACCGGATCGAAAGGATTGATCTGCACAAACTCAGGGTCAGTGTCTTCCGCCAGGTTGTCAGCGATGAAGTCGTCATCGTCGTCGATCCCATCGTAGGGAGGAAAGACCTTGGCATTCTCGGGTGTGTCATCATCGCCGCTGCCAATGTAGGCCAGTCCGCTGTCTGCGCCAAAGAAGGCGAAGTTCTCCTTGACTTTCTGATACCGACCACCAAAGGTCGGGTTGATGCGAATACCACCGGAGTTTCTGATGGGAGCAAAGGCGAACGCACCACTGGACCCCAGTGTGGTCAGACTGTGCTGCATCCGAAACTGCAGGTCATACGGAATCGTGGCACCCAGCAGGCTGCCGTCATCAATCGGGATGCCGTGCAGGTTCAGCAGTGTGCGATCCAGAATGCTGAAGGTCGTTCCCCACGCCCCGTACTCCACTGAGTCCGTATCGTCAAAGGGAACGCCTGGGGCAAGAATGAAACCGAGAGTCAGGCCCAGATCGCTGCCGCCATTTGTTGTGAACGGCTTAGCAATCGCATTGCCACCGTTTGAGGCGAGTGCCAGTGCCGTCGCTGTGTCGATTCGCTGAGACATGACGCCGGCACGAGCGTCGTAGGTGGAAGTTGCGTCGACCTGCCAGCCGATGTCCATCAGGAACCCGCTGCCGTCAACGTTCCACCAGCCACCGCTGGCTTTCATGCCGTGAGTATTCAGTTCCGGAATGAACGCACCGCGAGCGGGGTCCATATAACGAAAGTATGCGAGGTCATCGACAATGCCGTCGCTGTCGGGGTCATTCTGCTGGTAATAGCTTTGCGAAGAACTATTCCCGAGGATGCCGCTGAGATTTCGTGTTGAGCTGTAGGTGTAGTCAAGGTTCAGAAAAGGCTTCCGAGCCCTGTTGTTTGGTCCGAACCCGTTACGCGAATTCTGAAACCACATTCCCGCATCGTTATACGTCTGCGAGAAACGCGGATCGAACACAGATCCGGAGGAGTACGGTGAGCCCGAGCCGGGACTGGGTAGAAATCCCGGAGGAACACTTGTCGGGGGAGCTGCACCCTGTCCGAATGCAAGTTGTCCTGCAAGTGTCAGAAAAAGTGGCACAATCGCCTTGAGGGAATGCCTAATCCGCATTGAACCATCCTTGGAGAAGTTGCAGTCAGTGACTGCCTTCACTGTGTTTCCGCTCATTTCACCGGAGATCTGCTCTGCAAATGCAGAATCAGTGCGCCGGCACAGCGTTGTCGAATGTATCGGTCAGGCAAATTGTCAAACTGTAACGATTGTTACGAGGGTAATTGTTTTTCGGCTTTTGCAGGCATGTGTGTCTGGCACACGCGGGGGAGATCCGGTGTTTCTGCCGGTTTCGTGCAGCCTGCTCAGAACAGCTTTGCCGATTGGAGGTGCGGTTGAGCAGATCCTGCCGCTTCACGAGGCCTGCGTTTTCCTCGCGAATTCGGGCGATCATGGAGTCGAGGGATTTGGGGCGGGTTGAGACTGTCTCGCTGAATGCTATGCTCCAAACCACGACCTGATTTCAATCCTCATTCTTCTGCAGGCATTGCCCATGCTCCCGGTTCGTCATCTTGGCAAAACAGATTTGGACCTGACTCCATTGTCCTTCGGGGCCTCGTCACTTGGGGCGGAGTTTCGCACTGTTGATCTGAACGAGTGCCTGCGAAGTGTTGAAACTGCACTCGATTGCGGGATGAATTTCATCGATACGTCACCGTATTACGGCCGTGGAATGAGTGAGGTGTTGTTGGGGCAGATTCTTCCTTCAATCCCACGAGACAGATACTACCTTGGCACCAAACTGGGACGTTACGCTCCGGATCACTTCGACTTCAGTGCCCGCAGGGTTGCCGAAAGCGTCGATATCTCGCTGGAACGAATGCGAGTGGAACATCTGGACATCGTCCTCTGTCACGATCTGGAATTCGTGGAGATGTCTCAGATCGTCGAGGAAACGCTGCCGGCTCTGAAGAAGCTGGTGGATGCTGGCAAGGTTCGGTATGTGGGAATCAGCGGATACCCCATGAAGATGTTCCGGTACGTGCTGGAGAATTCCAGCGATGTTGATGTTCTGCTGACCTACAACCACTACACCCTGCAGAACGACATGGCTCTCGAACTGGTCCCGTTGTGTCAGGAAAAAGGTGTCGGGATTATGAACGCGGCACCATTCTCTGCCCGACTTCTCTGTGATGCTCCTCTGCCCCCGTGGCACAAAGCAACTGCTGAGGTGCGGGAGGTGGCTGCTCGTGCGGCGGAGCTGTGTCGCAACCGCGGATCCGATATCGCAAAGCTGGCTTTGCAGTTTTCGATCGCAAACCCTGACTTCACAACCTGTATCACGGGGTCGGCTAACCCTGATCGCATTCGTCAGTGGGCAGACTGGGCTGTAGAACCGATTGATCAGGAGTTACTGGCGGACGTGCAACACGTGCTGCAGCCGATTCACAACTGGTTCTACATTGAGGGCAGGCCCGAAAATAATGACAGCGTAGTCACTTGAGTGAGCGTTCAGCTGGGCCGGTTCTCACCCGACAGCGACCGCACGTTCGCGCCGCTGTGCTGAGAAATTCGTTTCGAAATGCTCGACGGTCCGCAGAAACTGTTCGCGAATCTGCTCCATCCGTGCTCGGTTCACACCGAGGTCGGAATGCCCAAGCCGGGAGGCGGAGCGGAAGTGGATCCGGTTGCTCTCGGGGTCGAGGAAGAACTCCACATCGTCACAGAACCGAAACAGACGACTGCGAAATTCCGCGTGAATGTAGTTGTTCGTTGTGGCCACAATCGTGACACGCGGCATCCTGCGTACAATCTCAAGAATTACGCTCAGGGCCTGGTCGTGGTCTGCGTCAATCGGCTGGATCCAGTGATCGCGGTCTTCCGCCTGGGTGGAAACGCAGTTCGGGCTGGGCGGACAGGCCGCGAGCCGACCGTCCTTGACCCCAAGATTGGACGGCCGAGGTGAACTCAGGCTCAGCACCAGCATGCAGACTGCCACTAGTGCCGCTGCAGAAATCAGCAGTACGACTGCGTTCAACATTTTTCGCACTCTCCGGGAAGGCTGACCCATTCTATCCCCAAAATAAAGCCGGCTGGTGAGCGGACACTCTCTCAAGTCCACCCACAAGCCGCTGTGTCGGAAAGACCGCAGCCTGCCGGGAGGATTAACGCTGGACTGCTCTGACTCGTGAGTTTTTGCCAGCGAAAGGGTTTAAAGACGTGGTTTGGGGGGTTTGACGGGGGGGGCGCTAAGACGGACGCCCCGAGCATTCAGGCGTCGCTTCCAGACTTCACTGCCGCAAGTTGCGTAAAGAATGTCCTGGTTCCTGCCGCCGAAGGTCACGTTGGAAAGCCAGCCTGTTCCAGGGCTGCGGATGATGAAATGAACTCGGCCCAGCTGGTCCAGCACCTGAACGCCGGCTGCGGTCGTCACATAAATCCTGCCTTCTGTATCCCCGGTCATGCCGTCGGCATTGCTTTTGACGTGATCGCTGACGTGCAGCCAACCGTATTCCTGCCGAGCCGTTAGAGTCCCGTCGGGCTGTTTTTGCCACGACAGGCAGAAGCGCCCGCGCGTGTCCGAAACCGTTACAAGGGTTTGATCCGGTGACAGAATCACCCCATTGGGGAATTCAATACCGGTGTCAACAATTTGAGTCGCTCCGTCAGGCTGAAAATGCCACAGGCGTCCCTGGTCCGGTTCCGTGACGTATCCGCTGCCGTCTGCAAGCACAACGAGGTCGTTCCCTCGGATTCCGGAGATGAATTTTTCCATCCGGCCATCGATCGTGTAGCGGACAATTTCAGCATCTTCGGTGCGGCACGCATAGAGTTTTCCATCCGGTCCAAACATCAGACCGTTGGCCTTTCCGGTATTTGCGGCGAAGACAGACACGCGTCCCTCTGAATCGACGCGATGAATTCGGTTGTTCGGAATGTCCGTGAAGAACAAGTCCCCGTCAGGACTGACAGCGGGGCCCTCCGTGAACCCATGACCTTCGCTGACCAGTTCCCAGTCTTCACCATCAATGAGCAGATCGGTTCGACGGGCCTTTGCTCGCCCTGGCTGCAGCGGTTCAGGGTAGTCTCTCCAGATCCACTCGAGGGCCTGCGGCACAACCGCTGCCATGTGTCGGGAGTTGTGTCCTCCCTGTCCCCAGATATTCTTGACGTCGTATCCGGCAAACTGCAGCGATGAAAGCATCGCCTGATTGGCATGCCACCACGAGCCGGCGTAAATATCGAGGTCTGCGCTGCCGTCCTGCAGGAAGATCCGCAGCGGTTTGTTCTCCGTTTTCCGCACCAGAGCCGGAAACTGATCACCTCCTCGAAGGGAGACATACGTACCAACACTGCTGATGACTCGCCGAAATGCGTCCGGGCGTTCCCAGGCGGCGTTGAATGCGCAGATTGCTCCGGAGCTTGATCCTGCGATGCAGCGATCATCCGGGTTGTCACTGAACGTCCAGCGGTCGCGAATTTCCGGAAGGAGCTCGGTTGTCAGAAAGCGAGCGTAGCGATCACCCAGTCCGTCATATTCAAAGCTGCGATTAAAACGAGGGTTTGCGTCATCGTTCGGTGCAGGAACGATGCCGGGTTCCACAAACACACCCAGTTGCACCGGAATCCGCTGGTCGTGGATCATGTTGTCCAGAACGGTGGGCAGCTTCCAGCCCTTCGCACGTCCCAGTCCGTCCTGAACAATCATCAGACATGGCGGCTTTGCAGAGTCGTACTGAGCAGGGACATAGACCCAGTATTTGCGAACAGTGCCTGGAAAGATCTTACTGCGGAATTCAAACGGCCCCTCGACCGCCCCCCTGGGAACGTCCTCATTCGTTACGGCTTCCGGAGGTACCGGATATGTTTCCTGCTGTGCCGGCAGCGACGACGGCAGCAACGCTGCGATGACCGGCAACAGAACTGGTGCAATC
This sequence comes from Planctomycetota bacterium, assembly GCA_017859815.1. Lineage (GTDB taxonomy): Bacteria > Planctomycetota > Planctomycetia > Planctomycetales > Planctomycetaceae > SXXK01. The sequence continues at coordinate 2,746 of JAFMMM010000006.1, read as the reverse complement.
AATCTCGTTTTTTGTCTCATGGCAGGTTCCGAAGGAATCGGGGAAGGTTCGAGTGAATCACGCATATTCTGACATCCTCGCCGCAGGCGTCAGTGAACACGGGACAATTTTATTGGTGCTTGGTGAGTTTCACCATTCGCTGGCGATCAGCAGAAGATTGAGATAAACCGTGGATACGGTTTGTTTTGGGTTCTCGGTTCTGAATTCCGGTGGAGACATCTCATGGCAGATTCTGTGTATTCGTTGCTGATCACGCTGTGCAGTTTTCTGTTGCTGCTGGGGTTACCGCTGTCTGTTGTTCAGGTTCAGGCTGATGAGCCGCGACTGCTGGTGTCTTCTTTTGCTCCGCTGCCGGAGGGTGGTTTGACGGGGCTACAGCTGAATACAGACAGCGGGAAATTCAAACTGCTCAACAAATGTGCGGAGATTCCACACCCGTTCTTCTTCGATCTCAGTCCTGAACAGGATCTGTTATGTTCCATCCATGCCGAGACATTCGGCGGAGCCCGGGACGAAGAGTTGGCTGCCTGGCAGTTTGAACCAAAGTCACTGCATTTGCAGCCGATCGGCCGCAGCAGCACTCAGGGGACTGCCTCCTGTTTTGTCGAATTCGCCGCAAACGGGGGAACCGTGCTGGTTGCCAATTATCTCACGGGAAGCGTCGTGTCCTTCAAAGCCTCCGCTGCCAGGCTTTCCCCGGCGGTGAGTTTCTTTCAGCACCAGGGCAGCAGTGTGAATCCCGCACGGCAGCAGGAACCCCACGCTCATTGCTTTGTGATCAGTCCCGATGGTCGATTTGCCATTGCTGCGGACCTGGGCACTGACAATCTGCACTGTTACAGACTCAATCCCGAAACGGCCGCTCTCGAACCAGCGGCCGTTTCAACGGTTGCATTGCCGCCGGGCTCCGGGCCGCGGCACCTCTCCTTTCATCCAAACCAGAAATCCCTGTCTGTCATCAACGAACTGGCCTGCACGATCACGACTCTTGCATGGAACGCCAGGGATGGTGGAATGCAGATACTGCAGACAATCTCCACGCTTCCGAAAGACTTTGGAGGAGTCAGCCACTGTGCAGATCTGAAGTTCACACCTGATGGCCGCTTTCTCTACGGAACAAATCGGGGGCATGACAGTATTGCTGTCTATGCTGTGCAGGCCGACGGGACTCTGGAAAGAAAAGGACTGGTGGATTCACGCGGTGCCGGGCCGCAGAACCTGGCAATCAGTGAGGATGGACAGATCCTTGTCTGTGCCAACATGCCGGGCGATTCGGTGGTGAGCTTTCACATCGATCCAGGCAACGGCAGTCTGCAGTTTGCATCTCAGGTGCAGCTGAAGTCTCCCTCATGCATTCGTTTCCTGAAATAAGCGTCCCAAGCCTGAATGGCGTGAGTGCGAACGGACAATGTTTTGCCTATCATCGCTGCCGACTGGCCACTGCGGTGTCAGTCTTTCATTTTCCTGTGCTCAGGGAGACTTCTGGTGAAATCGATTCGTTTGCTGGTGCTGACCGGACTTTGCCTGATTCCCTGCCTGGCTCAATGCTCGGCAGAGAAACCAACAGATCGGCTGAATGTTGTTGTTCTGGTCGTTGACGATCTTGGGCAACGTGATCTCGGTTGCTACGGCAGTTCATTTTATGAAACACCGAATGCAGATCGCCTTGCATCGGAGGGGGTCATGTTCAGTCAGGCTTATGCTGCCTGCCCTGTGTGTTCTCCAACACGAGCAAGTCTTGTGACGGGGCTGTATCCCCAGCGAACCGGAATTACCGACTACATCGGGGCTGCCCAGCCGGACCGATGGAGACGCAATACTCCGCATCTGCCAGCGCCCTACAGCATGCAACTGGCGCTGGAACAGCAGACCATTGCAGAATTCTTAAAGCCAGCGGGCTATTCCACGTTCTTCGGAGGAAAGTGGCACCTTGGAGACGAAGGGTTCTTTCCGGAAGACCAGGGGTTTGACGTGAATCGAGGTGGCATCGCGCGAGGTGGTCCGTATGGAGGAAAGCGGTACTTTTCTCCCTACGGAAATCCGCGCCTGACCGACGGTCCTCCCGGGGAGCATTTGCCGGATCGGCTCGCGCAAGAAGCAGTTTCCTTTATGGAGCAGAACCGGGACTCTCCATTTCTTGTCTGGCTACCGTTCTACTCCGTACACACCCCCCTGATGGCCCGTGAAGATCTGAAGAAGAAATATCAGGAACGGAGAGAGCAACGGGAAGTGCGGGATGTCTTTGCTGATGAACCGCCGCGGAAAGTGCGCATGAGCCAGGATCATGCTGTCTACGCCGGAATGGTGGAAGCAATGGACCAGGCGATTGGTCGGGTACTCAGCGGGATTGAACGACTGGGTTTAAAAGACAATACCCTCGTGATACTGACCAGCGACAACGGTGGTCTTTCCACCAGTGAGGGGTCACCGACCTCCAACATGCCGCTGCGGGCCGGAAAAGGATGGCTCTATGAAGGTGGGATTCGAGTCGTCTCGATCGTTCGACTGCCTCGACAGGTTCCAGCAGGGACCACCTGTGACGCTCCGATCATCAGTATGGATTACGTGCCCACAATCCTCGACTTCTGCAATGTGGAGACGCCACAGGAACTTAAGTTTGATGGTCAGTCGCTCAGGCCACTTCTGGCTGGTGTCGCTGCTGAACAATTTCAACGGCCGCTGTTTTGGCAGTATCCCCATTACGGCAATCAGGGAGGTGCTCCAGGTGCGGTCGCGCTGGACGGTC